>CAYPEE010000031.1:0-13597 GCA_964409665.1 uncultured Oscillospiraceae bacterium
CAGCCGGCCAGCTTCAGGGCCACGGCGTGATAGTCGTTGAGGAGGGGGTCGTGGAGGTCGTCGTTCTTATAGCTGAACTCGATGGTGGGCTCGTCGAACACGATGCCCTCCTCCACGCCGTACCGCCTGGCGAAGGAGCCGGCGGACACGTTGCGGACGATGACCTCCAGGGGGATGATGGAGACCTTTTTCACCACGGTCTCCCGCTCGTTGAGCTCCTCCACAAAATGGGTGGGCACGCCCGCCTTCTCCAGTTTCCGCATGAGGAAATTGGACATCTGGTTGTTGATGGCGCCCTTGCCGGCGATGGTGCCCTTCTTCGCGCCGTCGAAGGCGGTGGCGTCGTCCTTGTAGGACACGATGACCAGGCCGGGGTCGTCCGTGGCGAAAACCCTCTTGGCCTTGCCCTCGTACAGCTGCTGCATCCTTTCCATGATATTTCGTCCTTTCTGTGGTAATTTGTGAATCAACGCCCGTGGTCCAACGGCATTGACCCGGCGGGCGTACAGATCACAGGTCCAGTTCCGCCTGGAGCCCCGCCTCTTTTTCTGCGATTTGCTCCGCCATTTTGACCCGCTGGGCGTCCAGTTTGGCGGCCAGTTCGCCGTCGGACACGGCCAGGATCTGGGCGGCCAGGACCGCGGCGTTCCTGGCCCCGTTGACGGCCACCGTGGCCACCGGGACGCCGGAGGGCATCTGCGCCGTGGCAAGCAGAGCGTCCAATCCGTCCGCGGCGCCGCCCTTCAGGGGGACGCCGATGACCGGCAGGGTGGAGTTGCCGGCGAAGGCCCCCGCCAGGTGGGCGGCCATGCCGGCGGCGCAGATCAGCACGCCGAAGCCGTTGGTGCGGGCGTCTTTCGCGAACTGCGCGGCGGCGGCGGGTGTGCGGTGGGCGCTGAGTATGTGCGCCTCGTAGGGGATGCCGAACTCCTTGAGCTGGGCGCAGGCCCCCCTGACGACGGGCCAATCGCTGTCCGAACCCATGATGACGGCCACTTTTTTCATGGAAAACACTCCTTTGCCGGGGCTTTTTTGAACAGATACCCCAAAAATTGCAGGCTGGCCGCGGGATGCGGTCAGCCTGTGACGGGATAGGGGCAGTATCCGGGCGCAAAGGCGCTGGGAAAACAGGGAAAATTCGGAAGAGCCCGGACCCCCATGTTCAGCACCTCTCCTGCGTTCAAACTGGATCCATTCTATCGGAAAAATACGGGAAAATCAAGGGGGGGAAGACGGCATTCCGGACTTTTCGTAGGCTTTCACAAGGAAGTCCGCCCCAGAGGGACAAACCGTGGCGAAAACGGCGGATTTCGGCGGATCTCTCAGAACAGACCGGCGGTCTCGATCAGTTCCATGGCCTCCGCCGCCCGGCCGGGCCAGGCGGAGCGGCGGGCGTACTCCCGGCGGAGGGGGGCGCGGGAGGGGGACTCGCGGAGGGCCAGGCCGCAGCGGTACAGAAAGCCCTCGTCGTCATAGGCGGTGTAGACCACGTCGGGAAAGGGCTCCTCCAGTCCGGGCTGGGCCATGGTCACGATGGGTTTGCCGGAGGCCAGATACTCATATACCCGGATGGGGATGACCCCGGCGGGGCGCTGGTCCCGCTGGAGCAGGTCGAACAGCAGATCGCAGGGGGCCAGATACTCGGGCACGTCCAGGGGCTCCACGGGGCCGAGCAGGTGGACGTTCTCCAGGCCCTTCAGCCTGTCCGCGGCCGACGGGGTGTACCGGCCCGCCAGGACGAACTGCCACTCCAGCCGGCGCTGGGCCGCGCAGATCAGGGGAGACAGTTCGGTCTGGGCGGTCAGGTCCCCCACCCGGCACAGCAGGCGGCGGCCCTCCAGGGCGGCCAGGGCGGGGGGAACCGGCAGGTTTTCCCGGCTGAAGATCAGCGGGTTGGCGCCGTTGGGCAGCACCGCCACGTTTTGATTGCAGGGGGAGAGCCGCTCCGCCAGGGCGGGGGAGGCGGCGAAGACCACGTCCCCCTGGGCGGCCAGCGTACTCTCCGGATCCAGCCACTCGTCCCCCCAGAGCCGGTGGCAGTCGTACACCAGGCCCCGGTACGCCAGTTCGTCCAGAAAAGGGGCCTGATTCGGATGATTGCACCACAGCACCGGCTCCCGGAACCGGTGGCGGGCCATGGTCTGCTGGATAAACAGGGAACACTTTTCCAGCCGCCGCTGCGCCAGGGCGGAGCGCTCCCGCGCGGCGGGCAGGGGGGCGGGCAGGGCGTACACCGTGATGTTGGGGCGCACCCGGCGGCCCTGTTCCGGTTTGGGTTGTCCCCGCCGGGGGGCGGGCTCGAACAGAAGGATGTCTACGCCGCCAAAGCGGGTCAGAAGCTGCTGGGTGCGGTCGGGACGGGCCTGCCAGGGCGTGTGGGAGAGACAGAGGAGCTGTTTCATAGACGCCTCCTATCTTACAGTTCCAGCAGTTTCCGCGCCGTGGCGCTGTTGTTGGCCTCCAGCTGGAGCAGCCGAGCGGTCTTGGCCTCCAGATCGGCCTGGTTGCCGGAGCGCTCGGCGGCGGCGCGGAGCAGGGCGATGAGTTTGCCGGCGCTCACCTGGTCAAAGGGAATGTGAAGATCCTGTCCCAGTTCGTCCAGAAAGGCGCTGACCTTGGGGTCGTATACCGCCCCCACCAGGGGCACCCCGTGGCCGGCGGCGAAGATCAGGGCGTGGAGCCGCATGGACAGCATCACATCCATCCGGGCGAAAAGGGCGATGGTGTCCGCGGTGCTGGAACAGGGGGAGAGGATGGCGTAGGGGGCTTTCCGGATGTGGGCGGCCACGGTTCTGGCGGCCCCGGTGTCTATATCCCCTACAATGGGAATGAACACGGGAGTGAGTCCCAGTTCCGCCCAGGCGAAGTCGGCGGCGGCGGCGAAGTCGGCGGCCTTTTCCTCAAAGCCCTGCCAGGGGCGGACAGTGATCCCCAGATAGCGCTGGCGTTCCGGCTCCAGGCCGGCGGCCGCCAGAAGGGCGTCGGCGGTCTCCCGGGGCGCGGCGGGGAGGGTGAGGGCGGGGTCGGCGGCCAGCACGATTTCGGGCCGGGACACGCCCAGCTGTTTTAGGGTGTCCACGGAGTCCCTGTCCCGCAGGGTGATGGCGTCCACGCTGCGGTTGAGGACTTTGCCAACCCACTTCTGCCCGTTGGGGGAGCTCACCGGGCCGATGCCGCAGCCGTACATCATCACCCGGCAGCCCAACCGTTTGGCGGCGGACAGGGTGAACAGATAGAACCACAGAGAGCGGCGGGAGGACACGTCCTGGATCAGGGAGCCGCCGCCGTTGACATACAGTTTGCTCCCGGCCATCCGGCGGCAGAAACCGGGGACGTTGAAGGTGTACACCGCCCCGGTCCGGTACTGTTTTCTGACCTCTTTGGGTTTGCGGGTCATCACCCACAGGGGCAGGTCCGGGTCGATGGCCCGCAGTTCCCCGATGATGGCCCGGAGCACCGCCTCGTCGCCGGCGTTGTCCTGGCCGTAGGCGCCGCAGATGACCGCCCCGTCCCTGCCGCCGGGACGGGCGTGGCGGCGCAGGATGGTCCCATAGATCTCCAGCTGGCGGCGGACCGTGCTGTCCAGGGAGTAGTCCTCGCTGGCCCGTTTCCGCAGAGCGCCGCCCAGCCTCCGGCGCAGCGCCGGGTCGGCGGCCAGCGCGGTCAGGTGGCGGGCCAGCGCCGGGGCGTCCCCGGGCTCGAACAGCAGGCCGGTGGAGTTGTTTTTCACCAGGTCGGGCACGCCGCCCACCCGGGTGGCCACGGTGGGCAGAGCGAACCGCGCTCCCTCTGTGAGGGCATAGGGGAAGGTCTCGGACAGGGAGGTGAGGGCGTTGATGTCCAGGGCGTTGTAGAAACTGTCGGTATCGGTGACCCAGCCGGCGAAATACACCTGCTTCTCGATGCCAAGTTCCGCGGCCAGCCGCCGGAGGGCGGGGCCCTCCTCGCCGTCCCCGGCGACGATGAGCCGCAGTTTGGGCTGTTCCTCCAGCGCCGCCGCCAGCCCCCGCAGCAGGGTGGAGATGTCTTTGACCGGGTTGAGCCGGGCGGCGATGCCCACGATCACGGCGTCCTCCGGCCAGTCCAGCCCCAGGGAGGCCAGGAACGCCTCCCGGCTCAGGCCGGGGGCCGGGGTGGAAAAGTCGATGCCGTTGTAGATGGGGAAGGCCTGCTGGGGGTCCAGACCCCGGTCGATGAGCAGGTCGGCCATGGCGTCGGAGACGAAGATGTGGTAGCGGATGGTCCGCAGCGCCCAGTGGTTCAGCACGCCGAAGGTGGCGGCGGCCAGGGGCCGGCCCAGGTAGTCCAGCTTGGGGTCGCTGTGGACGGTGGACACCACCGGAAGGCCGAGGGAGCGCTTCAGCAGGGCCCCCATCAGATTGCCCCGGGCGCCGTGGCAGTGGATGAGATCGTACCCCCCGCCGCGGATGCGCGCCTTCAGCGCCTTCAGGGTGGAACAGAGGCCGCCGGGGATCACGTCCACCCGGATGCCCAGTTCCCGGGCCTCGGAGACGAAGGGCCCGTCGGTAAAGCAGATCATGTCCGCCTGGATGTGTTCGTTCAGGCCCTTCAGCAGGGAGTGGACGTGGGTCTTGGCGCCGCCGGTGTCGCCTCCGCTGATGAGATGGATGACCTTCATAATATATCGTCCTCCGAAAATGCTTGCGTTTTCGCGCTGGATGCGCTAAAATAACCCTGTCTTTTTTTACATTATACATGGATTTTCCAATCTGGTCAAGGAGGGAGTACGTTGTGCTGAACGCCGTCCAGAGCTGGGACGAGTCGGCGCTGGTGTGGATCGCGGAGCATCTCCGCAATCCCGTGCTGACGCCCATCCTGTCGTTCTACACCCAACTGGGGGACCACGGACTGCTGTTCATCGCGCTGGCCGTGCTGATGCTGCTGTTCCGGGCCACCCGGAAGGCGGGGGCCTCCGCCGGCGTGGGGATGCTCTGCGGGCTGATGGTGACCAACCTCACCATCAAGCCGCTGGTGATGCGGCCCAGGCCATGGATCACCATTCCGGGTTTCACCGCACTGGTGGCGGAACACGACCCCAACTCCTTCCCGTCGGGCCACTCCTGCTGCGCGTTCGCCTTTGCCGTGGCCCTGGCCGTGGCCCTGCCCCAGAAGTGGGCCAGGGTCCTGGCGCTGGCGGCCGCGGCGGTCATGGCCCTGTCCAGGCTGTATGTGGGGGTCCATTTCCCCAGCGACGTGATCGTGGGCGCCGTCATCGGCGCCCTGTGCGGACTGGTGGGGGCCCTGGTGGTCAACGCGGCGGTTCGATCGTATCAGCGCCGCAAAAAACAGGTATGACAAAACGGAGAGGGCCCGGCGCGGAGCCGGACCCTCTCGTCTTGTCGATTCGGTTTTGATGGCGCCTCAGCCGACCAGTCTGGCGTTGTCGTTGGTGAGAACGGGGCAGGAGTTGATCTTCTCGGTGCGCCAGGTCTCCATATCGGCGTCTGCCAGAGCGTCCCTGGCGGACGCCTCCCAGACGGTCTCGCCGCTCTCGCCCACATAGTAGATCAGGTGGTAGCCGTAATAGTTGGAGGACTCGCTGTCCTTGCCGTGGGCGATGGGATCGCTCACGTCGCCGGGCTGGCGGGCATCGTCGTACAGCCACTCGTCGAATTCAGCGACCATCTGGCCCTTGGGGACGTTCTCATACAGGCCGCCCTCGCCGTAGCCCTGGTCCACGGCGGAGCCGTTGGAGCCGGTGTCGTCGGAGTACTGGTTGGCCAGCGCGGCGAAGGACTCCTCGGTCCTGTCGCCGGTCTCGAACTCGGCCTTGACGGACTCGATCTTCTCCAGCGCGGCGTTCCACGCCTCCTCGGTGGGCGCCACGGTATTGCCGTCCTCGTCCGTGGTAGTCTCGGCGTTGACGAGGATGTGCCGGACGTTGCGGGTGAGGGAGTCGTCCAGCGTGCGGCTGTGGAGGGCGACCACATAATAGCCGTCGTCGGCCTCCGCCACGGCGCTCTCCCCGTCCTTCAGTTCCATCAGCTCGTCGCGGTACGCCAGAGAGGTGCTGAGGCTGGAGCCCACGCCGGCGGCGTGGTCCTGGCAGGAGGTCTCGGTGAGGCCGTACTTCTCCACCAGATCGTCAAACCCATCGCCGTTCTCGTAGTCGTCGAGGAGGGCCTCGGCGTCCGCTTTGGCCTGCTCCATGGCCTCCTTCTTCTGCTGCTCGACGGTCTCCTCGTCGATCTCGTTGCCGTCCTCGTCCTCGGTCTCCACCGTGGCCGCGGCCACATAGAAGACGGAGTACTCAAAGGTGTCCAGACTGTCGTGGTTGTCCTCCAGATAGGCGTCCAGATCCTCCTGGGTGTAGCTGTCCAGCAGTTCCTGCTGGTGGTCAGAGAGATACCGGTTGGCCAGGGCGGCGCGCTCCACCTGGGTCTTCAGGGCACCGCGGGTGATATAGGAGCCGTAGGCGGCCTTCAGATAGGCGCCGTAGCCGTACCCGCTGGAGGAGGCGCTGGACTTGATCTGCTGCATCTGGGCGTCCACGTCGTCCTTCACGTCGGACAGGGAATAGCCGTTGTCCAGGGCCTCGTGGTACAGCGCGGTGACGAGAGAGGCGTTCTCAAGGGCGCTCTTCATATAGTAGTCGTGGTAGGTCTCGCCGGACTCCTGGTCGTACACGTCGGTGTCGGCGGGCAGGCTGGGTTCGCCCCCAAACATGGAGTACATGGCGTAGAGCTGATTCAGGTAATTGGACCGGGCGGAATGGTAGTAGTAGCTGAGGTCGGCGACCGACATCTTATCCCCGCCCATCGTGCCTGCGGACATCCGGCTCTGGAAGAAACCGGAACTCCACACCAGCAGCGCCGCCACCGCCAGCGCCACGAGGACGGCCGCGACGGCGTAGATGATGTTTCTGCGTTTGCGGCTGGCCCGCTCCTTCTGGGCCTTTGCCGCCTTGGGGTCAGGGCCGGCGCCCTGCCGCTGTTTTTTCTCTCGGGATGCGCTCATGGAATATCAACCCTCTCAAATTGTCAGTCAGAAAGCACATCCCGAACGGGGGACGTGCAAAATACAGCGGTTATTATAACACGCCGGGACAGGGCTTGCAAGAAAAATTTCCCCATCGAAAAAATTTTACAAATGCGCGCCCCACACAAAAAGCGGGAGGGCTCCCGCCCTCCCGCCTGATGGCAAACCCCCGCCGTGGCCGTGCCGTCCTCATTAAAAACCTGCACGTTCCATGCAGGTGGGTCGCCTCCGTTGACCTTTACCGCTTCCAACTTCCGGAGTTCCCCGAAGGGGCCGGGAGGCCTGCGAACCAGTCTCCGAGGGGGCGTCCCATATAATAAATGTGGGTTTTAACAAGGACGAAGTTCACGTAGTTAAAACCCGGCAGGGGAGAGAAGACTCACTCGTCCTCGCCGCCGTCCTCCTCGTCCTCCTCAGCGAACAGCTCCTCCAGAAAGCGCTCATAGACCTCGTTCAGCTCGTCATCGTCGTCGATGTCGGCCAGCAGTTCCTCGCCGTCCTGCTCCACCACCTGCAGCAGGATCATGCCGAAGTCCTCGTCGTCCTCGTCCATGTCGGCGGGGAGGAAGGCCATATACTCCTTGCCCCTGTGCTCCAGCGTGCCCAGATGCTCCAGTTCAAATTCGTTGCCGTCGTCGTCGGTGACGGTGACAAAGTCGGGACCGTATTCCTCGCTCATGGCCAAGCCTCCTCTGATCGGGTACGGCTATATTGTAACCGATGCCGGACAAAAATGCAAGAGGGAACGCGCGGGAAAATCCTCCGAAACTGGCCCGCCCGCCCCGGGGGAGGAATTCTTAAGGATTTGCTCGGGGGTTGGGGTGGACAAACAGGTTTTTCTGTGTTATAATGCACAAAATATTGGATCGCTTTCGATCCATTCCGGCTCGGAGAGAGAGGACGCCCGCCGCGTGAGAAACGGCGAAACCCAGATACGGAGGGACCCGATATGGCAGAACGACACCAAACCAGATACGCGGACAGCGGAGACTGGGACCGGGACGGCGGTCAGCCCCGGCGCCGGACCCCGCGGGAGAGGCGCCGCGCCGGCCGGCCTGTCCTCGTGACCGTCCTCATCCGGATCCTGCAGGTGCTGGGCACCCTGGTGCTCATCGGCGCGGTGACCGGCATTTTCATGGTCATCTACGCCGCCGTCTATGTGAAGACCACCATCATGCCCCGGGCGGACATCGACTTCTCCATCTTCACTATGGATGAGAACTCGGTGATGTACTACATCGACCCCGACACCGGGAAAGAGGTGGAGTGGTTTGCCCTCCACGGCAGCGAGCGGCGGGAATATGTGAAGTATGAGCAGATCCCGGAGGATCTGATCCACGCCATTGTCGCCATCGAGGACAAGCGGTTCTATGACCACCACGGCGTGGACTGGTACCGCACCGCCGGCGCCTTTATGAATATGTTTCTGTCCATGCGGAACACCTTCGGCGCCTCCACCATCACCCAGCAGGCCATCAAAAACCTGACCCAGTACGACGATGTGACGGTCACCCGGAAACTCATGGAGATCTTTACCGCCCTGGAGGCGGAGAAGAAGTACACCAAGGAGGACATTCTGGAGGTATATCTGAACGTCATCTATCTGGGCAACGGCTGCCGGGGCGTCCAGGCCGCCTCCCAGTATTATTTCGGCAAGGACGTGTGGGACCTGGATCTGGCGGAGTGCGCCAGCCTGGCCGGCATCACCAACAACCCGTCTTTGTACAGCCCCTACGGGGCCGTCCGGACCACCCGGTACCCCTGCCTGGAGTGCGGCACCTATAACAACGACCCGGAGGCCGAGTGCGACGGCTGCGGCGCCATCCACTACGGCCCCGCCGAGGAGTGGGACAACCGCCGCTGGAACAAGGCCCGGCAGGAGACCATCCTGCGGGAGATGCTCAATCCCACCGAAGGCGACGCCGGCGGGGAGGACGGGCCGTCCCTGTTTGAAAAGCTGCGGACGATGATCTTCGGCGAGGACAAGGAGTACCACTATATCGACCAGACGGAGTACGATCAGGCCATGGCCGAGACGCTGACGTTCACCGTTGACCGGCAGGGCCCCGTCGCGGACGAAAACGGCGACGGCATTCCCGACAGCGATTCCGACGACACCGTGGATCCCGCCAGCCTCTACTCCTGGTATCAGGAGGCCGCCATCGAGGAGGCGATCCAGCTGGTGCAGGAGCAGACCGGCCTGGATCGGGACGTGTGTGAGCACATGGTGTTCAGCGGCGGTCTGAAGATCGTCACCGCCTACAACCCAAAGGCCCAGGCGGTGGTGGACGAGGTGTACGACAATCCGTATGAGGTGGACTACATCTCTTCCACCGGGCAGAAACTGCAGTCCAACATCACCTTGGTGGACAACTCCACCGGCTTTGTGGTGGCCATGGGCACCACCTTCCCCAAGACCACCAACCGGGGCTGGAATTACCCGGTGGACACCGTGAAACAGCCCGGCTCCTCCATCAAGCCTCTGTCGGTGTACGGTCCCGGGTTCGAGCTGGGCCTTATCCACCCCGGCTCCGTGATCGACGACAGCCAGACCATGACCGTGGGCGGCGACCCCTGGCCCGTCAACGCCGTGCGAAAATATTTGGGGCTGACCAGCGTGTATGAGGGCGTGGTCCGGTCGGCCAACACCGTGTCGGTACACACGCTGGAGCGGGTGACCCTGGAGGAGTCCTTCAAATTCCTGACCGAGCGGTTCAAATTCTCCTCTCTGGTGGAGTACAGGGAACTCAGCGACGGAACGGTCCAGACCGATAAGGACTGGTCGCCCCTGGCGGTGGGCGGCCTGACCAAGGGGGTGTCCACCCATGAGATGGCGGCGGCCTTCGCCGCCTATGCCCGGAACGGCTCCTTTGTCTCCGCCCGGACGGTGATCCGCATTGACCGGAAGAACGGCGACGTCTACGAGCCTCTGGTGGACAACGACCCCCACGGCGGCGAGGTCATCCTGAAGGAATCCACCGTCTACTATATGGACAATATCATGCGGGGCGTGGTCAGCGGCGCCACCGCCGACGCCACGGGCACCCACGCCCGGGTGCCCGGCCAGACGGTGGCCGGCAAGACCGGCACCACCGAAAACGGCACCGACCTCTGGTTCTGCGGCTACACCCATTACTACACCGCCGCCGTCTGGACCGGCTTCGACAGTACGCAGAGCATCCCCGATTCCATCACCTATGGCCGCTATCCCTCCCAGGTGCTGTTCCGCAAGGTGATGTCCCGGCTGTGCGACGGCCTGCCCGACCAGCCCCTGCCCGAGCCGGAGGGCCTGCGCAGCTATAACCTCTGCGCCGACTGCGGCCTGCTGGCCGGCTCCAACTGCAGCGCCGACCCCAGAGGCAACCGGGTGAACACCTTCAAACTCTTCCCGGAGGACGCGCCCACCGAGCAGTGCCAGTGCCATGTCTCCATCGAGGTCTGCGTGGGCGAGGCCGAGCCCTCCGGCGGGGACGATGCCGGGAGCGGGACCGAGGGCGCGGCCGCGAGCGAGGGCGAGGAAGGGGAGCCGCAGGCCGTCTCCGGCTACTTTGTCCCCACGCCCTACTGCCCGGCGGAGACCCGCCGCACGGTCTGCCTGGTGGACTATGTGCGGCAGCTCGCCCCCGGGGCGGCCACGCCCGAAGATCAGCAGTATCTGCTCTCCAATTTCAAGATGACCCCCTGCCCCGTCCACGACGAGAACTGGCGGCCGGAGCCCTCGGAGGACCCCAGCGCGGAACCGAGTCCGGAGGAGTCCGGCCCGCCGGAGGAATCCCAGCCGCCGGAGAGCGGGCCGCCGGAGAGCGGACCGCCGCCCACCGAGCCTTCGGCGCCCCCCGTGACCGAGTCCCCCGCGCCGCCCACCGAGCCTTCGGCGCCCCCCGTGACCGAACCCCCCGCGCCGCCCACCGAGCCGGAACCGCCGCCGGAGCCGGAGGGCGGGGGAGAGGGCGGAGGATAGTCCGTTTCCCTTTAGAGCCGTCCGCAGCTTTGCCGCAGGCGGCTCTTCTGCGCCATTCTGACCAATATCCGCCGGCCCGGGGGAAAAGGTTTGGTCAAAATTTGGGACGGTTTGGAATTGCGCTCTGTCCGCACCTGTGATACAATAGGCCGCGTTGCAAAGACAGACCGGATCGCCCGCCGCGTGAAAGGAGGTCCCATGGAGACGATACAGAAACCCAAGTATTTCATCGTGGAGTCCACGGTGCTGCCGGAGATCTACCTCAAAGTGGCGGAGGCCAAACGCCTTCTGGAGACCGGCGAGGAGCGCACCGTCAACGGGGCGGCCCGCCGCACCGGCATCAGCCGCAGCGCCTTTTACAAGTACAAGGACGCCATCCGCCCCTTCCAGGACATGATGCGGGGGCGCATCGTCACCATCCAGGTCCTGCTGCGCAACGAGACTGGGGCCCTCTCCTCGGTGCTGAACCTGCTGGCGGACCGGGGGGTCAACGTGCTGACCATCAACCAGTCCATCCCCGGCGGGGGCGCCGCCGCGGTGACCCTGGGTCTGGAGACCACCGGCGTGGCCGGCGAGCTGGAGGAACTGCTGGCGGTGCTCCGGCAGAAAAAAGAGGTCATCCGCTGCGAGGTGCTGGCGGGCTGACCGACACAATGAGGTGAGAGCATGGTAAATGTCGCGATTTTGGGCTTCGGGACCGTGGGCTCCGGCGTGGCCGAGGTGTTGGCCGGACATGAGAGCAGCATCGCCCGCAAGGCCGACGGCCTTATCAGGCTGAAATATATCCTGGACGTGCGGGACTTTCCGGACAGCCCCTTCCAGGGCTGCTTTGTGAAGGATTTTTCCGTCATCGAGCGGGACCCCGCGGTGGACATCGTGGTGGAGACCATCGGCGGGACCGGGGCGGCCCTGGACTTCACCCGGCGGGCTCTAAAGGCCGGCAAGAGCGTGGTCACCTCCAACAAGGAACTGGTGGCCACCCACGGCTACGAGCTGACCCGGCTGGCCAAGGAGAAGGGCGTGTGCTATCTGTTTGAGGCCAGCGTTGGGGGCGGGATCCCCATCATCCGGCCCCTGAGCCAGTGCCTGGCCGCCAACGAGATCCTGGAGATCTACGGGATCCTGAACGGCACCACCAACTATATCCTCACCCGGATGATCCGGGCGGGGCTGTCCTTCGAGGCGGCCCTGGCCGAGGCCCGGGAGAAGGGCTACGCCGAGCGGGACCCCTCCGCCGACGTGGACGGACACGACGTCTGCCGGAAGATCTGCATCCTGGCGGCCATCGCCTTTGGGCGGCACATCTACCCGGAGCAGGTGCCCACCGAGGGGATCCGGGGCATCTCCCTGGCCGACGTGGACTATGCTGAGAGCGCGGGCAAAAAGATCAAGCTGCTGGGCCGGGCCATCAGACTGGACGGCGGCCGGGTGTGCGCCTATGTGGCGCCCCACCTGGTGGACCAGTCCGACCCTCTGTCCGGCGTGGAGGACGTGTTCAACGCCATCTCCGTCCGGGGGGACGCCATCGGAGACGTGATGTTCTACGGCCGTGGGGCGGGCAAACTCCCGACGGCCTCCGCCGTGGTGGCCGACGTGATGGACGTGGCCCGGAACCTGGGCCATCGGAAGGCCCTCCTCTGGGACGAGGGCGGCGAGGACGCCGCCGGCGGGGTGGAGGAACTCCGGTCCCGCTGGTATGTGCGGGCCGCCGCCTCCGCCGACAGGCTGAAGAGCGCCCTGGGCGGAAAGCTGCCGGCGGGCCGGGGCGCCGGGGACCGGGAGGCCGCCTGTATCACCGACGCGTTTATGACCCGCGGGGAGCTGGACGGGCGGCTGGCGGGGCTGAAGCCCCTGTCCGTCATCCGCGTGCTGGACTGACGCGCGGCCCCTCTCCCGCATAAAATGGATGGGCGGGACGTCGGCGCCCAAATGAGCGCCCACTGTGACCTGACGCGCGGGCGGGTCTGGGACCCGCCCGCTACTCCATAAGAAGGATGGAATGAGAATGGCACTGATCGTACAAAAATTCGGCGGGACCTCGGTGGCGGACGCGGAGCGCCTGCGCAACGTGGCCCGCATCATCACCGATACGTATCAGGCGGGGAACGACGTGGTGGCGGTGCTGTCCGCGCAGGGCGACACCACCGACGACCTCATTGAAAAGGCCGCCGAGATCAACCCCTCCGCCTCCAGGCGGGAACTGGATATGCTGCTGTCCACCGGCGAGCAGATCTCCTGCGCCCTGTGCGCCATGGCCATAGAGGCCCTGGGATATCCGGTCGTGTCCCTCACCGGGTGGCAGGCGGGGTTCCGCACCAACTCCGGCTACGGCAACGCCCGCATCAAGCGGGTAAAGACCGACCGCATCCGCACGGAACTGGACAAAAAGCGCATCGTCATCGTCACCGGTTTCCAGGGCATCAACAAGTATGAGGACATCACCACCCTGGGCCGGGGCGGGTCGGACACCTCGGCGGTGGCCATCGCCGCCGCTCTCCAGGCCGACCTGTGCCAGATCTTCACCGACGTGGACGGCGTCTATACCGCCGATCCCCGGCTGGTGCCCTCCGCCCGTAAGCTGGAGGAGATCACCTACGACGAGATGCTGGAACTGGCCAGCCTCGGGGCCCAGGTGCT
>CAYPEE010000032.1:0-13366 GCA_964409665.1 uncultured Oscillospiraceae bacterium
CAGGCGCTGCTTGACTGTCTGATCAGGTTTGCCCTTGGCGGAGCCCTGGGTCGTATCATGAGATGGATTACCGGTCCCGCCTTGACCTTCCCAATCAATGGTTAATTGTGCGGTGGTGCCTTAACTTGTTTGTTGACAAACACACCGGTTCCTTCACCTGTTCCTTTTCCATTTGTCCAACTTCTATTGTAAACCTACAACGATTCCTGTGCACAGACGCATTTTCCCCTTGCTTTTTCACTGGTAAAGTGTTATGCTGGTCTTACCAGAATCAGGAGGAAACATCGCTATGGCAAACCACGACCAGCTGACAGGCAACACGAAACTCTTTCATCCGGCAGAGACCAAGCGGGCCAGCGAAGCCATTTTCGATCAGGTCAGAAACCTGATCCTCCAGGGGGAACTGCGCCCCGGCGACCGCCTGCCCAGCGAGCGGAACATGATCGAGATGTTCCAGCGCAGCCGTCCCACCATCCGGGAAGCCCTGCGGATGCTGGAGCGGGCGGGATATATCCGCACTGTGGCGGGCAGCAACGGCGCCGTCGTCATGCCGCCAAATGATAAAAATCTGGAGAACTCCCTCTCCGACGCACTGTCCATCGGCCAGATCTCGCTGGATGAATTGGCCGAGTACCGCACCGCCAGCGAGGCCGTCACCGCCGGCTGGGCCGCCCAGCGCCGCACCGAGGAGGACATCCGCGCCCTGGAGGCCATGCTGGCGCGCATGGCGGACTGCATGGACGATTATGAGCAGTCTGTCGCAATAGATCCGGACTTCCACGGGCTCATCGCCAAAGCTGCGAAAAACGACGTCAGCGTAGTGTTCAACAGTACATTCAGTAAACTCAGCCGCTCCTTTATGCTGAAACGCATGGCCGCCATGCCGGAACAGGACCGGTCGGAGATGGTCCGGCGCGTCCATCAGATGCACACGGCCATCTTCACGGCCATCCGGGCGGGAGATGCCGAGGGCGCCAGCGCCGCCATGCGAGTTCACCTCGCCGCCTTCCGGGAGGACCTGAGCAATCCTGTATAGCCCCGGTCCCCCACCGGCGAGGCGCGTCTGCCCTCGCCGGTCCTTTTTGCTTTTCCCCCCGATTTGCCGCTGTCCCCTATTGACGAATGGTCCAAAAGATGATATACTGGTCTTACCAGTAAGCGAAGGAGGGACTGATATGACGGACTTCGAGTCAAACCAGGTCGGCGCCAACATTTTTCGGCCCGTGGAGACCAAACGGGCCAGCGAGGCCATTTTTGAACAGATTCGGGACCTGATCGTCCAGGGAGAACTGCACCCCGGCGACCGCCTGCCCAGCGAGCGCAGCATGATCGAAGTGTTCCAGCGCAGCCGCCCCACCATCCGGGAGGCCCTGCGGATGCTGGAGCGGGCGGGCTACATCCGCACCATGGCCGGCAGCAACGGCGCCGTCGTCATGCCGCCCAACGACAAGAACTTGGAAAACTCCCTCTCCGACGCGCTGTCCATCGGCCAGATCTCGCTGGACGAACTGGCAGAGTATCGGGCCGCCAGCGAGTCTGTCACCGCCGGATGGGCCGCCCAGCGCCGCACGGAGGAGGATATCCGGGCCATGGAGGCCATGCTGGCGCGCATGGCGGACCGCATGGACGACTATGAGCGCTTTGTGGCCATGGACCCCGACTTCCACGGCCTCATCGCCAAGGCCGCCAACAACACGGTGAGCGTGATCTTCAGCAACACTTTCAGCAAACTAAACCGCACGTTTATGCTCAAACGCATGGCCTCCATGCCGGAACAGAACCGGCTGGAAATGGTCCGGCGCATCCACCAGATGCACGCGGCCATCTTCACGGCCATCCGGGCCGGGGAGGCCGAGGAGGCCGGCGCCGCCATGCGGCTGCACCTGACCGCGTTCCGGGACGACCTGCAGGCGTAAAATGAATAAATACAAATGGACAGCCCGACGGGGACGAACCCCGCCGGGCTGCTTTGTAAAGGGAGAGTATTGCTTATGAAATGCGAAGCTGTCCGTAGAGAACACACATAAGAGAGCAGACTGTGCCCATCAGGAAAGCGCAGAGCCAAGTGTTTCCCGTTTTCCTGAAGATATAAGTAGAGCCGGCAGCGCCAATCGCCATGCCCGCGGGCATACCCCAGAGTCGGTTGGTATCCAAGCCGAATACTTCCCAAAAACTGTTTTGGAAGACACCATTGGATTGCAACTCCCATTTGACGATTACGACTAGTGTAATGGTAAAGCAGGCAATAAGTACATTAAATACGATTGCAATCAAGGTGTCTAATGCTTCGCGTCCTGTCGAGGGGAGGCGACGTTCCACATTCATTCCAATTGCGCTCAGAATGAAACAAGCAATCCATATCAGAATATAAGAAGGATAATACTGTATTTTAAAAATAGGAATCGGTTTAATTCCAAAGAACCATCCGTAGAAATCCGTACCTAGTACGGTCTCCTGCAACTGGATGTATGCCCATCCGATAGCCACCGTGATCATAGCGAGAAGGAACGATTTGATGATAAAAGAAATTTTAAATTTGTTGCTCCCAGCGGGGGTTAGACCAAGGTCACAAAGCTGCGCTTTTTGCTTCCTACCGTCGGTGAGTAGAAACAGAATCAAAGTGACTATTCCAAGCAGTGATATCCCTACCACGATAGCAAGAGCATAGTTGGCATAAGTCAAGCGGAAGCCGGTACCACCACGAATATTAATAATGCCGAATCCTGCCGTTTTCAAAGCAATATATGGGAAAATGATGCCGCAAATCGTAGAAATTATAAGCCCAACTTTCCTAAGGCCGATATTCCTTGGCAACGGTTGCTTAACTTCTGCAAAGAAGGGAATTTTCTCAGTAAGGAATATTGCCAGACAACATACGAAAGCTGCAAAAGCAAACATTCCTGCCAAACCTGTGAAGTCTTTGAACTGCCAAATCTGGTCATTAGCATCAATAAAATTGGGAACGGCATCACCCAGAGCCTCCTGCGCAAACCAAAGGAGATGACCAATGCTCTTGGAACTTACGAAAGCGGCCTCGTGGATTCGATGGGTCTCCATTACTGTGATAAAAGCATTTCCTTCCTCGAAGGAGCCATAGAGATGATCCAGCGTATAGTTCGTTTCGTTTTCATAGCCGGTCCTGTCATCCAGAATCTCAAGCATTGCATCGGCAATCATCTGATTATCGCGGCCCTTTTCAATAGGTTCTACCGTTCCAGTGATAGTCAGTATATTTCCCTGATATTTCTCAAAGGCTTCTCTATAGGGGAGCGTGTACTCCTCATTCTTGTGCATAAAGTCCAGTAACGTGTTAACTGGATGTTGGTCCAGAGAGGCAAACATGATCGCTTTTGCATTGTATTTTGCACCGATTGCTCCAGCAGGGGCGTTGCCCATGGAGTGACCAGAAACAATGATGTTGTCTTTATCAACAACTGGCATAGAAAGTATATAATTATAATAAAGTTCTGCGGGCGCAATCAATTCCGGGGGATCTGCCGCCCCAACCGCATTTCCAGAATTGCCAGAGCCTAAGTAGTCGATTGACAGTACAACAAATCCTCTCCTCGAAAATTCAACTGCCCAACTTTCATGATTGCGCGCATTGCCCGCATTGCCGTGATAACACACAAGAGCAGGCGCGGGAGTTTTATCTGTGGCATTTTTTGGGACATACAACAGCGCGCTATACGGCTTGCCATCTGAGCCGGCTAACGTGAGACGAGTGATCTTCACATTGCCCCAACCAGAAATGACTCCCCAGTTTACCACAGAACATAGGATCAAAAGAGCGAGGGTAATCAGGAACGCACGGGTAGCTGCGCCTTTCTTTTCTGTCTTCATCTGTTTCCTTCCTTTCATTTTTCTCTTGCTTTTGCTATCTATATATTAAAGGGCCTCACGCAAGGTCTCAAGCATAGTTCGCGCCTGTTCGTAATTGACCATCTGCCGGTCCGCCTCGATTTGGATCATGGGCAGGCCCGCCTCCTCACAGGCCCGTTTGATTAGCGGATAGTCAAATTCCTCGGGGTCGCAGAACTTGGTGAGAACCATGACGACGGCTCTGGAACCACTGTTCCTCGCCAACTCCACAATATGTTCCACCCGGCGTTTGTCCGGGTCATACAGCACCGAGCAGCAGTCCATGGCCTGGAACTTCCGGGCCAGCCGCTCCAGAGGGGGGCCTCCGGCGGGGGCGTCGGCGCGGTACTGACGGCTCTCGGCGGCCACGTCGTCCGCGGCGATCTGGAAGCCGTACTCGTCCAGCAGGGAGACCAGCCCGGGCGCGTCCGCCAGGACGCCGGTCAGGGTGATGGGGATTTTCTCCCCGGCGGGACCGGAGGCGTCCAGTTCGGCCAGCAGCGCGCGCACCAACGCGGTGTGTTCCTCCTTGGGCAGGAACCAGGCGCTTTTGAAGACGGCGCCGCGCTGGGCGGCGGTGATCTCCGGGTGGGCGGCCAGGGCGGGGACGAGATCCCGCATGGCGGCGTTGTGGGCGTTGTAGAGCTCGATGGAGGCGGCCAGCCTGTCCTCGTCAAAAGCGGCGCCGGCGGCCTCCTCCAGGTCCCGGATCACCCGCCGGAACCCGGCGATGATAAAGTCCCGGGCGTAGTCTGGTTTGCGGTTCTGGGGCCAGGTCATCGGGATAAAGGGGATGGAGGGCACGGCGTACTTCCAGTTCTGGCCCAGCACCTTCAGGCTGTCGCACAGGGAGGGGATGACGATGGCAGAGGCCCCCTCGTAGGCCCCGCGCATCCCCAGCTCCACGATGCTCTGGACGATGGAGCAGAGGAACGTGGGGAAGTAGCGCTTGGCCTCCCGCAATTCCAAGTCGCCGCCCCACGCCCCCATGGGGACCAGCCCCATGGAGTGGACGATCTCCTCCGGGCCGTACACCGGGGCCATGAGCACCACCTTTTTCCCCTCGGCCAGGTATTTCTCCTTCAGGGCGGCGGGGTTTTGGGCGGCGGCCACAAATCGCGCCATCAGCTCCTGAACGCTCATTCGCCCGCCTCCTTTCTGGTCTCCATGATCTCCATGAGGCCCTGGACGCGGGTATCATACTGGGCCTCGGAGAAATTGCGGGGGTCGGCCTGGTCCCCGTCGAAGCTGACCACGGGGATCCCGCACGCCCCGCCGATCTGGCGGCTCATCTCGTACATAAAGCCGGACCACAGCTTGCAGCTCCGGTTGGTGTGGACCAGCAGGCCCTCCACGTGGTTGTCTCTGCAAAGTTTCACCCGCTTGTCCCGGGAGCACTCCAGATTGATGGCGTTGGGCACCTTGCAGTAGGCCCGGCACATATCGTCGAAATCCCGGTAGATGAAGCCGAAGGCGTCGGCGTAGACGGTGGTCACCATATTGATCCCGCGGCTCCTCAGTCCGGCGGAGGTGACCCGCAGCCAGGGCCAGCAGGCGATGCCCTCGAACATGATGCGGTACTTCTCCTCCGCGCGGAACGTGGAGACGCCTTTCTCATGGTTGTCCTCGTACTCCTTCAGCAGGGTCTCCATGGCCTCGGCTGCCTCTTTTTTGCCCCGGGCGGTGACCATGACGGCCATGTGGTTCAGCAGGTCGAAGCCGTTGAAGGGGGAGGGCGTATACCGGGCGGTGGCGGTGGCCGCCAGCCAGGCCCGGCTGGTCCGGCCGGAGCACTCCATGACCTCCCGATATCTTTCATCGCTCCACTTCTTTCCGGTGAGCCTTTCCAACTGGCGGATGGCGTCCCAGAACTGGGCCCGGACATAGGACAACTCGCTGTCCGAGACCTCGTTGTCCGGATTGAAGGGGATGTCGATCATGATCATGGGGATATCCAGTTCCCGGGCCAGATTCTCGTACCATTTGATCATGCAGTTGCAGATGTTATTGCAGCACAGCACGAAGTCGGGCATGGGCACATCCTGCTCCGGGGCGCTTTTCAACTTGGCATAGGCCAGACTGATGCGGGCGTAGGCGCAGATGTCGTTGGAGTAGCCGCTGGCCTCGCTGACCTCGCACAGGCGGGCGCCTCCGCCCCGGGCGGCGATGGCGGCGGCCTGGTTTTCCGGGTACACCACCGCGATCCCCAGGGTCTCCGGGATCTCCACGGGGAAGTTGCTGGCGCACCAGCCCACCGGCTCCCCCCGGTCCTTGGCCGCTTGGGCGTCGGAATATGCCTTTGCCGCGATCTGTCCCAGCTTGTATTTCGCGGAGTTGGGATCGGGCGCCGGACGGCGCTTTTTTGCCTCCTCTGCCATGTTTCATATCTCCTTTCCCGCGCCTTGCCGTTTTGCTTTTCGATAGGCGTAGACTGCCGCGCCCATGGCGCCGAACAGTTGGGCCTGAGGCGAGACCAGAATGGGCGCCTCCAGAGCGTTTTCCAGGGCGGTGCGGACCCCGGCGTTATTGGCCACCCCGCCGCTCATGCACAGGGCGGGGACCACGCCCAGCCTCTTGACCAGGGCGGCGGTCCGGGCGGCCACCGAGGCGCAGATACCGGCGGCCAGATCGTCCAGGCCGGCGCCGGCCGCCAACTGGCTGATGACCTCGCTCTCGGCAAAGACGGTGCAGGTACTCGACACCGCCGCGGGGGAGGCGCTGCGAAGGGCCCGTTCCCCCAGGAGATCCACCGGTATCTGGAGGACGCCCGCCATGACATCCAGAAAACGGCCCGTGCCGGCGGCGCACTTGTCATTCATTAAAAAACTCCGCATCCTGCCCGCGCTGTCCAGCGCGATGACTTTGGCGTCCTGTCCGCCGATGTCGATGACGGTGCGGACATCCGGAAATACCATGTGGGCCCCCAGCGCGTGGCAGGTGAGTTCGCTGACCTGGAGTCCGGCCCATTCGCAGCGGGCCCGCCCATAGCCGGTGGCGGCGATGGAGGCAAAACCGGACAGATCCAGTCCGGTTTCATTTAATATGGCGCTGAGAGCCGCCTCCGGGCCCTTTGTGCCGATGCCCCCCGGCGCGATGGAACTGGCGGTCAGTTCCGCGCCGTCCCGCAGCACCGCGCATTTGGATGTGGCGGATCCGATGTCCAGTCCCAAGGTAACCACTTGCCACACCTCGCTTATTTGGTTATCTGGTAAGTCCAGTATATGAGGTCTAAAGGGGGATGTCAAGCAAAATTTTTATGTAATCCTGCAAGAAAAGCGGGTCATTTATTTGTGCAGACTGTAGAAAACATCAATTTTTTTGGTTTTTCCCCAAAAACATGATTGACTTAGTTAACTATGTATGATAAAACAGGAACAAGAAATCCCGAGAGTACAGAGGAAGTCCCCTCTCATCGACGGGAAAATGCCAAAATATCGGTCTTACCAGTTATCCAACTAATATATAAGGAGGTCACACAATGAGTGAAACATTTCCCAGGCCTCTGGAAGGGGTCAATGTTGTGGAACTGGCCACCTTCATCGCCGCCCCCTCCTGCGGCCGCTATCTGGCCGACCTGGGCGCCCAGGTCATCAAGGTAGAGGCCCCCACCGGCGACCCCTACCGCAGCACCGCCATCAACGAGGGTCGCCCCACCGGCGATCTGGAGAATACCAGTTTTGATCTGGATAACGCCAACAAGCAGGATATCTGCCTGAACACCAAGACCCCGGAGGGTCGGGAAGCGCTGGAAAAGCTCATCGCGCGGGCAGACATCTTTATCACCAATGTGCGCTACAAGTCCCTCGTTAAGTCCGGCCTGGATTGGGAGACGCTGAAAGCGAAATATCCCAAACTGGTGATGGGCTATGTCACCGGTTACGGCGAGAAGGGCCCGGACAGGGATCTGCCCGGCTTCGATTTCACCGCCTACTTCGCGCGGGGCGGTATCCTGGGCACCCTCTTCGACAAAAACTCCGCCCCGATGCTGACCATACCCGGCTTCGGCGACCATCCGGTGGGCATATATCTGGCAAGCGGTCTGCTGGCGGCCCTTTACAGAGCGCAGAAGACCGGCCGCGGCGACAAGGTCACCGTCAGCCTGTTCCACTCCGCCATCTGGTCGGTATCGACCATGCTCCAGAGCGCCCAGTACGGCCAGCCCGCCGCCACATATCCCATGGCCCGGCAGGACATCGCCAACCCCCTCACCGTAGCCCACAAGACCAGGGACGGGCGCTGGATCCAGTTCGCCGCTCCGGCCTATAACGCCCTGTATGACCGATTCGTCACCGCGCTTGGCCGCGCCGATCTGGTGGGCGACCCCCGGTTCTTCCCCCAGGCCAACCTCCAGAACCATCTCCACGAGTTCTATGACCTGCTGGCGGACGAGGTGTCTAAAAAGACGCTGAAGGAGTGGTGCGCGGCGTTCAAAGCCGCCGACATCCCCTACGCCGTGGCCCAGACCTGGGACGAACTGCTGGCCGACCCGCAGGCGTGGGCGGCGGACTGCTTCTATCAGATGCGCTACGACAACGGCAATGAGCGCACCCTGGTCCGGCCTCCGGTGCTGTTTTCGGACACGCCCCTGCCGGAGTACAACCGGGGACCCTATCAGGGCGAGCAGACCGAGCAGGTGCTGGCCATGCTGGGGTACAGCGAGGACCAGATCCAGGCCATGCTGAAAGCCGGCGCGGCCGCTCATCCGGCCCCCCGGGAACACTGACAGACCATAAACAGACAGGAGGTAATGATATGTCTTACATCATTTCGGAGGACGCCCGGGAATTGCTGAAGGACGTCCGGAATTTCTGCGAGAACGAGATCAAGGAACAGGTCAAGGAGTATGACGTCAGCGGCGAATGGCCCCGCGAGATCTACGATCAGGCCATCGAGATGCAGCTGCATATGATGGACGTGCCCGAGGAGTACGGCGGCCTGGGTTTGAACCACATCGACCAGGCCGCCATCCTGGAGCAGATCGCCTGGGCGGATGCCGGCGTGGCCGTGACCCTCAACGGCAACGGGCTCGCTCTCAAGCCCGTGCTGCTGGCCGGCACTGAGGAGCAAAAGCGCAGGTGCTGCGACATCATCATAGGCGGCGGCTGGGGCGCGTTCGCCCTCACAGAGCCCGACGCGGGCTGCGACGCCGCCAACGGCCGCACCACCGCCGTCCGCGAGGGGGACGAGTACATCCTCAACGGCCGCAAATGCTTCATCACCAACGCCAGCGTGGCGGATTTTTTCGTCATCACCGCCATGACCGACAAGAGCAAGGGCACCCACGGTATGTCCGCTTTCCTGGTCTACAAGGGCGCCCCAGGCTTGAGCATAGGCAGCCACGAGGACAAAATGGGCGTGCGCTGCTCTACCACCAGCGATTTGGTGCTGGACAACGTGCGGGTGCCCGCGGAAAACCGCCTGGGCGAGGAGGGCACCGGCTTTGCCACCGCCATGAAAACCCTGGATCTGGCCCGCACCTGGTGCGGCGTGGTGGCCGTGGGTCTGGCCCAGCGGTGTATCGACGAGGCGGTTGCCTACTCCAAACAGCGCGTCCAGTTCGGCAGGCCCATTTGCAAGAATCAGGCGATTGAATTCAAGATCGCGGATATGGAGATCCGCACCGAGGCCTCCCGCCAGTTGGTGGCCCACGCCATTCAGCTGGCCGACGCGGGGCTGCCCTTCAGCAAGGAATCCGCCGCCGCCAAGTGCTTTGCCGGCGACTCCGCCGTGCAGACCGCCCTGGACGCGGTGCAGATCTTCGGCGGCTACGGCTACAGCCGGGAGTACCCGGTGGAGAAGTTGCTGCGCGACGCGAAGATCTTTCAGATCTTCGAGGGCACCAACGAGATCCAGCGCATGGTGGTCGGCCGCGCCGTCATCGGCAAAATTTAGGGAGGGAACACCATGAATATCCTGGTCTGTGTCAAGCAGGTCCCCGACGACTACGCGGAGATCCGGCTGGACGCCTCCGGCAGGCCCGCCACCGCCGGGGTGGAGATTGTCAACAGCGCCTTCGACACCTACGCGCTGGAACTGGCCGTCCGGTTCAAGGAGGCCCACGGCGGCTCGGTCACCGTCCTCACCCTGGGCAGGGACGGGGCCCAGAGCGGCCTGAAAAATCTGCTGGCCGTGGGCGCGGACAGGGCGTATCTGGTCACCCCGCCCGAGGGGGAGACCGACGAGGGCGGCGTCGCCGCCTATCTGGCGGCGGCAGCCGCCAAGTGCGCCGAGAGGAACGGCGAGCCCTTCGACCTGATCCTCTGCGGCAAGGAGTCCACCGACGAGATCAGCGGCCAGGTGGGCGCCAGGCTGGCCGAGCGGCTGGGTCTGCCCTTTGTGTCCAGCGTGGTGGAGGCCGAACCCCGGGAGGGCGGGCTGAGAGTCCGCCAGGAGACGGAGGACAGCGGCGTGATTTACGAGGTGCCCACTCCGGCGGTGCTTACCATCGCCAAGCCCGCCTACGACCCCCGCTACCCCAATATCAAGGCCAAGATGGCGGCCCGGAAAGCCGTCATCCCCGTTCTGGCCCTGACGGGGGAGGAGAGCGCGCTGGTGTCCTGCGCCGGATATTCCGAGCCGCCCAGGCGCCAGGCCGGCGTGGTGATCGAGGGCCAGGAGGCGGCGGAGGCCGCAAAGAGAGCGGTCGCCATCATGGCGGAAGCCAACGTGTTGTAGTGGGGGCGGAAAGAATGAAAAGCTTCGTCTATATCGAAAAGAAGGACGGCAGGCCCGTCAATGGAAGTCTGGAAGTCCTCACCGCCGCGGCGGGTTTGGGCGAGTCCGCCGCCGTGGCGTTCGGCGCGGACCTTGCCGCGCAAATCGCCCCCTACGGCGTGCCGGTGATCGCCATCGACGCCGCCCCCGCCTGCGACGACGAGGCGGTGGCCCTGCTGGAAGTTCTGATCCGGGAGAAATCCCCCGACGCGGTGCTGTTCAGCGCCACCCAGGCGGGCAAAGACTATGCCCCCCGTCTGGCCCAGCGGCTGGGCGGCGGCTGCGTCACCGACGCCGTGGCGCTCAGCGCCGGCGGGGATGCTCTGCTGGCCACCCGCCCCGCCTACGGCGGCACCATTTACGAGCGGCTCCAAGTTACCGGCCCGGTGAAGTTCGCCACGGTGCGCTCCGGCTGCTTCGCCAGGCCGGAGGCGGGCGAGCCCGCCGCCATCGAGACGGTGAATCTGTCCATTCCCGACGGCGCGGTGAAAGCCAGAGTCGTGGAGACCGTCACCGAGATCACCGAGGCCGTGGACCTGGAAGGGGCCGAGGTGATCGTGGCCGGCGGGCAGGGCATGGGCAGCGCCGAGGGGTTCCGCCTGGTGGAGGAGTTGGCCGCCCTGCTGGGCGGCGTGGTGGGCGCCTCCCGCCCGGCGATCGAGGCCGGCTGGGTCTCCCGGGCCCATCAGGTGGGCCAGTCCGGCAAGACGGTCTCCCCCAGGCTGTATATCGCCTGCGGCATCTCGGGCTCCATGCAGCACCTCTCCGGGGCCATGGGATCCAAGTTCATCGTGGCCATCAACAAGGACGAGTCCGCCCCCATCTTCTCCGTGGCGGACGTGGGCATCGTGGGCGACGCGCTGGAGATTATCCCCGCGCTGATGGATGAGATCCGCAGGCGCGGCTGAGGAGGGAACGATATGGAGAACAAAACCGTCACGCCCGAGATCCTGGAGCGGCTCTCCGCCGCCGCCCCCGGCCGGGTCTATTCCGGCGGGGAGATCAAGGCGGACTACGCCCACGACGAGATGCCCATCTATGGCAGGCATACGCCCGACGCGGTGGTGGAGGTCCTCTCCACCGAGGAGACCGCCGCCGTCTGCAGGATCTGCTATGACAGCGGCATCCCCATCGTTCCCCGGGGGGCGGGCACCGGCCTGTGCGGCGGCTGCGTGGCCGATCATGGCGGCGTGGTCATCGACACCGGCAGGATGAACCGGATCCTGGGCTACGATCTGGACAATTTCACCGTCCGGGTGCAGGCCGGCGTGCTGCTGGACGATCTCTCCAACGACTGCCTGAAACACGGCGTCCTCTATCCCCCCGATCCCGGCGAGCGGTTCGCCACCGTGGGCGGCAACGTGGCCACCAACGCCGGCGGGATGCGGGCGGTGAAATACGGCGCCACCCGGGACTATGTCCGGGCCATGACCGTGGTGCTGCCCGGCGGCGAGGTCATCCGCCTGGGCGGGGAGGTGAACAAGACCAGTTCCGGCTACTCCCTGCTCCATCTGATGATCGGCAGCGAGGGCACGCTGGGCATCATCACCGAACTGAGCATGAAACTGCTGCCCCTGCCCAAACAGACCGTCAGCCTGCTGGGAATGTTCCCCGATCTGGACTCCGCCATCTCCTGCGTGCCCCAGGTGAAGCGGGCCGGTCTGGACCCCCAGGCGCTGGAATTCCTGCCCCGGGCCAATGTGCGGGAAATTCAGGAGTTCCTGGGCAGGGAGGTCTATCCCGCCAGGTGTGAGGGCGAGGAAGTGGGCGCCTACCTGCTGTCCACCTTCGAGGGGGCAAAGCCGGAACAGATGGACGAGATCATGGAGCGGGCCGCCGAGGTGTTCCTGGAAAACGGCGCGCTGGATGTGCTGGTGTTCGACACCCCCGAGTCCATCCGCACCGCCTGGTCGGTCCGCGGCGCCGCGCTGGAGGCCATCCAAGCCAAATTCGACATGACCGACGAGTGCGACGTGGTGGTGCCCATCCCGCACATCCCCGAACTGGTGAACTACGCCAACAGCCTGGAGGAGGAGATCGGTCTGGCCATTCGCACCAGCGGCCACGCCGGGGACGGAAACGTTCACATGAACGTATGCGCCAGCGGTATGGAGCGGGACGCCTTTCTGGCCAAAGCCGCAAGGTTCATGGACCTGGTCTACGCCAGGGGCCGGGAGTTGGGCGGCCTGTGTTCCGGTGAGCACGGCATCGGCTCCGCCAAGGTGTCCTACCTGGCCCGGTTTGAGGGGGAGACCGTGATGGAACTGATGCGGGGCGTGAAGCGGGTCTTCGACCCCAAGGGTCTGTTGAACCCCGGCAAGGTGTGCGGATAAAAAACGATCAAGAGTTTTGCCTCTTCTACAATCAAAACCGCCGGTTGAACCGGTGGTTTGACCAGGCTCTATAAGGGCTATCTCCTGTGGTAACCCCCGAAAGAGGGTTCCCAGCACTTTTTGCACCGCAGGCCCCCCTTCTCGGAGGTCAAATATCCTAAGCACTATCTTTTTGCTAACCTCTATACTCTTCAGGGAACCGCTACATTCCTGTAGTGCAGCGGTTCCCTGGCTTTTGCAAAAACAATTTTCATCGACGCCCAGTTAAACTGGGGGTTTATTGACGCTAAAGCGCCAATGAATGAAGGCGGCAGATGATAACGCCATCTGCCGCCTTGTTTCATGTGTGCGCTTTGATCTCCATAGCGTCCGTCAACCCATCGCTATTTCCGAAGTAAGCTGTAGGGCGGTGATGCCGGTATGATCCGTCTATCCCAGACAGCCTCTCCCGGTTGTCT
>CAYPEE010000033.1:0-1776 GCA_964409665.1 uncultured Oscillospiraceae bacterium
ACCTGTGCCACCTGGCCCCCGCCGGCGAGACCTATATGGAGGATCTGGAGCAGGCCGGCGGCGTGTACGCGGTGATGGCCGAACTGAACAAAAAGTGCCTGCTGGACACCGGCGTGATGACCGTCACCGGCAGGACCATGGCCGAAAACCTGGAGGGCGTGGTGAACCGGGACCCGGAGACCATCCGGCCCATCGACAACCCCTACTCCGCCGACGGCGGCATCGCCGTGCTGAAGGGCAACCTGGCCCCCGAGGGCTGCGTGGTGAAGCGCTCCGCCGTGGCCCCTGAGATGATGGTCCACGAGGGCCCCGCCCGCGTCTTTGACAGCGAGGAGGACGCCATCGCCGCCATCTACGCCGGCAAGATCGTCCCCGGGGACGTGGTGGTGATCCGCTATGAGGGCCCCAGGGGCGGCCCCGGTATGCGGGAGATGCTGAACCCCACCTCCGCCATCGTGGGGATGGGCCTGGGCGAGAGCGTGGCCCTCATCACCGACGGGCGGTTCTCCGGCGCCACCCGGGGCGCGGCCATCGGCCACGTATGCCCCGAGGCCGCCCAGGGCGGTCCCATCGCCTATGTGGAGGACGGCGACCCGATCTCCATCGACATCCGCGCCAACTCCATCACCCTGAAGGTGGATGAAACGGTGCTGGCCGCCCGGAAGGCCGCCTGGGTCTGCCCGGAGCCCAAGATCAAGACCGGCTATCTGGCCCGGTACGCCAAGCTGGTCTCCTCCGCCGCGAGAGGCGCGGTGCTGGAGTAAAATACGCATACAAAAGGCCGTCCGGTTCACACCGGACGGCTTTTCAACGGCCGGAAGGATCAGAGATCCGTACTCGCTCCCCCAGCGGTCAATCGTCCCGCCGAGAGAGCAGCGGACCGGCGCGTCATTCGGTTTTTCGGCGCTCCGCGTCCTCCCGCATCATGCGGTGGAGGCAGTCCAGCGCGTCGGAGAGGCCGCCCAAATGGTCGATGAGCCCCAGACGCACCGCCTCCTCGCCGTAGATGACGCTGCCCACGTCGGCGGCCATCTCGCCGGTGTTGAGCATGAGCCCCTCAAAATCCTCCCGGCTGATGCGGCTGTTCCGGGTGACGAAGTCGCAGATGCGGTCCTGGATGCGCTCGAAGTAGTGGAAGGTCTGGCTCACCCCGATGACCAGGCCGTTGAGCCGCACGGGGTGGATGGTCATGGCCCCGGAGGGCACGATGAAGGACTCCCGGGCCGCCACCGCCAGGGGTACCCCGATGGAGTGGCCTCCCCCCAGCACCAATGACACGGTGGGCGTTTTCATGCCGGAGATCAATTCCGCGATGGCCAGGCCCGCCTCGATGTCGCCCCCCATGGTGTTGAGCAGGATCAGCAGGCCGTCCGCCTCCCCGCTCTCCTCCACGGCGGTGAGCAGGGGCAGCACATGCTCATATTTGGTGGTCTTGCTCCCGGCGGGGGCCTCCTGATGGCCCTCGATCTGGCCCACAATGGTCAGCGTGTGGATGACCCCGTCCCCGGTGCGCACCGTAGCCGCGCCCATGTCCACGATCTGCTGCTGCCGGTCCTGCCGGTCCTCGTTCTCCTCACCCCCGTCGGTGGGTCTGGTCTCCTCGGTCATGGCAAAGCCCCCTTTGGAGGTCATTCTTTCCAAAGGGGGCAAATATTATGCAGGGGGTATCCGCAAAGTAGGGGCGGGTCCCAGACCCGCCCGCGGTATGCCGAACGCGGGGCGTAGGGGCGGGTCCCAGACCCGCCCGTGTTCCCGGATACCCCCCAACGGGTCCCA
>CAYPEE010000033.1:1876-13357 GCA_964409665.1 uncultured Oscillospiraceae bacterium
GTAGGGGCGGGTCCCAGACCCGCCCGTGTTCCCGGATACCCCCCAACGGGTCCCAGACCCGCCCGCGGTACGCCGAACGCGGGCCGGTCTCGGGCCGGCCCCTGCGGTCCCCCGGGATGGAGCCCTACCCCTCGTACACGGCCCGGCAGGCGGCGTAGGTCATATAGCAGTCCAGCTTGCCCACCGTCTCGAAGGGGGAGTGCATGGACAGCACGGGCACCCCGGCGTCCATGGTGTCGATGTTGCGGTTGGCCATATAGAGGGCCACGGTCCCCCCGCCGCCCGCGTCGGTCCTGCCCAGTTCGCACATCTGCCAGAGGACGTGCCGGTCGTCCAGCAGGCGGCGGACATAGGCCACGGTCTCGGCTCCCGCGTCGGAGGCGCCGCTCTTGCCCCCGCGGCCGGTGTACTTGCAAAGGCCCACGCCATAGTTGATCCGGGCGGAGTTGTTCTTCTCATACACCTCGGGAAAGTCCGGGTCGTAGGCGATGGTCACATCGCAGGACAGGCAGAAGGACTTCTCCAGACAGGCCCGGACGGGCACGTTCTGGCCGGCGCACAGGTCCTCCATAAAGGTGTCGAAGAACCCGGACTTCATGCCCGACACCCCCACGGAGCCGATCTCTTCCTTATCGGCCAGCACGCACACGGCGGTGCGCACCGGGGTGGAGGGCAGATCCAGCAGCGCTTTGAGGGCGGCGTAGGCGCACGCCCGGTCGTCATGGCCGTAGGCCCCGATGAGGGAGCGGTCAAAGCCGATGTCCACCGCGTGGAAGGCGGGGACGGCCTCCAGTTCGGCGGAGAGGAAGTCCGCCTCGGTGATGCCGTAGCGCTCGTTCAGCAGTTTCATAACGGCCAGCTTCACCCGGTCGCCGCCCCCGTCGTCCTTCAGGGGGCGGCTGCCCACCAGCAGATTCAAGGTCTCGGCCGGGATGGCCTCGGACAGCTTTTTCTGGCTCTGATCGGCCGCCAGGTGGGGCAGCAGGTCTGTGATGGTGAACAGAGGGTCGTTCTCCCCCGCGCCGACGGCCACCCGCACGACCGAGCCGTCTTTCAAAGCCGCCACGCCCCGCAGTTCCAGGGGGATGGTCACCCACTGATATTTGCGCAGGCCGCCGTAATAGTGGGTCTTGAGGAAGGCCAGTTCGCTGTCCTCATAGAGGGGACTGGGCTTCAGATCCAGCCGGGGACTGTCGATGTGGGCGGCGCAGAAGGTGGCCCCCTGATCCAGGGGGGCGGAGCCGATCACCGCCAGATCGACGGCGCGGCCCCGGTTCACCCGATATACCTTCATGCCGGGCCGGAGATCCATCCCCCGCTCAAAGGGGACGAAACCCGCTGCCCGGGCCAGCTCCACCGTGTTGTCCACACAGGTGCGCTCGGTTTTGCCCGCGTCCAGGTAGTCCATATACCCGTCGCAGTAGTCAAAAACAGCCCTTTCCGTGGCCTCGTCCACCGCGTCCCAGCCGTTCTTTTTCTGGTTCAGCAGGCGCTCTCTCAGTTCCCCGCCGGATTTCTTCTCGTCCATATCATAATTCCTCCTTCGGAATGATCGATGAAAACAGCGCCAGCGCCCTGTCCTCCAGTTCCTCTCTGGAGCCGTCGTTGCGGAGGACGCGGTCGCACCGCTCCTCGAACCAGGCGGAGGGTTTCTGGGCCGCGAGGCGCTTGCGGGCGTACTCCTCCGAAATGCCCTCCCGGGCCACGATGCGCCCCGCCCGGAGCCCGTCGTCGGCGGTGACGGCCACGGTCACGTCGCACCGCCGGCCCAGGCCGCTCTCTAAAAGGGCGATGGCGTCCACCGCCGCGGCGGGGCGGCCCTCCCCCTCCGCCCGGGCAATGAGGGCGTCCAGCTCCCGCAGGATGTGCCGGTGGGTGATGGCGTTCAGGTCCCGCAGGGCCTCGGGATCCCCGAATACGATATTCCCTAACACCTTGCGGTGCAAAAGGCCGTCCTCCCCAAAAATATCGCTCCCGAACCGCCCCCGCAGTTCATCCAGCATGGGGCGGCAGGAGAGGAGCATCCGATGATAGAGCGCGTCGCAGTCGATGACGGCCGCGCCCAACCGGGCCAGCACGTTCAGCACGGTGGTTTTCCCCGCCCCGGTGGGGCCGGTGATGCCGATGACGAACATGGTATCCCCCCTGTCACGGAACCTCCACGATGCGGAAAACCGCAGCCTTGTTCAGCCGGATGGCCACCGCCAGGCCGATGCCGGCGGGGTCGGGGCACTGGGCCCAGATGGCGGGAACAGAGGTGCGGTCGAAGGCCCGCAGGGCGTCGAACACCCGCCGGGCCTGCTCCCCCTTGTCGGCGGAGGGCCCCAGGCGCTCCACGGTCCGGGCCGGGAACCGCTCCGCGAACTCGTCAAAGCAGATGACCCCGTCCCCCGCGCCGGCGTGGGCGGCGATGTAGGCGGCGCTCCCCTCCGGCTCCCCCGCCACCACGGTGACCGGGGCTCTGGGGGCGTAGTGCCGGTACTTCATGCCGGGGGCGCGGGGCCTCTCCCCCGCCCCCATGGGCCGGACCACGGCGCTGTCCACCGCCACCCGGCCCAGCGTCTCCCGGAGCTGTTCCAGCGTCACCCCGCCGGGCCGCAACAGCCGGGGCGGGTCCGCGGTCAGGTCGAGGATGGCCGACTCCACCCCCACGGCGCAGGGTCCGCCGTCCACGATGGCGTCGATCCTGCCCTCCATATCCTCCAGCATGTGGGCCGCCGTGGTGGGACTGGGGCGGCCGGAGAGATTGCCCGAGGGCGCGGCCACGGGCACCCCCGCCGCCTCAAGAATGGCGCGGCACACCGGGTGATCGGGGCAGCGCATCCCCACCGTGTCCAGCCCCGCGGTCACCGCATCGGGGATCGCGGGGCCACGCCTCAGGATTATGGTCAGTGGCCCGGGCCAGAACCGCTCCGCCAGGACATAGGCGGTCTCCGGCACGTCCGCGCACCAGCGGCCCAGCCAGTCCGCCGAGGGGACGTGCAGGATCAGCGGGTTATCCTGGGGCCGGCCCTTGGCGGTAAAGATGCGGCCCACCGCCTCCGGATCCAGACCGTTGGCCCCCAGGCCGTACACCGTCTCGGTGGGGATGCCCAGCAGACCTCCGCGCTTCAGAATGGAGGCGGCCTCGGCAATATCGTTTTGGTTCAGAAGTTTTGTCCTCAATTCGCGTCCCCGCTCCGTCCAAAATGATCCGTTCCCGTTTTCCCGCCGCGCCGTCCGGGTCCCGCAGCACGCGGGGCGGCTCAGGAGGGTCCTCTCTCCGCCAGCAGTTCCGCCTGGCGGGCGGTGATGAGTCCGTCGATGATCTCGTCCAGATCGCCGTCCATGACCTCCTCCAGCCTGTAAAGGGTCAATCCGATCCGGTGGTCGGTGAGCCGCCCCTGGGGAAAGTTATAGGTGCGGATGCGCTCGTTGCGCATACCGGTGCCGATCTGACTGCGGCGCACCTCCCCGTACTCGCTCCGGATGCGCTCCTGTTCCCGCTCGCGGAGGATAGAGGCCAGCAGCCGCATGGCCTTCTCCCGGTTCTGGAACTGGCTCCGCTCCTGCTGGCACTCGACGACGGTGCCGGTGGGCCTGTGAATGAGCCGCACGGCGGAGGAGGTCTTATTGATGTGCTGGCCCCCCGCGCCGGAGGAACGGAATACCTGCATCTCTATGTCGTCGGGATTCAGCGCCACGTCCGCCTCGGCCATCTCGGGCAGCACCGCCACCGTGGCGGTGGAGGTATGGACCCGCCCCCCCGACTCGGTCTCGGGCACCCGCTGGACCCGGTGGACGCCGCTCTCATACTTGAGCCGCGACCAGGCGCCCTCCCCCTCTATCGTAAAGGAGATTTCCTTTACTCCGCCCAGCTCCGTTTCATTGGTGGAGTTTACCTCCACCCTCCAGCCCCGGCGCTCGGCGTACATGGTATACATTCGGGTCAGGGAGTGGGCGAACAGAGCCGACTCCTCCCCGCCCACGCCGGCCCGGATCTCCATGATGACGCTTTTCCCGTCGTCTGGGTCCTGTGGCAGCAGCAGCACCCTGATCCGACGCTCCAGCCGCTCGATGTCCGCCTTGGCCCCGGCCAGTTCCTCCTGGGCCAGTTCCCTCATCTCCGGGTCGGTGAGCAGTTCCTCCGCCCCCGCCCTGGCCTCGTTTGCCCTCCTCAGGTCCCGACAGGCCGTCACCAGAGGCTCCAGCTCCCGCTGCTCCCGGTTGAGCCGGGCCACCAGTTCCGGGTCGGCGTAGGTCTCCCCCGCCGCCAGCCGTGCCTCGATCTCCGCGTATTTGACCTCTACGGCCCTCAACTGGTCGGTCAAGTCGGTTCACCTCGATCGAAGAAGAAGGATTTCACCAGCGCCAGCGGCTCCCGGATATACATCCACAGTCGAGTGGGCAGGTGGCTGGAGGGGGCCGCCAGAACATTCAGATTGTCGGTCCCTCCGGACAGCCTTCCCCACAGCATCCGCACGCGGGCCAGATGGAACCCGTTGGACACCACCAGCATTTCGGCGGCGGTGTCATAGCCGTTTTCCGCCAGCAGCTGGATGGAAAAGCTGATATTCTCCCTGGTGTTCACCGAGCGGTCTTCCAGGAGGATGTGTTCGCCGTTCACGCCGTGCCCGGTCAGGTAGTCGTACATACACCGGGCCTCGGACAGGCGCTCGTCGTCCCCCTTGCCGCCGGAGACGACGACGGTCATATCCGGGTGGTCCTCCAGATAGTCCAGCGCCGTGTCCAGCCGGTCCCGGAGCAGGATGGACGGCCCTGAGGGCATCACCTGACAGCCCAGGACGATCATGATCTGAGGATCGTCCTGAACGTCGCTGTGAGCCCCGGCCGCCACCACCCCGAAGGGGACGGCAAAGCAGACGGCGGCCAGCAGCGCCGCCGCCAGCAGGATGGCCGGCCAGTTGATCCTCCGCCTCCGGCCGCCCTGATAGGGATGATAGCCCATTCGTTCATTCATACGTCCTCAGCCTTTCGCCTCGTCCAGTTCCGCGCTCAGCCGCTCCCACTCCGCGTACAGGCGGGCCAGTTCGTCCTCCAGTTTGTCCCGCTCCCCGTACAGTTCCTGGAGCCTCAGATAGTCGGAGGCGGCCTCCTCCATCTCTCCGGCGATCTCATCCAGCCGGATCTCCGCCTTCTCCACCGCCCGCTCGGCGGCCCGAACCCGCTTCTCCAACTCCTTGGCGCCGCCGGAGCGTTTGGGCCTGTCCTCCCTGGACGGGGCCGGCTCCGGGGCGGGACCGGCGTTTTTTGACCGCTCCTGCCGCTCCCGGAAGGCCCGGAACTCGGTATAGTTTCCCCGGAAGTCGGAGATCCTCCCGTCCTCCAGCATCCAGACGCGGCCGGCGAACTTCTCGATAAAGTAGCGGTCGTGGGAGACGAACAGCAGGTTTCCGCCGTATGCCCCCACCGCCTCCTCGATCCACTCCCGCGAGTCGATGTCCAGGTGGTTGGTGGGCTCGTCCAGGATCAGCAGATTGATCCGGCGGTCCATGAGCATACACAGCCGCAGTCTGGACTGCTCCCCACCGGACAGGGCGGACACCGGCTTGAACACGTCCTCCCCCCGAAACCGGAAGGCGGCCAGCCGATCCCTGGCCTCCTGGGTGGTGCAGTTCTGGGCCCACAGCATGGTGTCCACTAAATTGCGGTCGGGCCGGTCGAACCGGATGATCTGCGGCAGATATCCGATGCGGATGGAGGGCCCGAAGTACACCGAGCCGGCGTCCGGCGCCTCCTCCCCCATCAGGATCTTCAGAAAGGTGGACTTGCCGGCGCCGTTGTCCCCCAGGAGGGCGATGCGCTCCCCGCCGGCGACCTCCAGATCCACATGGGAGAACAGGGTACGCCCCCCGAAGGACTTGGTCAGATCCGTGATGACCATGGCCTCGTCCCCGTGGAACTCTTTTTCCCCAAAGCGGACGGACAGCTTTTTCTCCCTGACGGGCCGCTCGGTGGTGCGCAGGCGCTCAATGCGTTTCTCCATGGATTTGGCCCGCTTATAGGTCTTGTCCATCCCCTTGAAGGCCCACATCCGCAAGGTCTCCGCCGAACTCTCCAACTGGGCGATCTTGGCCCGCTCCTTCTCGTACTGGCGGAGCCGCTCCTGATAGCGCCGCTCCTTCTCCTCCACGAAAAAGGAGTAGTTGCCGGAGTACAGCTCCGCCCTGCCGTCCACGATCTCCACCACCCGTTTGACCACCCGGTCCAGGAACCAGCGGTCGTGGGAGATGGCGATGACGGTGCCCTTGAACCGGTCCAGGTAGCCCTCCAGCCACTCGGTGGCGTTCAGGTCCAGGTGATTGGTGGGCTCGTCCAGCAGGAGGATGTCGGTGTCCTCCAGAATGAGCCGCGCCAGGTTGACGCGGGTCTTCTCCCCGCCGGACAGATCGGCAAACCGCCGCTTTCGCATATCGGCGCCGATGGCAAGGCCGTTGCAGACCTTATTGAGCCTTGTCTCGGCGTCGTAGCCGCCCTCCGCCTCAAAGGCGGCGGCGAGCCTGTCGTACCGGGCCAGCGTCTCCGGGGAGTTCTCCTCTCCCATCTGGGCGGCCAGCCCGTTCAGTTCGGCCTCCATCCGGCGCAGGCGGGCAAAAGCGGTGTCCAGCACGTCCCGGACGGTATAGCCCGCCGGGTACACCGGGATCTGAGAGATGAGCCCCAGCCGCTTCCCCGGCGCGAGAAACACCGTCCCCTCGTCCTCCCGGACCTGGCCGGACAGGATGCGGAACACGGTGGTCTTGCCGGCGCCGTTCCTGCCCAGCAGGCCCACCCGCTCCCCCTGATCCACCTGGAGGGAAAAGCCGTCCAATATTCGTTTTCCCACCTCGAACTCTTTGACGAGGCCGGTCAGCTGTATATCTATCATGGTCCTCCTCTTGTCCGGCCTGTGCCGGACGGACTTCGCCGGTCAGCCGGGGATGTTGGCCCGCAAAAACTCCACCACCCGCTCAAAGGCCATGGAGCGGGACGCCTTCACCAGAATGGTGACCCCGGCCCGGATCTCCCGCAGCAGGGCGTCCCTGGCCTCCTCCAGGGTGGGGAAATAGTCCGCCTGTTCCAGCCCGGCGGCCCTGGCTCCCTCGGCGATGAACCGGGCGTCCTCGCCGATGGCGATCAGCCGGTCGGTCCCCGCCTGGGCGAAGAACTCCCCCACCGCCCGGTGGAACCGGTCGCTGTTGGGGCCCAGTTCCTTCATATCGCCCAGCACGGCCACCTTCCGCCGGTGGGCGGCGCCCCCCAGGACCGCCGCCGCCGCCCGCATGGACTGGGGGTTGGCGTTGTAGCAGTCGTCGAGGATGACCACGTCCCCCGCGCAGCGGAGGATGTTCATCCGCATCCTGGTGGGCAGGAACGCGCCGATGCCCCGGGCGATCTCGTCGGGGTCCATGCCCAGTTCCTCCCCCACCGCCGCGGCGATGAGGGTGGGATAGATCATGTGCTCGCCCAGGGCGGGGATATCCGCCTGGAACTGGCCCCGGGGGGTCCGCACCCCGCAGCGGATGGAGGCCGCCTCGGTCCCAATGTCGAAGGCGGTGTAGTCCAGCCCCTCGCCCCTGCCCACGAACAGGGTCTTCTGGGACAACCTGCCCCGGAGGGCGGACAGCCACTCGTCGTCCCCGTTGAGGATGAGGGTGCCGCCGGGCTTCAGATGGGGCAGGATCTCGCACTTGGCCCGAAAGATGTTCTCCCGGCTGCCCAGGTTCTCGATGTGGGCGTCCCCGATGTTGGTGATGACGGCGATGTCCGGTTCCACCAGGGCGGCCAGGCGGTCGATCTCCCCGGCGTGGTCCATGCCCAGTTCCACCACGCACGCCTGGTGCCGGCGCTCCAGTTTCAGGAGGGTCAGCGGCACGCCGATGTCGTTATTGTAGTTGCCCTCCGTCTTGTGGACCTGGTATCTGGCCCCCAGCACCGCGGCGATCATGTCCTTGGCGGTGGTCTTGCCCACCGAGCCGGTGACGGCGATGAACGGAATGTCAAAGGTCAGCCGGTAGTACCGGGCCAGGTCCCGCAGGGCCTGGTGAGTGGAGCGCACCTTGATGTAGAACTTTCCCGGCAGATAGCTGTCCCGCTCCCGGGCGGTGAGGCAGCCCGCCGCCCCCCCCTCCAGGGCGGACTGGATGAAGGCGTGGCCGTCGAACCGCTCCCCCTTGAGCGGAAGGAACAGACTGCCCTCCGGGGTGTCGCGGCTGTCGGTGGTGACTGAGTTCACGGCGGCGTCCAGGTCGTCAAAGCCGCCCAGCAGGGCGCCGTCCACCGCCTCCAGCAGTTGGCGTACCGTCAGTTGATCCATACTCGCTCTCTCCTCAACGCCCCGCCCTGCGGGCGGCCAGGGATGCGCGGACGATCCGCTCGCACAGTTCCCCGTAGCCGATGCCCGCCGCCTCCGCCTCCTGGGGCACCAGACTGGTGGGGGTCATGCCGGGCAGGGTGTTGATCTCCAAAAAGTAGGCGGAGCCGTCCTCCCGGACGATGAAGTCCGCCCGGGCGTAGACGCAGAGGCCCAGCGCCCGGAACACCGTCTCGGCTGTGTTTGCCAGCCCCTCCTCCCACTCTTTCGGGATGGGCGCGGGGCAGATCTCCTCCGCCGCGCCCGGCTGGTACTTGTTGGCGTAATCGTAGAACCCTGTCCGGGGAATGATCTCGATGGAGGGCAGGGCTCTGCCCTCTAAGACGCCCACCTGGATCTCCCGGCCGGCGATGTACTCCTCGATGACAGTGCGGCCCCCCAGCCGGACGGCGGTCCCCAGCGCCTTGGACAGCTCCACGCGGTCATGGGCGATGGACACCCCGATGGAGGAGCCGGAGTCCACCGGCTTCACCACGCAGGGCAGATCCAGGGCCTCCGCCAGCGCGGCCATGTTCTCCCCGGTGACAACAACGGACCGCCACTTTGGGGTGAGTACCCCCAGAGGGGCCACGATGCGCTTGGTCAGGTCCTTGTCCATAGCGATGGCGCTGCCCAGGTAGCCGGACCCGGTGTAGGGGATGCCCAGCAGGTCGAAGGCGGCCTGCACCCGGCCGTCCTCCCCGCAGGCCCCGTGGAGGCCCAGGAACACCGCGTCGGCCCCTTTGCAGAGGGACAGCACGTTGGGGCCAAACTGACCGTCCCCCCCGCCCCGCCGGGCGGCCCGGACCCGCTCCAGATCGGGGGCTTCCCGGTCGATGGCGGACCGCTCCAGAGGGGCGGCGTACAATTCTTCCGCCGTCCGGTCCGTGCCGAGATAGAGATCCACCAGGGCGGCCCGGTGCCCCCGGTCCCGGAGGGCCTGGCACACCCTGGTTCCGCTGGACAGGGACACGCTGCGCTCGGGGCTGAGACCCCCGGCCAACACGATGATATCCATCCACGATCCCCTCCTTCAACAGCGCATGACGCCATTATTCTATGTTCGGCGGTAGATTATATCACAATCCCGGCCCAGTGGCAAGTGGAAAGGGAGATTTTCCCCCGACCCGAAGTTTTCCCGAAAATCAGAGAATTACCTTGAAATCTCCGGCAAAAATCTCTATACTGGTGACAGAAATCTTTTTACGCGAGGTGACCGCACTATGTCCACTTCTGCTGCATTGGCAGGGGAACTGCGCGCCGGCCGGCACGACGGCGCTCTGGCCCGCCTCTACGGGAGGGACGGCCTGCCGGCCGCCCGGGAGCGGGCCGTACAGGCGGCGGAGGGCCTTGTCTCCCGCTACGGCGACAGGGCCGGCGCCGCCCTGTTCAGCGGCCCCGGCCGCACCGAGATCGGCGGGAACCACACCGACCACCAGCACGGCCATGTGCTGTGCGCCAGCGTGGACCTGGATATTCTGGCCTGCGCCGCTCCCAACGGGGAAAACGTCATCCGCATCACCTCCGAGGGCTATCCCGCCCTGGAGGTCTCCCTGGACGAGCTGCTCCCCAGGGAGGAGGAGAAGAACACCTCCGCCGCTCTGGTGCGGGGGGTGGCCGCCAAACTGGCCGGGATGGGCCGCAGACTCTCCGGGTTCGACGCGTACGCCCTCTCCGGCGTGCCCGCCGGGTCCGGCGTGTCCTCCTCCGCCGCCTATGAGACGATGGTGGGGACCATCCTCAACTTCTACTGTTGCGGCATGGCCCTGAGCCCCATCGACATCGCCAGGGCCGGCCAGTACGCGGAGAACCTCTATTTCGGCAAGCCCTGCGGCCTGATGGACCAGATGGCCTCCTCCCTGGGAGGCGCCGTGGCCATCGACTTTGCCGACCCCGCCGACCCCAGACCCCAGCGGGTGGGGTACGACTTCTCCCGATCCGGCCACGCGCTCTGCGTCGTGGACACCGGCTCCTGCCATTCGGACCTCACCGACGACTACGCCGACATCACCCGGGAAATGGGCGCCGTGGCCGCCTGCTTCGGCCGCCAGTACCTCCGGGACGTGCCAGAGACCGACTTCCGGGCCAATCTGCCCGCCCTCCGACAGCAGTGCGGCGACCGGGCCGTTCTCCGCGCCATGCACTACTACGCCGAGGACCGCCGGGCGGTGGAGGAGGCCGAGGCCCTGGCCGCCGGCGCCTTCGACCAGTTCCTGAAACTGGTGAACCAGTCCGGCCTGTCCTCTGAAACGCTCCTGCAAAACGTGTGGTCCCCCTCGGACCCCGCGCATCAGGCGGTGGCCGTGACCCTGGCCGTGGGCCGGGAACTGCTGGGGGGCCGGGGCGCCATCCGGGTTCACGGCGGCGGCTTTGCCGGCACCGTCCAGGCCTTTGTCCCCGACGATCTGCTGGACGCCTTCCGGTCCGGCATGGAGGAACTGCTGGGCACGGGATGCTGCCATGTGATCCGCATCCGGCCCTTCGGCGGGACGGTCGTGACCGGCGAGGGCGGGCAGGCCCCCGAATGAGGTGACTGACATGGTAGAGGAAGCTGTCTCCAAACTGATCGCCTACGCCCTTCGGAAGGGGCTCATCGACCAGTGTGAGAAAATTTGGGCCACCAACGCCATTCTTGAGGTGTTGAAGCAGGACAGCTATTCCGGCCCCGGCGGGGACTGGGGCGAGATCGACCTGGCCGCCGTGCTGGACGAGCTCACCGATGACGCATACGCCCGGGGCGTACTGTCCGAGAACTCCATCGTCTACCGGGACCTGTTCGACACCGCCCTCATGGGCAGATTGACCCCCCGGCCCGCCCAAGTCATCGAAAAGTTCCAAATGCTGTATAGGGAAAGTCCTGTACAGGCCACCGACTGGTACTACGAGTTCTCCCAGGACACCAACTACCTCCGCCGGGACCGCATCGCCAGGGATATGAAGTGGGTGACCTCCACCGAATACGGCGATCTGGACGTCACCGTCAACCTGTCCAAGCCGGAGAAGGACCCCAGGGCCATCGCCGCCGCCAGGAACCTGCCCGCCTCCGCCTATCCCCGGTGCCAGCTCTGCGCCGAAAACGAGGGCTACGCGGGGAGGGTCAACCACCCGGCGCGGCAGAACCACCGGGTGGTGCCCATCTCCATCAACGG
>CAYPEE010000034.1:0-13177 GCA_964409665.1 uncultured Oscillospiraceae bacterium
CGCCGCTCACGCTGCGCCACTCCGCGTAAAACTTCATATTTCCCTACCAAGGGGCTCTTTTTGTGCTGTTCGCTTAACCTGGGGCGGTTCAAAGGGCCTGAGGGCGTTTTTTGGGGAGAAAAATTGCAGGTTCGTCGCGGGGTCAGGGGCGGCAGAGGAATCCAAGGCGATGCGGCGCGCAGAGAGGGGGCCGGGCAAACGCCCAGCCCCCTCTCAAGTTTGATCCCGGCCCCTGTCACAAGAGATAGGGGAACAAGATGAACTGAAACCATGGTACCGCCCAAAGGCTCATGCTCCGGCTCGGTCCCGCTCCAAAAAGGCCTTCACCGCAGCGCAGAACTCCGCCGGGCTCTCCAGCTGGCAGGCGTGGCCGCCGGGAATGACGGTCTCCTGATACCGCCCGCCGCCTGCGGCGTACTTGTCCAGCACATACCGGGTCTGGGCCACCATGGGCTGGGGCGGAGCGATCTCATCCCCCGGCCAGCCGGGGACCGCCCCCAGCTTGCCCAGGAAGGCCAAGTCGCAGGCGGAGGTGTCGCTGACCATGGCGTCGCTGTCTCCCCGGATCCACAGCACCGGGGGCTTGACGGGGATGTCCGCCAGGCCGGACAGGTCGCCGTGGAGGATGGACATGGTGTTGCACACGCCCTTGTCCCCCGCGGCCACAAAGGGCCACTGGGGGACCTGCCGGGCGTCGCCGGGGTACATCCCGTCCCCCACCTTCGTCTTGGCCATGGCCTCCACCAGCCGGTCTTCCCACTCCGGCTCCAGCTGGAAACCGGGCTTGAAGAACACCGTTTTGGTCAGCGTGGTGCGGATAAAATCAGTCTCGCCGGCCGCCAGAGCCTGCACCAGCTGGGCGTTCACCGCCCCCGCACCGGAGGCCAGTCCCAGCGGGTCCAGCGGCTGGCCGTCAGGGCCCTTGGTGCCGCCGAAGCCGTAGGGGGAACCGGGGTTGAGCAGGATCAGCCCGGTGAGCTGCTCCCCGTGGTCGATGGCGTACTGCATAGCCACGCAGCCCCCCATGGACCAGCCGAGCAAGGCGAACCTATCCCAGCCCAGGGCGGCGGCGAACTCCGCCACGTCGTCGGTCCAGTCCCGGAAGCCGCGCGCCGCGTCCACCGGCAGGGCGCTGGAGTCGCCAAAGCAGCGTAGGTCCGGGGCGACCACGTCAAAGTCCTTTTCCAGTTCAGGGAACAGAGGCAGGTAGAATACCGAGGAGGACACGTTCCCGTGGAGGAGGAGCAGCTTTTTGCCGTTCCCCTCCCCCGCCCGGTAGTAGGCGGTGGTCAGGCGCCCGGTGGTGAGGAATTGCTGCTGATACATGAGCGTTCTCTCCTTTTTTGGTCACGGCTCCTCCCCGCCGCTCCCCTCGGGGCCCTCCGGCTCGTTCTCCAGCTCCGCGTCGTCGAAGTCTACGGTGATGCGGATGGGGGGCTGGGCCGCTTCCGGCACCTCCGGGGGGAACCGTCGCTCGGTGAAGATGCCGCAGTTGATGATGTGCATGAAACTCTCCACAACTTTTTCCACGTCGATGGGATAGTCCTTGAACAGGCCCCAGTTCAGCCCCAAGAAGTTGGATGCGCCCATGAGGGTGTAAGCCAGCACCTCGCTGTCGATCTCGGGACGGATCTCGCCGGTCTCCTTGGCCGCGTCGATGCCCCGCATATAGCCCCTGGCGAAGCTGACGTAGTAGTCCACGAACAGGGCCTTGTCGATGTACATGGACTCCCAGATCACATGGTACATATACCGGTTTTCCCGGACGAACCGGAGCCACTCCCGCAGGCCCACCTCCTCCGCCTCCCGGCGGGTCTTGCAGTCCTTGATGGACTGACTCAGGTGCTTGCGGATCATGTGGCTGCACTGGAGCAGCAGGAATTTGTAGAGATTGTATTTGCTCTCAAAGTAGGTGTAGAAGGTGCCGGCCCCCACCCCCGCCCGCTTGGTGATGTCGTTGATGGAGGTGTTGTAATAGCCCTTCTCATAGATCTCCTGGGCGGCGGCGCTCAGGATGTTGTTCAGGGTCTCCAGGCCGCGCCGGGTCCTGGGGCGGTTCACCAAAGTTCTGTAATCCAACGCAAGTCCCCCTTTTATCAAATCGCCGGGTTGGGTTTCCTGCATTTGAGTATACCGCTCTCTCCCGAACTTTTCAACAGGGTTCTTCACGTGATGGAGTACTCCGTTTTCGATACGTTGCAGAAGCCCAGCACCAGCGCCGCGAACAAAAGGGGCTGCTCGTACATGGAGGCGTGGCCGCTGCCGGGGAGGATGACCCGCCTGCTGTCCGGGATCTTGGCGCAGATCAGTTCCTGCTCCGCCATGGGGGTGAGATAGTCCTCCCGGCAGGACACCACCAAAGTGGGGGCGGTGATCCTGTGCAGCTCCTCAGTCACGTCGTAACTCCGGGCGCTGTTGGTGAGCCGGATCATGGCCTGGATGAAGTCCTGGTTGGCGAATATGGTGTGAAGCGCCTCATGCCGGCGGGTCATCCAGTCATTTTTGCCCAGGTAAAAGGCCGGTGAGTAGATGACCGGGATGGTGGAGTAATAATATGCCTCCGGATCCCGGGCCGCCAGATTCCAGCCCTCCCCGATGTCCCCCAGCCAGGGGCCGGTGCGGGCGGTGGTGTTGAACAGCACCAGCCGGTCCAGCCGGTCGGGGTGTTCGATGGCGAACCGCTGGGCCACCTCGCCGCCGTAGGAGATGCCAACCAGGCAGGCTTTTTTGATCCCCAGATGGTCCAGCAGGGCCAGCACCACCTCCGCCTGGAGCGCCTGTTCGTAGGGGCCGTCCATCCGGGCGGACTTTCCCTGATCCAGCAGGTCCAGCAGCAGAAGCCGATTATTTGCGGAAAAGGGCTCGATAAACTCTTTCCAGCTGGCGCAGGACATCATGATGCCGTTGAGGATGACCAGGGGCCTGCCCTGGCCGTACTCCTCAAAATAGACGGCTTTGCCGTTGAAGTCGAAGGTCGCCATGGGCAGCCCCCCTCACCGGCGGCAGCCCAAGATGCCCACCTTCACCGCCTGCTCCCACAGTTCCTCCCGGAACTTGGGGTGGGCGATCTCGATGAGCCGGGCCACCCGCTCCCGGATGTTGGTGCCCCGCAGCTCGGCCACGCCGTACTCGGTGACCACCCGGTCCACGTCGTTCCGGGAGAGGGTCACCGCCGCGCCGGGCATGAGCTGGGGCACGATCTTGGAGACCTCCCGCCGCTCGCCGGTGGCCGGATCCTTCACCATGGCGGTGGAGTACAGGGCGATGATGGACTTGCCGTTCTTGGACATCTGGGCGCCGATGGCGGTGTCCGCCTGGCCGCCGGTGCCGGAAAACTGCCGGGAGCCGATGGACTCGGAGCAGCATTGGCCGGTCAGGTCCACCTCGATGGAGGTGTTGATGGAGATCTGATTGTCGTTCTGGGCGATGACCCAGGGGTCGTTGACCCAGGCCCCGTCCATCATGGCCACGCCGGGGTTGTAGTCCATGAACTCATAGAGCTCGGGGATCCCCATGGCGAAGGTGGTGACCATTTTGCCCTTGTTGATCTGCTTGCACTTGCCGTTGATGACTCCCATCTTGGCCAGGTGCATCATGCTGGTGGTGAGCATCTCGGTGTGGACGCCTAGATCGTTCTTGGTCTCCAGGGCGGCGGCCACCGCGTTGGGGATGCCCCCGATGCCCAACTGGAGGCAGGCCCCGTCGGGCACCATGTCGGCGATGAATTTGCTGATGGCGGCGTCCTTCTCGCTGAAGGGGGTGTCGGGGGTGACCGGGGGCATATAGTCCGCCCGGATCAGGTAATCCACATGGGATATGTGGATAATGCTCTCCCCCAGGGTAAAGGGCATATTGGGATTGACCTCCAGGATCACCAGGTCGGCGGCCTCGATCATCCGCATCTCATAGGTGTTGGACAGGGACAGGGAGATGTACCCGTGTTTGTCCGGCATGGAGGCCGCCCCCACATAGATGTTGGGCTTCACGTGGTACAGCCGCTTGGTGGCCGCCAGATGCAGATGGTTGGGGATGTAGGCCATGTTGCCGTGGACGTGGGCCTTCCGCATCTGCGGGGAAAAAAACCAGCCGTCCACATTGAAGGAGTCCACATACTCCGGCTTGTAGATCTCGGAGGGGTGGGTGGGCAGGCAGTTGGTGACGGTGACGTTCCGCACCCGGTCCGCGATGGTGTGGAGCTGCCCCATGAACAGGCCGGCCTCCGCCGCGCCCAGCCCGGTGACGATCACATCGTCGGACTTCACATAGGACAGGGCCTGTTCCACCGAGATGTATTTTTCCTCAAAACTCACTCTGATTCACTCCTTGTTTTCAAGTGGGGCAGGGACCGCCTGTCCCCGCTCAACCCACGTGGGCCCAGACGTCGTCCAGGGACATGATGGGACTGACGGACACCAGGGTGTAGGCGCCGGTGGCCTCATCGGGGGTCAGGGAGACGGTGTTCAGGGCCAGGGCGGTGATGCCCAGGCGGTCGCCGTTGGCAAAGCTCAGCTCGCCGCCCATGGGAACGTGGAGGGGGGCGCTCTCCATGGCCTTGATGTAGTTCTCCCATGTCAGGTCAAGGCCCAGGGCGTCCAGCTGGTCGAGGCCGTGGATGAAGGTCATGCCCGCCACATAGCCGGCCATGGCGTAGGAGTTCAGCACATAGGTATCCTCCTGGGCCACGCCGTTCTCCGCCTCCCAGGCGGCCATCACGGTGGCGAAGGTCGTGTAGTCGGCCATGCCGGCCTCGGTGGTCACATCCAGCCAGGCGGTTGTATATACCGGCCGGTCGGCGGTGATGGAGCCGTCGGCCACCAACTGGCCCAGGGCCACGGCGTTGGCGCTGACGTAAGAGGTGATGACCTTGGCGTTGAAGTTGGCGTCCCGCATGGCGTTGACGGCGGTGACCATGGGGGCCTGGTTCATGGCGGCGATGACCACGTCGCACCCGGCGTTCTTCAGCACGTTGATGGCGGCGGAGTAGTCGGTGGCGTCGGCCTGGACCTCCTGATAGGTGATGTCGAAGCTGCCCTCCTGGGCCTGGCGCTTGATGCCGGCCAGGATGCCCTCGCCCGCGTCGTCGGTGGTGGAGATGACGCCGATCTTCTTGCCGCCCAGACCGATATTGTCATCCGTGGCGGCCACAGCCCGGGCCAGCAGCACCCGTCCCTCGGCGTCGTAGATGGGCTGCACGGACATGACGCAGGCGTCCTTGCCAGTGGCGCCCTCCTGGTACAGGGCGGAGATGCCGGTGACGGCGTAGACGGTGGGGATGCCCAAACTCTTCACATAGTCCAGGGTGGCGCCCACGGTGTTGGTGCCGAAGTGGCCCACCAGAGCGAACACCTTGTCGGTCTCGGCCAGAGTCTTGGTGTAGGTCATGCCCTGGGCGGCGTCAAAGCCGTCGTCATAGTGGATGAGGCGGATGGTCTTGCCCCGGAAACCGCCGGCGTCGTTATAGGCCTTCAGAGCGGCCTCCAGGCCGGCGTTGAAGGGCACGCCCACGCTGGCGAAGGCGCCGGTGGTGGCGGCGGTGTTGCCCACGAGGATCTCAGTGTCGGTCACGCCCTGGACAGTGCCAGCGGACTCAGTGGGCTCGGCGGTAGGGGCGTCGGTGGGGGTATCGGTGGCAGGGGCGTCGGTGGGGTTGTCGGTCTGGCCGCAGGCGGCCAGGGCAAACACCATGACCAGGGCCAGCAGAAGGGCGATCAGCTTTTTCATGTTTTATTCTCCTTTTCAAAATAAAAATAATTAGAACTGACATATGTAAAAGGGTTTCGCGCAAACACGGAGGGGCTCACACCTTTTTGCCGCCCAGGTAGGCGTCGATGAGGCGTTGGTCGCGGATGAGCTCGCCGGCGGGGCCCTTCATGCTGATGAGCCCCAGCTCCAGCACGTAGGCGTAGTCGGCGATCTTCAGGGTGGCCAGGGCGTTCTGCTCCACGATGAGGATGGTGGTGCCCTCCGCCCGGATCTCCCGCAATGTGTGGAAAATGTCTCTGATGACGAGAGGGGCCAGCCCCAGGGAGGGTTCGTCCAGCAGGAGGACCTTGGGGTCGGCCATCAGCGCTCGGCCGATGGCCAGCATCTGCTGCTCGCCGCCGGACAGGGTGGACGCCTGCTGCTTTTTCCGCTGCTCCAGCACCGGGAACAGCTGGTACACCCGCCGCAAATTTTGTTGGATCCGCTCCCTATCCCGGAGGGTATAGGCCCCGGCCCGGAGGTTCTCCTCCACCGTGAGCCCGTAGAACACCAGCCGGCCCTCGGGGGACATACTGATCCCCTGCTTGGCGACCTTATAGGCCCGTTTGCTAAGTGGTTCGCCGCTTTGAGTGATGGTCCCGCCGGAGGGCTTGATGACGCCGCTGATCGCCCGCAGGGTGGTGGTCTTCCCCGCCCCGTTGGCGCCCAGCAAGGCCACGATCTGGCCCTCCTCCACGTCCAGATCGATGCCCCGCACCGCCTGGATGGGCCCGTAATTGACCTTCAGATCCCGCACTTCCAACAGCGCCATAGTCACACCTCCTCACCGACGCCCAGATAGGCGGCTTGTACCTCCGGGTTTGCCTGCACCTGCTCGGGGGTGCCGATGGCCAGCAGCTTCCCGAAGGAGATGGCGCACACCGTGTCGCAAATGTCCATGACCAGCCCCATGTCGTGCTCCACCAGCAGAATGGTGCAGCGGTACTCCTCCTGGATGCGGCGGATGAGGCGGGACAACTCGGCGGTCTCGGTGTCGTTGAGGCCGGCGGCGGGTTCGTCCAGAATGATGAGCTGGGGCTCGCACATGAGGGTGCGGGCGATTTCGATCCTTTTCAGCACGCCGTAGGGCAGGCCGGCGGCGTACCAATCCTTGTAAGCGGTGAGGCCCATAAACTCCAGCACCTTCATGGCCCGCTCCCGCACCGCCTGTTCCTCCTTGCGGAGGATGGGCAGGTGGAGGGCCTGCTGGACCAGGTTGGCGGTGTACTGCCGGTGGCCCGCCACCAGCAGATTGTCCAGCACCGACAGTTCCCGGATGACCTCCACGTTCTGGAAGGTGCGGACGATGCCCTGGAGGATCACGTCGTGGACCTTTTCCCGGTTCAGGTCCACCACCTGACCCGACTTGTTCTCAAAGTGGAGGGTCCCGGCGGTGGGCTTGTAGAACTGGGTGATGCAGTTGAACACGGTGGTCTTGCCGGCGCCGTTGGGGCCGATGAGCCCAAATATCTCGCCCTTTTTCACCTGGAACGTGAGGCCGTCCACCGCCTTGACGCCGCCGAAGTACATACACAGCCCCTGCACGTCCAGCACCACCCCCTCCGGGAGGGTAAGGCCGGTGTCGGGAAGGGCGGCCCGGGCCCGCTCCAGCTTCTGCCGGGCGGCCTGGGACTTTTTGCCGTACTTCTTTCCGGCACCCTCCCGGGCGGACAGGTCATCGTAAAGTTCCACCCGCCGGCGGAGCCGCTCCACCTGGCTGTAAGTGCTCATACCGCCGCCCCCTTTCTCAGCTTGCCCCTGATCCAGCCGGTGAGCTGGCTGAAGATCTGGGCAAAGCCGCCGGGGAAGAACATGACCACTACGATGATGAGCACGCCGGTGACCATGGTGATGAAGGCGGGGTTCTCTACGAAGAAGGGGATCTTGCTGAGGAACATGGACTGGATGCCGTAGATGACGAACACCCCGAAGGTGGTGCCCCACAGGCTCTTGGCCCCGCCGATGATGACCGCGCCCAGAATGTTCAGCGAGGTGGTGAGGGTCAAAAATGTCGAGGTGGCGGTGGTCATGTTCCGCACGAACATCATGTACAGCAGGCCGCCGATGGCGGCGAACACGGTGGAGATGACGAAAGCGAGCAGGCGGTATTTCATCAGGGAGATGCCCATGGCCTGGGCCGCCGAGGTGGAGTTCTTCATGGCCAGCATGGCCCGGCCGGTGGGGCTGTTGATCAGGTTGGACAGCAGCCACATCAGCACCGCCAGGGTGATCAGCACCAGGAAATATGCTCCCCGGTCGCCGATCTGTATCCCGAAGAGTTTCACGTTGGACAGGTCGATCTTCACGGTGGACTTGATGACCATCAGCAGGTTGCGGATGATCTCCGCCAGACCCAGGGTGAGGATGGCCAGGTAAATGCCCTCGATCCGCAGGGAGATAAAGCCCACCACCACGCCGATGACGATGGACACCGCCAGGGTGACCAGGAAGGCCACGGTGTAGGGCAGGCCGAATTCCTGGATCACATAGAAAGCGGCGTAGGCCCCCAGGCCGATGAACCCGGCGGTGCCCAGCGAGGCCAGTCCGGAGTAGCCCAGCAGCAGGCAGAACCCGATGGCGATGACGGCGTAGATCATGGTGTTGCCCAGGGCGTACACGAAGGACGAGGAGATCAGCCCCATGGAGGACAAGATCTGAAGCAGGGTCATCACCACGGTGAACAAAAGGATTTGGGCCAGAGGGTGCCGCATCATGTCCCGCACGGGATTCTTTTTCTGTGTCATGCCCGTCCCTCCCTTACACTTTTTTGGCCACAGGCTTCCCCACCAGCCCCTGGGGCCGAATGAGGATAACGATGAGCATCAGCACATAGACGATGACCATGTTCCACCGGGAGATGCCGGAAAAGGCGGGAAAGTTGGCCAGAAAGCCCACGCAGCTGGCGGCCACCGGAATGCATACCGCCCCGATCACCGGGCCGTGGAAGGTAGAGAACCCGCCCAGGATGCCGGCCAGGAAAGCGTTGACCTGCACGGTGGTCATAAAGCTGGGGGAGATCTTGGTGCCGCCGCCGGCGTACATCACTGCGGCAATCACCCCCAGCGCCCCGGCGATGGCCCAGGACACGGCGGTGATCACATGAGTGTTGATGCCCATGAGCTCGGCGGTGAACTCGTTGGAGGCGGTGGCCCGGACCCCCAGGCCCCACTTGCTGTACTTCAGCAGCAGGAACAGGGCGCCCAAGATCACCGCGGTGATGGCCAGGCAGATCAGGGAGTGCTTGGTGATCACCACCTCCCCGCCGAAAGCCGGAATGATGAAGTTGGGCGACACCCCCGCCTTCTGGGTGTTGTAGAAGGGCTCAAAGGGGATGGACTCCGGGTTGCCGAACACCAGGGGGATGCCGCCGAAGATGATGGACACCAGCCCCATGGTGATGATCTGCTTGCCCACGGCGTTGACGTTCCTGCCGTTGCGGAAGATGACGATGTCCACAAATAGGCCCGCCAGCACGCCCACCGCCACGCCGGGGAGGACCCCCAGCCAGACGGGGACGCCGCAGGAGTTGAACAGCTCGGCGGTGACGTAGCACCCCAGGGTGGCGATGGAGCCCTGGGCGAAGTTGGTGGTGGTGGATGTCTTGAAGATCAGCGTGACCGCGAAGGCCGCCATGGCTGTGATACACACGCTGAGCAGCGTGCCGCACAAGGTGGAGAGAAACGCGGCTGCCATGGCCTCACCCCCACCGGATCACGTTGGCCGCCCAGGTGTAGCCGATGCCGGCGGCGATCATGGACACGATGGTGCCGTCCTTCACCTGGCCGGAGTCCAGGGCCAGCTTCAGGGACAGGATCTGATCCACCTGGCCCACATGGCCGTAGTGCTCCAGATAGATGGACTGATCCTCCCGGAGCCCCAAGTCGGCCAGCATAGCCTTGTGGCCGGAGCGTTTCATGTGCAGGATGTCGAGAAATCCGATGTCGGCCCGGGTCAGGCCGGACTTGCGCAGGGCCTCGTCGATGCAGTGATACCAGTTCTGCATGGAGGTGGAGTTCAGCAGGGCCTTCATCTTCACCCCGTCCATCAGGCGGAGTTTGAAGTGCTCCTTGAAGTTATCCGGGCAGGTGGGGGCCATGGTACCGCCCACCGGGCAGCCGGCGGTGTGGACCACCGAGCCGTCGCTCATCAGGTGGGTGCCCAGCAGCACGTTTTTGTCGTACCCCTTCCGCATGAGGAGGGCGCCGCCGCCGGCGGACAGGTTGTACATGAAGGACAGGTCGTTGTCGGTGTAGTCGATGAGGTCGCAGTTGCGGTAGCCGCCGCACACCAGGATGTTATGGCAGCTGTCGTCGGCCACCAGGATGTCCTTGGCGATCTTCATGGCGGACACGCAGGTGCAGCAGCGGTTCTGCACATCCACGCACCAGGCGTTGCGGGCGCCGATGCGGTCCTGGACGTAACAGGCGGAGGTGGTAAGGGGATATTCCTTCCACTCCTCCCCGAAGCACAGGATGGCGTCGATGTCCATGGGATCCGCGCCGGTGTTCTTCAGGCAGTCCAGCGCCGCCAGCGCGCCCATCTCCTGGGTGCCGTCGCAGGGATCATCGGAAGGGATGAACTTTTCGATGATGCCCAGCTTGTTGATGACCGCCTCCTCCGACCATCTGCCGTTGGTGGCGGCGGAGATCTCCGCCGCGGTCATCTTCTTTTGGGGCAGATACAGCCCCAGCCCTACGATACCGACAGGGGGAGTCTTTTCCATTCAGTTTTCCTCCTTGTTCATAAATTTTCCGCTCTCTGAGGGACTTTTCGGACAGGGAACTGGAAACGAAGCAGTCGGGCAGAGAGCGGAATTTAATCGAATGATGATTCGGCTTACGAAAACTAATATAGCAGCAATATTACTATCTGTCAAGTCCTTTTTAGAAAAAAGATAAAATTTTTTGCGGACAGTGAAAAATTTTTGTTGACAATACGCAGTGGGCGCGTTATAGTTTGATTAGAATGATGATTCGGATATAACCAAATGGGCACATAAATATGAATGACGCTTCAACCGTTTGGGGTAAGAGGCGCCGGAAATGAGGTATTGCCATGAAAACTATTGACAAAATCAACCTGGGGGACAGCGCGTCCTTCACCAAGACCGTCACCGAGAGCGACATCACCCTCTACGCCGGCATCAGCGGCGACTTCAACCCCGCCCACATCGACGCCGAGTCTGCCAAGTCCGGGATGTTCGGTCAGCGCATCGCCCACGGCATGCTCTCCGCCGGTTTCATCTCCAACGTGCTGGGCAACCAGCTCCCTGGGCCCGGGACCATCTACATGGCCCAGGAACTGCGGTTCGTCAAACCGGTCTACATCGGCGACACTGTCACCGCCACCGTCACAGTGAAGGAAAAAATCGAGGAGAAAAACCGGGTGAAGCTGGACACCGTCGTCACGAACCAGAGGGGGGAGGCCGTCATCACCGGCACCGCCACTGTCATGCCGCCACGGGCCTGACTCTTTTTCAAAACCATTTCCGGCAAATAGGATACATACATAACATCGCAGATGGGTCATTGAGTCAATCTTGATAGGAGCGTGCTTATGAAGCACAAAATAACAGTACGGAATTTTGCCCGAATCGTCGTCGCCTTGGCGTGCATTTGTCCTATTCTCGTTCTGCCGGCGTTTGCTGGCGTTGCTGACCAAACTTACTATAACACGGGGATCCTTACGCCTTTTGAAGAAAGAGAATTGTCTGGATATAACTATGATAAAGGCGATGTAATCGTCATGACGCCTGCTGATAACGTGTATTATACGGGCGCCGCCGCCGAGCAAATGGTGATCGATGGGTCTGTGAGTATCGTTTCCATCCCGGGTGTGGGCAGCAGTTCCATTGGCGTAGCCGCCTTTGCGAAACATATCGCTGTCACATTGGGGCAGCCGGTAGCCGGAATAGTGGTAGGTCATGGTGACGGCTCGATCTATACCGAGGGCACTCAAGGCTACTTTATTGGGCGTCCATCCAACATACTGGGAACCTGGTATGAAGAGCCCGCCTCTCGCACCTTGGTGGACCTATATGAGGCCGGCGCCCGCCCTTCCATGCTTATAGGGCATAGCAAAGGAAATATGGACATCGCGAATGCCTTGTATAAGATGTATAATGATGGTGTCCAAAATTGGTATCAGGGCGTGACATTTAAGACCTTTGGCTGTGGCGTCAATGTCCCGCCGGGAGTGGGCGAATTTGAGCAGTACATCGGGACGTTAGACACTTTAGGGTATACAAATACTGTGAGTTGGCGCAATATGACCTACGTTTACGGACGCTATCACACGACAAATCCATTTTATACGTACACTTACCTGCCAATCGAAAACTATTTGTAAGGGCGGCAAAGGGCGGCAGCGAGGCTGCTGCCCTTTGCCGCCCACCCCATCGGAGGTGTCAAACGGACACCAAACAAGCAAATCAGAGAAAGCAAAAATCAGTCACTTTCCGGATGAAAAACACGTTAAATTCGTTCCGAACTATCGTGTCCATGATTTGCAACACGATTTGGTGCCTTCCGCTACATTCCGATCACTCTTTGAGCATCTTTCCTGCGGCTGGGTCCAGATGTTCTAACTATGCCTATGGTCGGTTATGTGGTCAAAATGGTTTTCGCATGAAAAGCGGATACATACCCACAGAGTGGACTATGCTGAACTGCGCAAAGTCCGCGAAGAACTGCGAGAGCTTGCCATCCACAAGGTGAACTACGAGGAGCTGCGGGACATTGAGGAGAGGGAGCAGTAGAAAGAAAGCGGACAGCACCGACAGGGCGCACGCGAATGGCTTTATCATACTATAGGGTCGCGGGACTCCCGAAACGGAGCCCTGCGGCCCTCTTCTTTTTTACGCTTTTTCGTAATCGGGACGGCCTGCCGTTTCGCTGATAAGCCCCCGCAGGGGGCGCTGCGCAGATGACGATCTGCATTTTCAGGGGTTTGGGGGCTATGCTCCCCCAACAAGCAACACGCCTGTGTGGATAGCCGCAGGCATTGCTTGCTAAGACAAAACCGCCTTACCCGTCCCCCCCATGTGAGTGCGGTCGCTCCCAGAGCCATCGCTCACGCTTGGCCTGCATACGCTCATCGTATTTGAGTTGCCGGAGTATATTGTCCAGCTGCGCCTGCTCCTGCGGGGAGATGTGGCGCACGGATTTGGGAGGAGGCGCTTTGTTCTGTGGCGCTTTCATGATAAATATCACTGTCCTTTGATTTCTTTTTTGGCATCAAAAGTAATGCCAACTGTGCGCTGAATAAAAAAGATGGCATCAAAAGCGATGCCATCAAAAGCCGTCCAAAAAGTTGAACACATTTTCTAAGGCAACACCGCACTTTGCACGCCCTTTGTGCGGTGTTGCCTTAAATACCTGAAGAAAGATTAACTATTAACAGTCAACCCCCAAAATGAGGATTTCTGTGGGAAGGC
>CAYPEE010000035.1:0-13141 GCA_964409665.1 uncultured Oscillospiraceae bacterium
CTCTGGCATAGTAAGAACCAAACCCACGGGGAGGCGGCGCTGCCGCCGCCTCCCCATTCCCCCGCAGCCTGGCTGCCTGCGGAGAAAATGATTCGGGAGTGATGATATGAAGATCGTAAAACGTATTGTTGGAGCATTGATCCTGCCGGTAGCCATGTTTGTCATCATGTTCATCGCCTGCCAGGCGGCAGGGAAGACCTACTTTGGCACATGGACCATGTGGCGGACGCTGATCCCCAGCATCGCGGTATCCATGACCAGCGCCATGGGCATCGGCATCCAGTTCAAAAACGGGCGGATGGACTTCTCCGGCGGCGCCATCATGCTGCTGACGGCCATCATCGCCGGGCGGACGGCCCAGTCCGCCGGCAACAACCCGGTCGTCTTCGCCCTCCTCTGCCTCGTCCTCTGTGTGGTGCTCAGCATCGGCACGGCCGTCCTGTATGTGTACGGCAGGCTGCCCATCATCATCTCCACCATCGGCATCGCCCTGCTCTATGAGTCCATCACTCCCCTGATCTATGGCGGAGCGGGCGTGAACCTGGTGGCCACCGCGTCGCTGAGCCAGTTCTCCCGTTTCCCGCTGTCCATTCTCCCGCTGGTGGGCGCTTTCGCGGTCTACGCGGTATACACCTACTGCACGGTCACCGGCAAGCAGTCCAGACTGCTGTCCAACAACCAGTCCGCGGCGGTGAACATCGGGATCAACGAGGGCAAGAACGTCATCGTCACCTACATCTTCAGCGGCCTGATCTTCGGCTTCGCCACCATGCTCTACGCCTCCAGCGGCATCTTGAAGGCGTCCTTCTCCTCCCTGTCCACTGTGGGCTCCCTGTTCAGCAATATCCTGCCGGTGTTCATCGGCCTGATGCTGGCCCGGTTCTGCGGGGACACCATCGGCACCTTCCTGGGTTCCGTCACCCTGTCCCTGATGTCCTTCGGCCTGCAGGCCATCTTCTCCGCGGAGATGGGCTCGGCCATCACCATGGTCATCACCGGCGTGTTCATCCTGGTGATCAACACGGTGTCCTCCCAGGGCGACGCATGGATCGCGGCCATCAAAAAGAGCCTTTCCAAGCCGAAGGTCGCGGCATAACGGATCGGGACGCTGTTTGCCAATGGTCGGAAACGTCCGTCCGGGGCGGGTTTGAGAGATCCGCCCCCTGCGGACGCATCTGACGGGATCAAAAAATACGTGGACAACAATCGGCGTCGCAAATTTGTGACGCCGATTGTTTTAGGAGGGAGCGCTATGGATCACAACGACATCCGCGCCATGTTCGCCCAGGGCGACGACGCCCGCGACGCGGGGCTGACCGCGCCGGAAAATATAGCCCGCTATGACGACATCTCCTACGGCCCCCACGGAAAGTGGAACCTGCTGGACGTATACCGCCCGAAGGAGGCCGGGGACAGTCTCCTGCCCGTCATCGTCAGCGTCCACGGCGGCGGCTGGGTGTACGGCGACAAGGAGCGCTACCAGTTCTACTGCATGGACCTGGCCCGGCGGGGATTCGCGGTGGTGAACTTCTCCTATCGCCTGGCGCCGGAGGACCGTTTCCCCGCGGCGGTGGAGGACGTGAACGCGGTGTTCCGGTGGCTGCTGGACCACGCCGGGGAGTACCATCTGGACCTGGATCGGCTGTTCACTGTGGGCGACTCCGCCGGCGGGCAGCTGTCCGCCCAGTACAACGCCATGCTCACCGACCCCTCTTTCGCCGCCCTGTACGACTTTCCCATTCCGGCGGACCAACTCCGGGTCCGGGGCGCGGCCTACAACTGCGCCCAGTTCCGCTTTGAGACGAAGGACCCCGACCAGATCTCCCGGTTCACTCTGGAGACCTACTTCGGTGAAAACTGGCTGGAACTCGTGCCCCGGATCGACACGCTGGCGCACATCACCCCCGCCTTCCCGCCCGCCTTTGTGATGACCTCTTACTACGACTTTTTGAAGGAGCAGGCCCCGCTCATGTGCCGGTCGCTCCAGGAGCGGGGCATCCGGTACGAATACCGCCTCTACGGGAACGAGGGCGAAGAGCACATGGGCCACGTGTTCCACCTGAACCTCCGCCTGAAAGAGGCGGAACTCTGCAACGACGAGGAGTGCGCCTTCTTCCGCTCCCTGATGTGAGCGCGCGACCCTCTTTCAGACGATCCATCCGGCCACATACGCGAACGAATACGGAGGTAATTATGGGCTTTTGCGAGAACTTTCTCTGGGGCGCGGCATCCGCGGCCTATCAGGTGGAGGGCGCCTGGAACGCCCCCGGCAAGGGCATGAGCATCTGGGACACCGCCAGCCGCCAGCCGGGCTATATGGCGCACGGAGAGACCGGCGACGTGGCCTGCGACCATATCAACCGGATGCGGGAGGACGTGGCCCTGATGAAGGAGATCGGGCTCAAAAGCTACCGTTTCTCCGTAAGCTGGCCCCGCGTGCTGCCCGCCGGCGTGGGGCAGGTCAACGAAAATGGACTTCAGTTCTACTCCGACCTGGTGGACGAGCTGAAAAAGGCCGGCATCGAGCCGCTGGTGACCCTCTATCACTGGGACCTCCCCCAGGCGCTCCAGGACCGCGGCGGCTGGGCGAACCCGGAGATCACGGACTGGTTCGCGGAGTACGCCCGCGTCATGGCGGGCCGCCTCGGTGACCGGGTGCGGTATTGGATCACCATCAACGAGCCCCAGATGTTCGTGGGGCTGGGCTATTTCGCGGGCGCCCATCCGCCCCGCAAGCGGCTCTCTCCGGAGGAGCAGATCGCCGTCTCGCTGAACGTCCTCCGCGCCCACGGCCGGGCGGTACAGACGATACGTCAGACGGCAAAACTCACCCCCCTGATCGGCCTTTCCCCCACGGGCGACGTATCTCTCCCGAAAGACGGGACCGCGGAGGCCATCGAGACCGCCCGGCGGGAGACCTTCGCCTTCGATCCCCTTGGCTTTACCATGGGGAACGCCTGGTGGGCGGACCCGATCTTCCTGGCCCGATTCCCGGAGGGCGCCTATGAGACCTATCCTGAGGCCATGGCCAAAGTGACGGCGGAGGATATGGAACTCATCTCTCAGCCCCTGGATTTCTACGGCGCCAACGTGTACACCGCCATCGTCCCCCACGACATCCCCGCCGACCGGTACGACGCCTACGCCTATCAAGGCTCGCCCAGGACCATGACCGGCTGGAACATCACGCCGGAGTGCCTCTACTGGTCCCCCCGTTTCCTCTACGAGCGCTACGGAAAGCCCATTCTCATCACTGAGAACGGCATGGCCGCCATGGACTGGATCTCCCTGGACGGAGGGGTCCACGATATGCAGCGGCAGGACTTTCTGCACCGCTATCTGCGGGAACTCCGCCGGGCGTCTGACGACGGCGTCCCGGTCATCGGTTACACCCACTGGTCCCTTATGGACAATCTGGAGTGGAACAAAGGCTACGATATGCGGTTCGGGCTGATCTTCGTCGATTACAGGACCCAGCGGCGGACCGTCAAGGACTCCGCCCGCTGGTACGGCGGCGTCATCGCCGCCAACGGGGAAAATCTCTGAGAACAGAGAGGCGGGGGCGATGGATATGGCACGGAACAAACCGGAAAAAGAGGCCCTCTCCGGGCGACGGCCGTCTCTGCCGGCGGGATCGGCCTGACACAGGGAAAACGCCTTATGAAACACCAGGCATTTAATCCATATCTGCCGGGCTGGGAATACGTCCCGGACGGGGAACCCCACGTCTTTGACGGCCGGGTCTACGTCTACGGCAGCCATGACCGCTTCAACGGGAAACATTTTTGCGAACTGAACTATGTCTGCTGGTCCGCCCCTGTCTCCGATCTGGGAAACTGGCGGTTCGAGGGGGAGATTTACGACAAGCGTCAGGACCCCCTCTGCACGGGGGACGACAGGCTTTTATTCGCGCCGGACGTCGTCCGGGGACCGGACGGAAGGTATTATCTGTATTACACCTTTGACTTTGCCGGCGTCATCTCCGTGGCGGTGTGCGACGCCCCGGCGGGAAAGTACGCGTTCTACGGCCATGTGCGCTGGCGGGACGGGCAGCTGCTCGGGCAGCGGCGGGGCGACCCCTTCCAGTTCGACCCCGGCCTGCTGGCCGACGGCGGAAGAATCTATCTCTATACCGGTTTCTGCATGAAAGATTCCCCCTTCCCCAGAGCGGAACACCTCTGTGAGGACAAGGGCGCCATGGCGGTGGAACTGGAGCCGGATATGCTCACGGTCAGGACCGGACCCCGGTTCATCGCGCCCTGCTATGCCAACGGCGAGGACACCGACTTTGACGGACACGAGTTCTTTGAGGCGCCCTCCATGCGGAAGTTCGGCGGCAGATACTATTTCATCTACTCGTCGGTCAACAGCCATGAACTGTGCTACGCGGTGAGCGATCACCCAATGGACGGTTTTACCTATGGAGGCACCCTGGTCTCGAACGGCGACATCTTCCTGGATGGCGCCGGCGACGAGGAGGCGGACAACTACACCGGCAACAACCACGGGAGTTTGGTGGAGATCGGCGGGCGGCTGTACGTCTTCTATCACCGCCACACCAACCGCAATCAGTTCTCCCGTCAGGGCTGCGCTGAGCCGGTGACCATGCTGCCGGACGGCTCCATCCCTCAGGTGGAAATCACCAGCTGCGGACTCAACGGCGGGCCGCTGCGCGGGCGCGGCGAGTACGAGGCCCGGATCGCCTGTAACCTGATGAGCGGCATTGGCGCGGTCCCCTACGCGATGGACCGCCCTCCGGGAGCGGAGCATCCCTATTTCACCCAGGAGGACGCGCCGGATGGCGGGCCGGTTCAGTACATCGCCAACCTGACCCGAGACTCCGTGGCGTGTTTTAAGTATTTTGCCCTGGATCACGTCAAATCCATCTCCGTATGGCTGCGGGGCAGCGGATCGGGATGGCTCACGGTGTCCACCGTGGTGGACGACCCCGCCGCGATCCAGATCCCCGTGCGGCCGGCAAAGGAGTGGACGAAGTACACCGCCCCATACGCCGCGCCGGACGGGACCGCCCCGCTCTCCTTTATCTTTACCGGGGACGGCGCGGTGGACTTTCTGAAATTTCAACTGGAGTAGGCTGCCGTATGCGGATTGGAAAACCGGACCCCCTTTTCCCGCCGGAACGCGCGGAGTTTGAGCGGACCATGATAGGCTGATCTTTTCGGAGGTGACAGTGACATGGAAATCACACATATAAAAATCAACGGTATGGAGCGGCCCATGGGCTACGCCTTCCCCAACGTGACGGTGAGTTGGGCGGTGGAGGGGGCCTCCTCCAAGCGCCAGAGATCCTCCCGGGTGGTCGTCGCGGAGGACGCGGCCATGGAGAAGATCGCGGCGGAGCGCGGCGGCGCGCTGCCCTGCGCCGGAGTGTCTTTCGACATCGCGCTCAGGCCCCGCTCCACCTACTACGTCCAGGTGGAGGTCACCGGCGAGGACGGCGAACGGGCGGCCAGCGAGCCCGCGCCCTTCGATACCGGCAAGATGGACGAGCCATGGGCGGCGAAGTGGATCGGCACGGAGGACGCCGATACCTTCCACCCTGTGTTCGAGAAATCCTTCGCCCTGCGGGGGACTCCCGTCCGGGCCCGGCTGTACATCACCGGCGTGGGGCTGTACCAGGCCGCCCTCAACGGCGAAAAGATCGGAGACGACGTGCTGGCCCCCTTCTACAACGACTACAACAACGCCATCCAGGTCCAGACCTACGATGTGACGGAGCAGCTGGCGGCGGACAACACCCTGTCCGTCACGCTGGGCAACGGCTGGTACAAGGGCCGCCTGGGCTACGAGGGGGCCAGCGCCGTCTATGGCGGCCGGTTCGGCTGCATTGCGGAACTGCATATCGAATATGCCGATGGTTCCGAGGACGCCGTCGTCACCGACGAGAGCTGGCGGTATTCCTGCTCGGATATCATCTACTCCGACATCTATGACGGCGAGGGGGTGGACCGCACCCTGAACGCGAAGGGCGCCCCCAAAAAGCGGGCCGTCCCGCTGGACATGGGCGGCAGGAAACTGTCAGACCGCTACAGCATCCCCCTCCGGGAGATGGAGGAGCTCCCCGTGAAGGAGATCATCCGCACCCCGGCGGGCGAGACCGTGCTGGATTTCGGCCAGAATTTCGCGGGCTACGTCCGTTTCCACGCCCGGTTCCCGGCGGGGACGAAGATCGTGCTGACCCACGGTGAAATTTTACAGGGCGGCAATTTCTACCACGACAACTACCGCACCGCCAGAACGGAGATCACCTACATCTCCGACGGCCGGGAGGAGTGGTACAAGCCCGCCTTTACCTACATGGGGTTTCGCTATGTGAAGGTGGAGGGCTGGCCGGGCGAGCCCAAAGCGGAGGACTTCGCGGGGGTGGCGGTCTACTCCGCCATGGAGCGCACCGGCTGGCTGGAGAGCGGCCACGCCAAGGTCAACCGGCTGTTTTCCAACGCCCTTTGGGGCCTGAAGAGCAACTTCCTGGATATGCCCACCGACTGCCCCCAGCGGGACGAGCGGCTGGGCTGGACCGGCGACGCCCAGGTGTTCGCCCCCACCGCCTCCTTCTTCATGGACACCAGGGCCTTCTACCGCAAGTTCCTGTGGGATATGCGCTGCGACCAGCTGAACCGCGGCGGCGCGGTGGCCGCCTATCTCCCCGCCTTTGACCAGGCTCCGGCGGGAGCGGCGGCCTGGGCGGACGCGGCCGCCTTCATCCCCATGACGGTGTACGGCGCCTTCGGGGACAGGAGCCTGCTGGCGGAGCACTATCCCATGATGAGGGACTGGGTGGAATGGATGCGCCGGGGAGACGAGCGCAGGCCCGGCGGCCCCAAATACCTCTTTGACTACGCCTTCACCTTCGGTGACTGGCTGGCCATGGACGGCGTCACCGAGCAGAGCTTCAAGGGCGGCACAGAGGACGGCTATGTGGGCTCCCTGTACTTCTACGCCTCCACCCGCAAGTTGGCGGACGCGGCCGGAGTCCTGGGCTACGAGGACGACCGCAACACCTACACCGCCCTGGCGGAGAAGATCCGCGCCGCCATCCTGGATGAGTACTTCGCCCCCTCCGGGCGGCTGTGTATGGACACCCAGACGGGTTACATCGCCGCTTTGAAATTCGGCGTGTACCGGGACAGAGAGGCCCTGATCGCCGGGCTGAAAAACCGGCTGAAAAAGGACGGCTACCGCATCCGCTGCGGTTTCGTGGGGGCGCCGCTCATGTGCGAGACCTTGGCGGAGAACGGCATGGGGGATCTGGCCCTGCATATATTCCTCCAGGAGAAGTTCCCAAGCTGGCTCCACTGCGTGAACCTGGGGGCCACCACCATCTGGGAGCGGTGGAACTCCGTGCTGGACGACGGCTCCATCAGCGGCACCGGAATGAACTCCCTGAACCACTACGCCTACGGGTCCGTGGTCAACTACGCGGCGCGGCATCTGGCGGGCCTTCAGCCCCTGGAGGCGGGGTACCGCAGAGTGCGCGTCCAGCCCCAGATGAACGCCCGGCTGGGCCACATGAACTGCGCCTACCAATCCGCCAGCGGCAAATACGTGGTCAACTGGTCCATTGAAAAGGACGGCAGCGTGAAGGTCCACGTGGAGGTGCCCTTCGACTGCTCCGCCGTGCTGGCCCTCCCGGGGCGGGAGGAGCAGGAACTGGAGGCCGGCGTCACCGACCTCGTCTATACCCCGGACACCGACCCCCGCCGCCTGTACAACTGGGACAGCCTGCTGGACGACTGCGTGGACGACCCCCGCGCCATGGAACTGCTGCGGGAATACCTGCCCATCGCCTACAGCATGGCCCTGGGCGGCGATATCGAGAATCTGGCTCTCAGTTTCCGCGAGATGAAATTTATGGGCTTTCTGGGCTTTGTGCCGGAGGAAGTGGACCGGCTGGCGGAAAAGCTGTTCGCGCTGAAAGCGTTTGAATAACCGGGAAAGGATGAAGAATATGATCGATTTGAAAGGCAACCCGTTCTATCTCAGCCAGGAACAGATCCAGTGGGTGAACGACACCCTCTCCTCCATGACGCTGGAGGAGAAGGCGGGCCAGATCTTCTGCCCCGTGGGTTTCGCCAGCGACGAGAAGACCCTGCGCCACATCGTCCGCGACATCGGCGTGGGCGGAATGATGTACCGCTCCGGCCCCAAGGCGGAGATCCAGGAGACCCACCGCAAGATCCAGTCCCTGGCCAGGATCCCCCTGCTGCTGGCCGCCAACACCGAGGCCGGCGGCAGCGGTCTGGCCTTCGAGGGCACCACGTTCGGGGCGCCCATGGCGGTGGCCGCCACCGGCGACCCCGAAAACGCCTACCGCATGGGCTATGTGTCCTGCGCGGAGGGGGCCGCCATGGGCCTGAACTGGTCCTTCGCCCCCATTGTGGACATCGACCGGGAGTTCCACAACCCCATCACCAACACCCGCACCTTCGGCTCGGACCCGGAGATGGTGATCCGGTGCGCCTCCCGTTATCTGGACGCCGCCGACGAGAACAACGTGGCCGTGTCCATCAAGCACTTCCCCGGCGACGGCGTGGACGAGCGGGACCAGCACATCCTCACCAGCGTCAATTCCCTGGACTGCGACGAGTGGATGGCCACTTACGGCAAGGTCTACAAGACCCTCATCGACAAGGGCGCCAAGACCGTCATGGTGGGGCACATCGCCCAGCCCGCATGGACAAAACGCCTGAACCCCGCCGCCGCCCGCCGGGAGACCCTCCTGCCCGCCAGTCTGAACAGGGCGCTGCTCACCGGCCTGCTCCGGGGCGAACTGGGCTTCAACGGCCTGATCTCCACCGACTCCAGCGCCATGGTGGGCTTCTGCGCCGCCATGCCCCGGCGTCTGGCCGTCCCCACCGCCATCGCCGCCGGAGCCGACGTGCTCCTGTTCAACAAGGATTTGGAGGAGGACTTCCGCTACCTGCTGGACGGCGTCCGGTCCGGCATCCTGTCCCCGGAGCGGCTGGACGAGGCCGTGACGCGCATCCTGGCCGTCAAAGCCTCGCTGAGACTGCCCGAAAAACAGGCCGCCGGCACCCTTGTCCCCGGCCCGGAGGCGCTGGAGACCGTGGGCTGCGACAAGTTCCGGGCCTGGGCCGACGAGGTGGTGGACCAGTCCGTCACTCTGGTCCACGACCGGCAGGGGCTGCTGCCCATCTCCCCGAAAAAATACCCGCGGGTCTACCTGAACGTGATCCAGAAGTCCTCCGACCCGGAGGACCCCACCGTCCTCCAGTGGAAAAAGCTCTTTGAGGACGAGGGCTTTCAGGTCACCGTCCGGGACCGCCGCGTGACCATCGATCCGGCGGATTTCGCTGACCCCAACCCGCCTGCGGAGAAGGCCGCCATGCTCTACGAGATGTACCGCGGCGTGGAGGAGATGAAGAAGAACTACGACCTCTACGTCTATGTGGCCAATATGCAGAACGCCTCCAACAACACGACCCTGCGGCTGAACTGGAACGTGACCTTCGGGCTGGGAGACGACGCGCCCTGGCTGGTGGCCGAGATCCCGGTAATGATGATCAGCACCGGCTACCCCTACCACCTGTTCGACGCGCCCATGGTGGAGACCTATATCAACGCGTACAGCGCCGCCCCCGCGTTCTGCAAGGCGGTCATGGACAAGATCACGGGCCGGAGCGCCTTCAAGGGCGTCAGCCCGGTGGATCCCTACTGCGGCAAGGACTACCTCAAATTCTGAATACACGGCGGAGGAAATTTTATGAAATATCAGGGCATTATCTTCGATCTGGACGGCGTGATCTGCTCCACCGACCGCTACCACTATCAGGCGTGGAAACAGATGGCCGACGGCATCGGCGTCTATTTCGACGAGGTCATCAACAACCGGCTCCGGGGCGTCAGCCGCATGGCCAGCCTGGAGATCATTCTGGAGCGCAGCGAAAAACAGTACACCGACGAGCAGAAGGCGGCTCTGGCGGAGCGGAAGAACGAACTCTACCGGGAACTGCTGATGCAGATGTCCCCAGCCGACCTGAGCGATGAGGTCAGGTCCACGCTGGACGCGCTCCGGGCCGGAGGGCTGAAACTGGCCATCGGCTCCTCCAGCAAAAACGCCAAACTGATCCTGAGCAGGATCGGCCTGGGGGAGTACTTCGACGCCGTGAGCGACGGCACCAACATCACCCGCTCCAAGCCCCACCCGGAGGTCTTTCTGAAGGCGGCGGAGATGCTGGGTCTGGAGCCGGGGCGCTGTCTGGTGGTGGAGGACGCCCGGGCGGGCGTCGAGGCCGCCTCCGCCGGCGGGTTCGACAGCGCCGGACTGGGCGAGGCCGCGGAGCATGAGCGGGTCACCTATCCCCTGTCCCGGTTCGGGGACCTGCTGCGCGCGGTCGGCCTCCAGACCCCCTGACCCGTGCAACGTTTCCGTCGCACCCAAACAGGCAACAAACCCGCCGTTATCCCTCCCGTTCGGGAGGGATAATTTTATGCAGCAGACCGAGACCTATCAACTGAACCTGATCGACCCGTCCGACGACTTCAGCCCCGAGCCGCTGAACGCCAACGCCCGGGCCATCGAAACCAAACTCTCCGCCGTGGAGAAGGGGCTGGATTCCGTGGAGGATAATCTGTCCGCCATCGGAACCCCCGCGCAGATTCGCTCCGGCACCGTGCAGGGAAACGGGAGCAGCGTCACCCTGAATCTGGAGAAGTTCAAGCCCATGGTGGTGTTTCTGGGGCTGCAGAACTCCAGCGTCCTCTTATTTGTGCGGGATTTTCCCGACGCAAGCGGCGCTTCCAGCATAGGGAAGGTCGTCTGGACGGAGAACGGCTTTACTTACACGAACGCCAAGGACCCGTTGCTTATGGCGGGGACGCCGATCTATGTAGCCATCGGAGTGGACCTCTGAGAAACGGGAAGAGCCCCCCGGCTTGTCGCCGGGGGGCTCTTCTCTTAGCGTTCACCCGCGAACGGGTGGATTAGCGTCAGGCGTTGGGCAGAACGTAAACCGCGACAGGGATGTGAGGCTCCACAGGGGTAGAAGTGGACGCGTCAGTGCCCTTGTAGACGATGACCACGTTCTGGACGTCGCTCAGAACAGACTCGCTCTCAGCGAGCACGCCGTCCTTGTAGATCTTGACGTTGTTCTCACTCGCGACATCCCAGTGGTAGGTTCCGTCATTGAAGGCCTTCCCATCGAAGTTGCTCACGCTAACCTTCTGGGCATACAGGTTGTTGCTGCCCGTGATGAGCGTGGCAGTGGTGTCGATCGGCGTGAGGTTCTCATTGACCGCGTTGAGGTTCACCAGATACACGTTGCCCGCCGTCAAGGCGTTGTCCTTGACCGTCACCGGCGTCTTCACGCCGTTGACGTAGGCCTCATCCATGATAACTTCGCCCTCTTTCTCCACATGGTAGACCGAAGTAGCCACATATGCCAACTGCCAGTCAGCGGAGGTCGTGCTCCCGGCGGCCGCGCCCTTCAGATAGACATACAGGGCATAGTGCTGATCGGGACCCAGCACATAGGAGGCGATGGAAACGCTCGCCAGATTGGGGATCGCCAGGAATCCGTCATACGACTTGTAGGTCTTTCCGTTGTCCGTGGAGATCAGGAAGTGGGTGTTGTTGTTGACATAAATACTGGTGGCACTATTATAATCCTCCATCGCCGTAACACCGCTGATGGTGGATTCGCCGGCCGTGACCTTACCGGTAACGTCTTGGGTCAGAATCACGTTGGTCTCGGGCTTGTTGCTCAGAGAGACCGACCCGTCGCTGTTCCGGGTGACCTGCGCCAGCCAGAGGCCGTTATAGGGGTCATTGTTCTCATCGGGATTGCTGGAAACGACCCACTTTCCGTTGTCAGTCTCCCCAGGCTTTTTACCGCTGGTAGTGTAAGTCATACCCTGTCCGTCGATATCCTTGATGGTCACATCCGTCTCCTCGGAGCCGTCCATGTAGACCAGGGTGCCCTCGGCATGGCCGCCGGCCAGGCTGCCGCCGTTCGCCCACACGATCGATTTGAGGATCGCGTAGCTGGAGGGCTCGGAGTGCTTGAAGGAGCCGATCAGGTTGCCGTACTGGTCAAAGTACCAGTCATAGGCGCCCTTGTTCTGGACATTCTTTTTGTTTTCATCGTGGGCGAATTTAGTGGCGACGGTATATTCCTTACCGTCCACCGCGCGGCGGCCGTCGGAGTAGTGGCGGGTCAGGGCGCCGGTGACGAACTCGGACACGCCGACGATCTCAAGATTTTCCGCGACGCCCTCATTCGTCACCACCGGGCCATCAAAGTTCACGTTGTCAGTCGTGTAGTTGACCAGAATCTTGTCGCCCTTGGCGTAGGGATAGTTATCCGGGCCGTTGTACACGGTCGCGCTTCTCTCAATGCAGTTGGCGTTCGTGTCAGTGGCACCGCTTGTGGCGTTTCTGACGTGGGCCTTCAAAGTCAGCGAAGCCGGGGTCTTCATGTGTCCCGCGTCGTCGAAGGTGGCGTCCTGCACGTCGGTGACGGTGGCCAGCCAGGTGTCCTTGTAGACGATGATGTAGAGGTTGGTGTTGTTCTTCGCGGGATCGGGATCATAGTCGGGGTTCTCGTAGATCTCGGTGGAGCGGCCCTGAGCGCCGATGGTCTTCACGGTCTCGCTCGCGCTGATCGTAATGGAAGTCGTGTTATAGTCGATTTTGGTATCATCCGACTTATTAACATTCCCGCCGTTGGTGTAGATAACGGCGCTCAAGACGCCCGGTCCCTCGGTGCCCATCAGGTCGCTGTACACGTCGCACTCGGTCACGGCGGTGGTGTAAGTCTGCACGGGGGCGATGTCATAGGCGTAGGTACCGCCCTTCACGTTTTGATTGCTCCAAGTGAAGGTATAATCCGCCTTCTGAGTGGGAGCGCCCCAGACGTCTTGAGCAGTCCCCGTGTTGCCCAGTTGGATCAGGTTTTTCTCGTTCGTGTCCTGCAGGGGCACATAGCCAAAGGCGGGGGCATAGTATACCCGGTCCGCGTTGACCGCGGCGTTGTAGGTCATCTGGATGACCACTTCGCGGGCGGGCTGGTCGCTCAGGCTGACGCCCACCAGACCGTTGGTGACGCCGACCTTGTTGGCGACGACGGCGACGTTGGTGCGCCACTCGGGTTTGTTCTCA
>CAYPEE010000036.1:0-12868 GCA_964409665.1 uncultured Oscillospiraceae bacterium
CCGAACAGGAAACCGATCTCCCGGCCGCCCACGCCGATGTCGCCCGCGGGCACGTCGGTGTCGGGGCCGATGTGGCGGCACAGCTCCGTCATAAAGGACTGGCAGAAACGCATGATCTCGCCGTCGGACTTGCCCTTGGGGTCGAAGTCGGAGCCGCCCTTGCCGCCGCCCATGGGCAGGGTGGTCAGACTGTTTTTGAACACCTGCTCAAAGCCCAGGAACTTGATGACGGACAGATTGACGGTGGGGTGCAGCCGCAGGCCGCCCTTGTAGGGGCCGAGGGCGGAGTTGAACTGGACCCGGTAGCCCCGGTTCACCTGGACTTTGCCGGCATCGTCCACCCAGGGCACCCGGAACATGACCACCCGCTCGGGCTCCACCATGCGGCCGATGATGTTCTGGGCCTCATAGCGGGGATCGGCGTCGATGACGGGCTCCAGGGACTCCAGGACTTCGGTGACGGCCTGGAGGAACTCGGGCTCGTTGGAGTTGCGGACCTTCAGCCCGTCCAGCACGGACAGCAGATACTTGTTTTGAATAGACATCTTTGTCAAATCCTTTCCTCATTGAAAGTGTTAGAGTCACGCGCTATCGTATTCTACATCGCGGGGGGAAATTTTGCAAGCGAAAGATGGCCAGATTGCAAAAAAGTTTTGGCGGGGGTTTGCGCGAGAGAACTTGCCGCAAAGAGGACCGCCCTCATCGCGGAGGACCGGGGTCAGGGTGTCGGCCGCCGCTTCCGCTTGACCTTTCCGCCCCGCTATGGTAATTTTATTTCAAGTGATCCGCCCCAGTGAGGTGACGCGTATGCGCATGAGAAAAAAGAAAAATCTGATCCCCCGGATGGAGGCCTGCGAAGCCCTCTGGGTCAGGGACCCCGCCGCCCGGAAGGGCCGCTGGCGGGAACTGATGCCCGGCGCTCGGAGAGTTGATACTGCGTCATGCGGAAACTGGGGATGTTCCCCGCGAAGAAGGAGAGGAAAACACATCCGTCCAAGCCCTGTCAGCCAATGACCTGTCCGGGATATTCCCACGCTCTTTGAGCACGCCGCCGCGGAATTTGGCGTCCGGCACAAGCTGATCTGCCCGTACACGCCCAGGCACAATGGGAAAGTGGAGCGCAGCCACACTATTCCCTGGCCGATTTTGAGGCTCAGCTCTCTGTCCGCAATCGCCGCTCCAACGGCTTACCGATGAGGCCCCTTCCCTGGCGCTTCTTTGTCGATTTTGCTGTCCAATATGTTTGACAAACCTACATTTTGGCGCTCTTTTGCCCGATCCCCGCCTTGACTTTGCACCAAATCTACGGTATAATATGGTTACGCAATTATGCCTCCCGTGTAGGAGGGATAGGAGGTACGTATGAAAAAGACCGATGAATTCAACGAGGCGCTGAGCCGGTTCAGCCGGGGGACAAGCACCGACGCCTACAAGATCATGGGTTCCCACAAGGAGACCGTAGACGGACAGGACGGTTTTGTCTTCCGGGTATGGGCCCCTCACGCCAGAAGCGTCCGGGTGTCCGGCTCCTTCAACGGCTGGGCCACCGACGGCCCCGTGATGGAACGTCTGGACGGCGGCGTGTGGGAGGGGTTCGTGCCCGGCCTGAAAGACTTCGACGACTACAAGTATTACATCGAAAGGCCCGACGGGTCCTTCGTGTTCCGGGGCGACCCCTACGCCTGCCACTGGGCCACCCGGCCCGGCAACTCCAGCAAGGTCTATGATCTGCAGGGTTTCGCCTGGAGCGACGGCGCCTACATGAAGGCCCGCTCCAGAAAGAAACTGCTGAACAGCCCGGTGAACATCTATGAGATGCACCTGGGCTCCTGGCGGATGCACGACGACGGCAACCCGTACAATTACGCGGATCTGGCGCACCAGGTGGCGGAGTACGTCGTTGAGATGGGCTACACCCATGTGGAACTGCTCCCCGTGAGCGAATACCCTTACGACCCCTCCTGGGGCTATCAGGTCACCGGGTACTACGCCCCCACCTCCCGGTACGGCACCCCCAAGGACTTCATGAAATTCGTGGACATCCTCCACAACGCCGGCATCGGCGTCATCATCGACTGGGTGCCCGCTCATTTTCCCCGGGACCAGCAGGGTCTGTTCGAGTTCGACGGCGACTGCTGCTACGAGCCCTCCGACCCCGTCATGCGCGATCACCCCGACTGGGGCACCCGCGTGTTCGATTACAGCCGGTACGAGGTCCGCTCCTTTTTGATCTCCAACGCCGTGTACTGGCTGGAGGAGTACCATGTGGACGGCATCCGGGTGGACGCGGTGGCCTCCATGCTCTACCTGGATTACGGCCGGCGGGACCGGGAGTGGCACCCCAACAAAGACGGCGGAAACATCAACCTGGACGCCGTCCAGTTCCTGCGGGACGTGAATTCCGCCGCCCTCGGCCGCGACCCCAACGTGATGATGATCGCCGAGGAGTCCACCGCCTTCCCCATGGTCACGAAACCGGGGTACGACGGGGGGCTGGGGTTCAACTTCAAGTGGAACATGGGCTGGATGCACGACATGATCAGCTATATGTCCGCCGACCCCCTGTTCCGCAAGGGGATGCACAACAACATCACCTTCTCCCTGACCTACGCGTTTTCGGAGAATTTCATCTTACCTCTCTCCCACGACGAGGTGGTGCACGGCAAGTGTTCCCTCATCAATAAAATGCCCGGCGAGTACGACGACAAGTTCCAGAACCTGCGCGCCTTCTACGGCTACATGATGACCCATCCCGGCAAGAAACTGCTGTTCATGGGCAGCGAGTTCGGCCAGTTCATCGAGTGGGACGAGAAACGGCCTCTGGACTGGTTCCTGCTGGACTACGACAGGCACCGCCAGCTTCAGGAGTATGTGAAGGACCTGAACCACTTCTACCTGGACCACCCTGCCCTGTGGGCCAACGACACCGACTGGCAGGGTTTCCAGTGGATCGCCTGCGACGACGCCGCCCAGAGCGTCATCTCCTTCCGCCGCATCGACCCCAAGGGCAAGGAAGTCATCGTGGTGTGCAACTTCTGCCCCGTGGAGCGGACCGGCTACGTCATCGGCGCGCCCAAGGCGGGCACCTATGTGCCGGTACTCTCCAGCGACGACGAGAAGTACGGCGGCCACGGCACGCCGCTCGCCCCCGTCGCCGCCAAAAAGACGCCCTGGCACGGGCTGCCCTGGTCCATCGAGCTGACCCTGCCCGCCCTGTCCACCGTGTTCTATGAGCGGAAGGTCCTCCGGTGGGAGAAGGCCGGCGGCGGGGCGGAGGCCGGCGCGCCCGCCGGGGAGCCCGAACCCTCCGGCGGGAAGACCGCCCAGTCAGAACAGCCCCGGACCGACGGGACCGGGGCCGTAAAAACAGAGAAGAAACCCAGCGCCCGCAAGACCTCCGCGAAAGCCAAAACCGGCAACACCAAGGCCACAAAATCATAAGAGGGGGACGATAACCGTGATCGAGCGTAAAAAAGAGTGCATCGCCATGCTTCTGGCCGGTGGCCAGGGCAGCCGGCTGTACGTGCTGACGGAGGACACCGCCAAACCCGCGGTTCCCTTTGGCGGCAAGTACCGCATCATCGACTTTTCCCTGTCCAACTGCGTCAACTCCGGCATCGACACCGTGGGCATCCTGACCCAGTACCAGCCCCTGGAACTGAACGACTACATCGGCAACGGCCAGCCCTGGGACCTGAACCGGAACTTCGGCGGCGCCCATGTGCTGCCGCCCTACACCCGGGCCAAGCACAGCGACTGGTACAAGGGCACCGCCAGCGCCATCTACCAGAACATCGCCTTTGTGGACCGCTACAACCCCAAGTATGTGGTGCTGCTGTCCGGCGACCACATCTATAAGATGGACTACCACAAGATGCTGGAGTTCCACAAGGAGAAGGGTTCCGAGTGCACCATCGCCGTCATCGACGTGAGCGACGACGAGGCCACCCGCATGGGCATCATGTCCACCGATGAAAACATGGCCATCACCGACTTCGAGGAGAAACCCAGGCACCCCAAGAGCAACCACGCCTCCATGGGCGTGTATGTGTTCACCTGGGACGTCCTGCGCCAGTACCTCATCGCTGACGAGGAGGACCCCAGTTCGGAGAACGACTTTGGCAAGAACATCATCCCCGCCATGCTGAAGGACGGCCGCGCCATGTTCGCCTATCCCTTCCGGGGCTACTGGAAGGACGTGGGCACTCTGGACAGCCTGTGGCAGGGCAATATGGACCTGCTGGATCCCAACGACCCGCTGAACATCCACGACCCCAACTGGAAGATTTACGCCCGGAACTACGCCAGTCCCTCCACCCGCATCGATCCGGGCGCCACGGTGGCCAACTCCCTGGTGGCCGAGGGCTGCATCATCCGGGGCAAGGTGGTGCATTCCGTGCTGTATACCGGCTGCGTGGTAGAGGAGGGCGCGGCGGTCACCGGCGCGGTGATCATGCCCAACACCGTCGTCAAGAAGGGCGCCGACGTGAACTACGCCATCATCGGTGAGCAGTGCGTCATCGAGGAGAACGCCACCGTGGGCGAGAAACCCACGGGGAGCGATCCCTTCGCCCACAACGGCATCGCGGTCGTGGGCCACAGAAAGACCATCGCCTCCGGCGCCGTGGTCAAAGCCAAGGAAATCATTTAAGGGGGTGCGGCACTATGAATATGACCGGTATCATTTTCTCTGAGATGTACGGCGAGGACCTGAGCGTCTTCACCCATGACCGCAACCTGGCGGCCATTCCCTTCGGCGGCCGGTACCGCTTGGTGGACTTCGTGCTGTCCAACATGGTCAACTCCGGCATCAACAATGTGGGCGTGCTGGCCAAGCAGAATTACCACTCCCTGATGGACCATTTGGCCAACAATCAGGAGTGGGACCTGAACCGCAAGAACGGCGGCCTGATGCTGCTGCCCCCCTTTGTCTCCGAGGCGGTGAACCAGAACAACCGGGGCAAACTGGACGAACTTCGCAACGCCCTGAACTACCTGGAGAACGCCACCACGCCTTATGTGCTGCTGGCCGACGCCTATGTGGTCTACAACATGGACTACCGCCCCATGCTCCAGGCCCACATCGACAGCGGGGCCGACGTGACCATCGCCGCCACCCGCGTGGAGGACAACTCCGCCGCCTTCCCCTCCGTGTTCCAGGCGGGGCGCAGCGGCCGGGTGACCTCCTATGCCCTGAACTGCACCGCCCGCCCCGGCGACTTCGCCGGCATGGGCTGCCTCATCATCTCCCGCCAGCTGCTCACCAGCGCCATCCGGGAGTACACCGCCCGCGGCATCTACCATCTGGAGCGGGACTTCATCCAGCACCAGTTCAACCGGGGCCAGCTGTCCCTGAACCTGTTTGAGTTCAAGGGCGTGTGCCTGCGCATCCGGGATGTGGACGAATATTTCAACAACAGTCTGGCCATCATCAACGAGGAGGTCGGCGGGCCTCTGTTCCGGGGCGACCGGCCCATTTACACCCGCGTCACCGACGAGGTGCCCACCTATTACGGCCCAGACTGTTCCGTGTCCGCCTGCGTCATCGCTGACGGCTGCTCCATCGAGGGCGAGGCCGACCACTGCGTGTTCTCCCGCGGCGTGCGCATCTGCAAGGGCGCCAAAGTGAGGAACTGCGTCATCATGGAGGGCAGCGTTGTGGGGGAGAACGTGGAACTGGAGAACGTCATTGTGGACAAGTGGGCCAAAATCACCGCCGGGGCCGAGCTGAAGGGCCTCACCACCAACCCGGTGATCATTCGGAAAGGAGCCACCGTATGAAGATCCTGTTTGCCGCCGGCGAGTGCGCCCCGTTTATCAAAACGGGCGGCCTGGGCGATGTGGCCGCGGCCCTGCCCAAGGCCCTCAGCGAGACGCCGGGTTCCGAGATCGCGGTGTTCACCCCCTACTACAAGTCCCTGAAGGACAACCCGGAACTCCAGGTGGAGCGGGTGGCGGAGTTCACCGTCCCCCTGTCCTGGCGCAATCTCTACGCCGGCGTGTTCCGCCTGGTGAGCCGCAAGAGGAAACTCCAGTACTACTTCATCGACAATGAGTACTACTTCTACCGGGACGGCTCCATCTACGGCCACATGGACGACGGGGAGCGTTTCGCCTTTTTCTCCAAGGCCATTCTGGAGTCCCTGCGGTATCTGAACTGGTATCCCGACGTCATCCACTGCAACGACTGGCAGACCGCCCTGATCCCCGTGTTCCTCAACGCCTGCTATCGGGACGCGGAGGGCTATTCGGGCATCCACACGGTATACACCATCCACAACATCGAATACCAGGGCTGGGCCGGCTACGATTTTCTGGGCGAGGTCATGGGCCTGGGCGAGGAGTGGCGGAACACCGTCGCCATGGGGGACGCGGTCAACTTTATGAAGGCCGCCATCGTCACCGCCGACCGGGTCACCACCGTGTCCCGCACCTACGCCTGCGAGATCCAGAACAGCTACTTCGCCTACGGGCTGGACGCCGTGCTCCGGGAGAACAGCTGGAAACTCACCGGCGTGGTCAACGGCATCGACACTGAGGAATGGAACCCCGCCGCCGACCCGCTGATCTACGCCAACTTCACCCCCGACACCCTGGAGAAAAAGGCGGAGAACAAGCGCTTTCTCCAGGAGCGGCTGGGCCTCGCCGTCCGGGAGGACCTGCCCGTGGTCATCATGATCACCCGGCTGGCCGGCCACAAGGGCGTGGACCTGATCCAGGCCGTCATGGACGATCTCATGTGGGACGAGATGCAGCTGGTGGTCATCGGCACCGGCGAGGTCCAGTACGAGGAGATGTTCCGGGGCTACGCCTACGCCTTCCCCCACAAGATGTCCGCCAACATCGTATTCGACAACACCCTCGCTCACCAGGCCTACGCCGGCGGCGACCTGGTGCTCATGCCCTCCAGACAGGAGCCCTGTGGCCTGACGCAGCTCATCGCCATGCGCTACGGCACGGTGCCCATCGTCCGGGAGACCGGCGGCCTGTTCGACACGGTGCCCGCCTATAACCCGGAGACCGGCGAGGGCCGGGGCTTCACCTTCAAGACCTACAACGCCCACGATATGCTGGACGCCATCCGCCGGGGCTGCGCCGTGTTCCGGGATAAGGACGCCTGGGCCGCTCTGCAGAAGAACGATATGCAGGTGGACAGTTCCTGGAAGGCCTCCGTGGAGGATTACTGGGATATTTACCGCTCCTTCTGAAAAAAGCCTTGCAAATCGCACATCCTATGATATAATATCTTGTGTGCGCTCACAGCCCGGGATCCCGGGCTGTGAGCGTCAGCGCCGTTGCCAAAGGGGGCAGCAGGGCCCAAAATATGGTTTTTCGCCCGTCAAGAAGAATAGCCGGCCCGGCCGGCGGTAAGGAGTTTCGCGCATGGATCAGAAACAGATCATTTCCGAGTTGAACAATACGCTGCTGGTGCGTTACGGCTGCCAGATGGAAAACGCCTCCCCCCAGCAGATTTACCGTGCCCTGTGCTACAATGTGAACCGGATGCTGGCCGCCAAGAGCGCCGCCTACTACCGCAAGCAGGAGGCAGAGCACAATAAAAAGGTCTACTATATGTCCATGGAGTTCCTGGTGGGCACCTCTCTGCGCAACAACCTCTACAACCTGGGGCTGCAGGACGTGTTCACCAAGGCTCTGGCCAAGTTCGGCGTGGACATCCAGGACCTGTACGAACTGGAGCCCGACGCGGGCCTGGGCAACGGCGGTCTGGGCCGTCTGGCCTCCTGCTATATGGATTCCGCCGCCAGTCTGGGCCTGCCCATGACCGGGTATTCCATCCGCTATGAATTCGGCATCTTCAAGCAGAAGATCATCGACGGCTGGCAGATGGAGTTCCCCGACGACTGGCTGTCCATGGGCGACGTGTGGCTGATCCCCCACGAGAGCGAGGCCATCGAGGTCAAGTTCGGCGGCCAGATCCACTCCTGGGACGACAACGGCAAATTCCGCGTGGCCCATCTGAACTACCAGTCCGTCATGGCGGTGCCCAACGAGATGTTCATCTCCGGCTACCAGAGCGACGCGGTGAACCCGCTCGTCCTGTGGAGCGCCAAGTCCCCCAACAGTTTTGATATGTCCGCCTTCTCCCGGGGCGACTACGCCAAGGCCCTGGAGGGCGACACCATGGCCGAGGTCATCTCCAAGGTACTCTACCCCGCCGACGACCACACCGCCGGCAAGCGGCTGCGTCTGCGCCAGCAGTACCTGCTGGTGTCCGCCTCGGTGCAGACCATTCTGAGGAAACACCTTCGGGAGTATAAGTCCCTGGATAACCTGCCCGAGAAGGTCTCCATCCATATCAACGACACCCATCCCGCCCTGTGCGTGCCCGAGCTGATGCGCCTGCTCATCGACGAGTACGACTACTCCTGGGATAGGGCGTGGGACATCACCTGCCGCACCCTGTCCTACACCAACCACACCGTCATGAGCGAGGCTCTGGAGCGCTGGAGCGAGGACCTGTTCTCCGAACAGCTGCCCCGGATCTATCAGATCGTGTGCGAGATCAACCGCCGGCTGTATATCGACCTTCAGGCTTTCTACGGCAGCGACTGGGCCAAGCTGGACTATATGGCCATCGTCTCCAGGGGCGAGATCCGCATGGCCAACCTGTGTCTGGCCTGCTGCCACAAGGTCAACGGCGTGTCCAAACTCCACTCCGAGATCCTGAAGGACAGCATCTTCCACGATTACTATGTAATGAACCCCGACAAGTTCACCAACGTGACCAACGGCATTGCGTACCGGCGTTGGCTGTGCCAGTCCAACCCGGAATTGCGGGATCTGCTCAACGAACTCATCGGCCCCGGCTATATCACCGACAGCACCCGGCTGGAGAAACTGATGAAGTATTACGACGACCCCGGCGTGCTCCAGCGGCTGCGGGAGATCAAACTGGCCAACAAGGTGCGCCTGTCCAACCTGATCCTCAAGCGCAACGGCCTGTATGTGGATCCCAACTCCCTGTTCGACGTACAGATCAAGCGCCTCCATGAGTACAAGCGCCAGCTGCTGAACGTGCTGCAGATCCTCCACATGTATCTGGAGATCAAGGCCGACCCCAACGCGCCCTTCCAGCCCCGGGCCTTCATCTTCGCGGCCAAGGCGTCCGCCGGCTATATCATGGCCAAACAGATCATCCAGCTCATCGTGGCCGTGTCCAAACTGACCAACAACGACCCCGACACCCGCGACAAGCTGAAAGTGGTCTTTATGGAGGACTACAACGTGTCTCTGGCCGAGATCATCTGCCCCGCCGCCGAGATCTCCGAGCAGATCTCCATCGCCGGCAAGGAGGCCAGCGGCACCGGCAACATGAAACTGATGATCAACGGCGCGGTGACGCTGGGCACCCTGGACGGTGCCAACGTGGAGATCCGCGAGCAGGTGGGCGACGAGAACATCTTCCTGTTCGGCCTCAGGACCGAACAGGTCAACGACCTCTGGGCCAAGGGCTATCACCCCCTGGACTACGTCCGCAGCGACCCGGAGCTGAAGGCGGTCATGGACCTGCTGATGGGCGGCATCAACGGGATGCACTTCGATGATATCGTCCGCTCCCTGACCACCGACAGCAAGGGCGCCGCCGACCCCTATATGTGCCTGGCCGACTTCCACGACTACGTCCGCGCCCAGCGGGACGTGTCCAGAGTCTACGCCGACCAGCGGCAGTTCACCAATATGTCTCTGGTGAACGTCGCCAAGGCGGGCTTCTTCTCCGCCGACCGGGCCGTGGAGGAGTATATGGAGAACATCTGGCACACCAAGGGCAGAAAGTAAAGCCGGAACGATCCTCGCAACAAAAATCACAACGGGGGGAATGAACTATGTGTCAGGTCTGCTTCGGCGTCGATGTGGGCGGCACCACCGTCAAGATGGGTCTGGTGACCCGGGACGGCGAACTTCTGGAAAAGCAGGAATTTGTCTCCGCCCATGACGTGGGGGAGATGTTCGACAACATCGCCGCCCACATGAAAGAGGTCATGGGGCACTTCCCCGACCGCCAGTGCGTGGGCGCCGGCATCGGCGTGCCCGGCCCGGTGGTGGAGGAGCGTCTGGTTCGCGGCTGCGCCAACCTGGGTTGGGGCGACGTGGACGTGGCCGGCGAGGTGGGCCGCCGCACAGGTCTGCCCGTCAAGGCGGCCAACGACGCCAACCTGGCCGCCATGGGCGAGATGTGGCAGGGCGCCGGCCGGGGCTGTAAGGATCTGGTGCTGCTCACCGTGGGCACCGGCGTGGGCGGCGGCCTGATCAGCGGCGGCCGCATGATCACCGGCGCCGCCGGCGCCGGCGGCGAGGTGGGCCACATCCCCACCTCCTTCCACCCGGACTGGCAGTGCGGCTGCGGTAAATACGGCTGTCTGGAGGCCACCGCCTCCGCCAGCGGCATTATCCGGGCCGCCCGGCAGTTCTCCCCCTTCCGGGAACAGGAACGGGTCACCGCCAAGGACGTGTTCGACGCCGCCAAGGACGGGGACAGAAACGCCCAGCGGGTGGTGACCGAGGCGGGCCACGCCCTGGGCCACTGCGCCGCTATCCTGGCCTGCGTACTTAACCCGGAGATCATTCTCATCGGCGGCGGCGTGTCCGCGGCCGGCCGGCTCCTGATAGACCCCGTAAAGGAGACCTTCAAACTGGAGGCTTTCGGCCCCAGTTCCCACATCCCCTTCGCCCGGGCCCAACTGGGCAACGACGCCGGTATCCTGGGCGGCGCGGCCATGTTCTTCTGCCAGTAAAAACATACCGATACCGATTTGAGGAGGACCCGATATGCTGAAACTCGATCTGTCCAATCTGGAGGGCGCGGTCTCTCGGGAACAGTTCACCGCCATGGCGGGGGAACTGGCCGCCGCCCACAATAAGCTGTACGATCCCGCCGCGCCCGGCTCCGACTATGTGGGCTGGGTGCGCCTGCCGGAGAACTACGACCGGGAGGAGTTCGGCCGCATCCAGAAGGCGGCGGCCCGGATCCGCTCCGACTCCGATGTGCTGGTGGTCATCGGCATCGGCGGCTCCTATCTGGGGGCCCGCGCCACCCTGGAGGTGTTCCCCGCCCAGGGCATCGAGATCTGTTTCGCCGGCTGCTCCCTCAGCCCCAACGAGCTGCAAAAAGCGCTGGATAAGGTCCGGGGCAAAAACTGGTCCATCAACGTGATCTCCAAGTCCGGCGGCACCACCGAGCCCGCCGTGGCCTTCCGGGTGTTCCGGGACGCTCTGGTCAGGCAGTACGGGGCCGAGGCCAACCGGCGCATCTACGCCACCACCGACAGGGCCAGGGGCGCCCTGAAGGGCGTGGCCGACGCCAACGGGTGGGAGACTTTCGTAGTGCCCGACGACGTGGGCGGCCGCTACTCCGTGCTGTCCGCGGTGGGACTGCTGCCCATCGCCGCCGCCGGGGTGGACATCGCTGAACTTATGGGCGGCGCCCGCGACGCCATGGCGGCCTTTGACCGGCGGGATCTGGGCAACCCCGTGTGGCAGTACGCCGCGGCCCGGAACCTGCTCTACCGCCAGGGCAAAAAGATCGAGCTGTTCTGCACCTATGAGCCCTCCTACTCCTTCGTGGGCGAGTGGCTCAAGCAGTTGTTCGGGGAGTCCGAGGGCAAGGAGGGCAAGGGCCTGTTCCCCGCCTCCGCCCAGTTCACCACCGATCTCCACTCCCTGGGACAGTACATCCAGGAGGGTGGACGCCACCTGTTTGAGACGGTCCTCTATGTGGACGATACCGGCTGCGACGTGGCCATCCCGTACAGCGACGATAACGGCGACAACCTGAACTACCTGGCCGGCAAACCCTTGAGTTTTGTCCGGGAGATGGCTTTCCGGGGCACTCTGGCCGCCCACAGGGACGGCGGCGCCCCCTCCGTGGTCATCCGCATGGACCGGATGGATCCCCGCGCCCTGGGCGAACTGTTCTATTTCTTCGAGTTGTCCTGCGGCATCAGCGGTCATGTGCTGGGCGTCAACCCCTTCAACCAGCCCGGCGTGGAGGCCTATAAGAGGAATATGTTCGCCCTGCTGGGCCGTCCCTGAGCCAACAAAATACAAGAATTTGGGCCCATCCGTGACGGATGGGCCCTTTCCCTCTTGAAATGCCCAAAAATGTGTGGTATCATTTGGGGGTGATTGCAATACCTCTGAACGAAGGGAAGTTTTTCAATATGTCCGGACATTCCAAGTGGCATAACATCCAAAAGACCAAGGGCGCGGCCGACGCCAAGCGCTCCCAGGCCTTCACCACGATCGCCCGCGAGATCATCGTGGCCGTGAAGACCGGCGGCAGCGGGGACCCCAACAACAACTCCCGGCTGGCCACCGTCATCGCCAAGGCCCGGGCCGCCAATATGCCTCACGACAACATCCAGCGCACCATCGAACAGGCCGTGGGCTCCGGCACCGCGGACGACTACGAGGCCATCAATTACGAGGGCTACGGTCCCTCCGGCGTGGCCGTCATCGTAGAGGCCCTCACCGACAACCGCAACCGCACCGCCTCCGACGTGCGCCACTACTTCGACAAGTTCGGCGGCAATCTGGGGGCCACCGGCTGCGTGTCCTGGTCTTTCGACCAGAAGGGCGTTCTGGTCATCGAGAAAGAGGATTTGGACGAGGACACCGTGATGATGGACGCTCTGGAGTGCGGCGCCGCAGACTTCGAGCCGGAGGACGAGGTGTTTACCGTCTACACCTCCCCCGACGATTTCCCCGCCGTCCTCTCCGCCATGGAGGACAAGGGCTACTCCTTCCTCTCCGCTAGGGTGGAGATGGTGCCCCAGAACTACGTCGCCCTCACCGACGAGAAGGACATCGCCAACATGGAGAAACTCATCGATATGCTGGAGGACAGCGA
>CAYPEE010000037.1:0-1396 GCA_964409665.1 uncultured Oscillospiraceae bacterium
GATCTTGGACATCCTCGCCTCGGTGTACCGATAGGCCGCCGGGGGGTCGCCGTCCACCGAGCCGAAGTTGCCGTGGCCGTCCACCAGCATATAGCGCATGGAGAAGTTCTGGGCCAGACGGACCATGGCGTCGTACACCGACGCGTCGCCGTGGGGGTGGTACTTGCCCAGCACGTCGCCCACGCAGGTGGCGGACTTTTTGAAAGGCTTGTCGGAGGTGAGGCCGCTCTCGTACATGGTGTAGAGAATGCGGCGGTGGACGGGTTTCAGGCCGTCCCGCACGTCGGGGAGCGCCCGCCCCACAATGACGGACATGGCGTATTCGATATAGGACTTCTCCATCTCCCCCACCAGTTCGGACTCGGTGATAACCTGGTCGGGAAAGGCGATATCCTCAGGTTTGTAATCTCTGTTGTGTGCCATTTGGGTACCTCTTTAGTAGTCCAGATTGGCGGCGTATTCCGCGTTCCGCTCGATCCACTCCTTGCGGGGTTCCACCTGCTCCCCCATGAGGACGGTGAACACCTGATCGGCGGCCACCGCGTCCGCCAGCGTAATGCGGCGCAGGGACCGGCGCTCCGGGTCCATGGTGGTCTCCCACAACTCATGGGGGTCCATCTCGCCCAAACCCTTGAACCGGCTGATCTCCACCTTGGCGTTGGGGTTGTCGGCCCGCATCTCGGCGGAGAGGGCGTCCCGCTCCGGGTCGGAGTAGGCCACCCGGGTGGTCTTGCCCCTTGTCAGCTTGTACAGAGGCGGCACGGCGGAGTAGACATAGCCGTGTTCGATGAGGGGCCGCATATAGCGGAAAAAGAAGGTCAGCAGCAGAGTGCGGATGTGGGCGCCGTCCACGTCGGCGTCGGCCATGATAATTATTTTGTGGTAGCGGAGTTTGTCGATATTGAACTCGTCCCCGATGCCGGCGCCTAAAGCCACGATCATGGGATAGAGTTTGTCGTTGCCGTAGATCTTGTCCGCCCGGGCCTTTTCCACGTTGAGCATCTTGCCCCACATGGCCAGAATTGCCTGGAACCGGGAGTCCCGGCCCTGGATGGCCGAGCCGGCGGCGGAATCGCCCTCCACGATATAGATCTCGCACAGGCTTGGGTCCCGCTCGTTGCAGTCCTGGAGTTTGTCGGGCATCTGGCCGCCCTCCAGACCGGTCTTGCGGCGGACGGACTCCCGGGCCTTCTTGGCGGCCTCCCTGGCCCGGGACGCCATCAGCGCCTTGTCCAGGACGGCCTTGCCCACGGCGGGGTTTTCCTCCAAAAACTGCTCCAGCTTATCGCTCACCACGTTGGACACCAGGGTCCGGATCTCGCTGTTGCCCAGTTTGGCCTTGGTCTGGCCCTCGAACTGGGCCTCGGTGAGTTTTACCGAGATGACGCAGGTGAGG
>CAYPEE010000037.1:1406-12656 GCA_964409665.1 uncultured Oscillospiraceae bacterium
GGTGAGGCCCTCCCGGCAGTCGTCGCCGGAGATCTTATCGTCGTCCTTCAGGATCTTCATTTTTTTCCCGTAGGCGTTGAGGACGGAGGTCAAAGCCCGTTTGAATCCCTCCTCGTGCATACCGCCCTCCGGGGTGCGGACGTTGTTGGCGAAGGAGACCATGATCTCATTGTAGCTGTCCTCGCTGTACTGCATGGCGATCTCGGCCACCGAGTCGTCCCTGGCGCCGGTCATATAGATGATCTGCGGGTGCAGAGGGGTCTTGTTGCGGTTGATAAAGGTGACGAACTCACGGATGCCGCCGTCGTACCGCATGGACTCCTCCTGTTCCCGGCCGGGGCGGCGGTCCGCCATGTCGATGCGGACGCCGGCGTTCAGGAACGCCTGCTCCCGCATACGGCGGTGAAGGGTCTCATAGTCGAATTCGGTGGTCTCAAACATCTCGGGGTCCGGTTTGAACGTTACCTCGGTCCCGGTGTGACCGGTGGTCCCCACGATCTTCATTTCTTGGGTGATATTGCCCCGGGAGAACTTCATCTCGTAGATCCGGCCGTTCTTGTGGACCCGGACTTCCAGCCACTCGGAGAGGGCGTTGACCACGGACGCGCCCACGCCGTGGAGACCGCCGGACACCTTGTACCCGCCGCCGCCGAACTTGCCGCCGGCGTGGAGGACGGTGTACACCACCTCCAGGGCGGGCCGGCCGGTCTGGGGCTGAATGTCCACGGGGATGCCGCGGCCGTTGTCGGTGACCCGGACACAGTCCCCCTCCAGAATCTCCACGGTGATGTGGTCGCAGTAGCCGGCCAGCGCCTCGTCGATGGCGTTGTCCACGATCTCATACACCAGATGGTGCAGGCCGGAGGCAGAGGTGGAGCCGATATACATACCCGGGCGTTTCCGCACCGGGTCCAAACCCTCCAGTACCTCGATCTCCGAGCCGCCGTACTCATGCTCTACCGGGGCGGCGGAGCTTAAATTGCTGCGTTCGTCTGCCATAATTGCCTCCAAAAAAATCGCCGCTGTGGAAATTTACGGACCGGCGTTATTCAAAATTATCCTCCTCCGCCCGCCTCTGCAGCGTGGCGGAGGTCAGCTGGGTGATGTGAACGCGGGCGGGGCCGTCCCCCTCCTGGCTGAGTACAAAAGAGCGGGGCAGGTCGTCCCCCACGGGGATCACCCGGCCCTCCTCCTCCGCCCGCTCCAGAAAGCGGCGGGTGCGGAAGGACCAGGTGGCGTTGTCCAGATCGAACACGCCAACGACGGCGTTTTCCGGCAGCATAACTGATTGACCCAGATGCAGATATCTCATAACAGCGCTCCGTTCTGAATGTGAAAAATTTTCCCGTCCCTGAGCCGGGACAGAACCCCCTCCTCACAGCAGGTGACGAACACCTGACCGGCGGTGACGCGGTTCAGCACAAACTCCTGCCGGCGGGCGTCCAATTCGGACAGCACGTCGTCCAGCAAAAGCACCGGCCACTCCCCCGTCTCCTGCCGGAAAATGTCCCGGGCGGCCAGTTTCAAGGCCAGGGCGGCGGTGCGGATCTGCCCCTGGGACGCGAAGGTCCTGGCGGGCAGGCCGTCGATCTCCACCGCCACGTCGTCCTTGTGGGGACCGGAGAGACAGGCGCGGGACTCGATCTCCGCCCGGCGGAGGCCCTCCTGGTGGGCCAGCAGCTGGGGGAGCAGCGCTTTCGGCGGGGCCTCCGGGTCTGTGACGGAGGAGACCGTCTCATACCGCAGGGAGAGCCGCTCCTTCCCGCCGGAACAGGCGGCGTGAACCGGCGGCGCGGCCTCCAGCAAGCGCTTGACGAAGTGGGCCCGGTAGTGGACGATCACCGCGCCGCACTGGGCCATCCGCAGGGAGAAGTCGTCCAACGTGTCCAGCAGAGAGGGATTTTTCTCCCAGTCCCGCAGGATGCGGGTCTTGTGCCGGTAGAGCCTTTTATACTCCGCCAGGGCCGCGGCGTATTTGGGCCGCAGCTGGCAGATGCAGTCGTCCAAAAACCGCCGGCGGGCCTCGGCCCCCTCCCGGATGAGATACAGGTCCTCCGGGCAGAACAGCACCGTGTTAAGAATGCCGGACAGCTCCGCCGCCGCCTTCAGCCGGACGCCGTTGGAGCGGAGGACCCGCCGGGCCCCCCGGTAGAGTTCCGCCTCTAACAGAAACTCCCTCTCCCGGGCGGACACCCGCGCCCGCAGAAAGGCGGAGTCCGCCCCGTTCTGGATCAGTTCCCGGTCGTTCCGCGCCCGGTGGGAGGAGGCGGAGGACAGATAGGCCACAGCCTCCAGCAGATTGGTCTTTCCCTGGGCGTTTTCCCCCACGATCATGTTGACGCCGGGGTGAAACGCGGCCTCAAAATGGACGTAGTTGCGAAAGAGATCCAGCGCGATGCCGTTGACGGTCATTCTACCACCAGCGTGAGGCCGTCCAGCGAAACTCTGTCGCCGGGGCGGAGTTTTTTGCCCCGCATGGCGCAGACCTCCCCGTTGACGGACACCCGGCCCTCCTGGATGAGGAGTTTGGCCTCTCCCCCGGTCTCCGCGGCACCAGCGAACTTCAGCAGATCCTGGAGTTTGATGAACTCGGTCCCGATTTTGACGCGCTGTTCGTCCATGGGTCTTTCTCACTCCCCCGCCCGGAGCCGCACCGGCAGCACCATATAGAGGAAATTGTCCCTCTCGCCCTCCACCGGCAGCACCAGACAGGGGGAGGTGGCGGTGTTCATCTCCAGCCGGACCCGTTCCGCCGGGGCCGCCTTGACCGCGTCCATGAAGAAGCGGTTGTTGAAACCGATCTCCAAACCCTTGCCGTCCCCGGAGACGGGGCAGCGGTCAAAGGCGGAGCCGATGGCGGTCCTAGAGGTGATGGACAGCACCCCGTCCTCAAACTTGCAGCGGAGGGGACTCTTCAGCTTGTCGTTGATGATCAGGGAGACCCGGTCGATGGAACGCTGCAGGTCGGCGGTGTTCGCCTCTACCGAGATGGGACTGCTCTGGGGGATGGTCTGGCGATAGTTGAGGAACTCCCCCTCCAGACGGCGGGCGACCAGCCATGTCTCCCCGATCTGGAAGGTAACATGGCGGCTGCCCTGGGTGACGGTGACCGGCTCGTCGCTGTCGGAACAGATCTTTTCCACCTCGCTGAGGGCGGCGCCGGGCACCACGAAGGAGAAGGGGGCTCCGCCCACCGGGGCGCACAGTTTTTCCCGGCGGAGGGCCAGGCGGAACCCGTCCACAGCCACCATGGTCAGTTCGTCCTCCCCCGCCTCGAACAGGGCGCCGGTGTGGATGGGCCGGCTCTCATTGTCGCTGACGGCGAAGATCACCTGGTCGATCATGGAGCGCAGATCGCCCTGGGCCACGGAGAGGGACTGCCCGTCGCCGACGGAGGGCAGTTCGGGGTAGTCGGCGTCGCTGCTGCCCATGATATCGAATGCGGTGTCCCCGCAGGCGATATGGACGGAGCAGTTGGGCTGCGCGGTTACGGACACGACGTCGTCGGGCATCCGGCGGAGGATCTCTCCGAACAGCCGGGCGGACAGCACGATGGCGCCGGGCTGTTCCACTTGGGCCTCCACCTGGGTGACAATGCCGGTTTCCAGATTGTAGCCGCTGAGTTTGAGTCCCCCGGCGGAGGCCTCGATGAGAACGCCCTCCAGCGCCTGGATGGAACTCTTGGCGGCCACCACCCGGCCGGCGGTGGTCACCGCGCCCTGCAGGATCGCTTTTTCACAGGAAATTTTCATGGCGGATTCCTTTCTTTTTTCCTCTCTCAGAGAGGGAGTGTTTTTATAAAGTCGTAATAGTCGTCAGGGGCTGTGGAAGGTGTGGAAGGTGCGGCGGAGGGCCTGAGATCGGCGGGGCGGATGGGTCGAAATGGGTTTCGCAGAACTTCCGCAGGCGGAGCGGCGGACCGGGGGAAAAGGAGCGGTTCCGCGGGGATGAACAGCACAGTCCGAAAATTTGTGGAAAAGTGGGCTGTGAAAGAGGTCAGTACGCCGAATTCACCGCGTTGGTGATGTCCCGGATGATCTCGGTGAGCGCGGGCTGTTCCTTCATCATTTTCTCCACCCGGTTGATGGAGTTGAGCACCGTGGAGTGATGGCGGCCGCCGAACCGCTGGCCGATCTCCGCCAGGGACAGCTGGGTCATCTCCCGGATGATATACATGGCCACGTTCCGGGCGGTGGAAATTTCCTTGCTCTGGCTCTGGCCGCAGAGGGCGGCGCTGTCCAGTTCGTAGAACCGGGCCACCTCCTGAATGATGGTGTCGGCCGAGGGGAGAAAGTTCTCCTTGGAGCGGAGGATGTCCCGCACGGCGCGGATGGTGGTCTCCACGTCCACCTGGACCCCCATCAGTTCCTGGAACGCCATGATCTTGTTGACCACGCCCTCGATCTGCCGCACGTTGGCGGTGATGTTCTCCGCCACGTAGGACAGCACCGGATCGGGCAGAGAGATGCCCCGCTCCAGCGCCTTGTTTTTCAGCAGGGCCACCCTTGTCTCGTAGTCGGGGGGCTGGATATCCACCGGCAAGCCCTGTTCAAACCGGGTGCGCAGCCGCTGTTCCAGCCGGAGCATCTCCTGAGGGGGCCGGTCGGAGGTGAAGACGATCTGTTTCTTCTGCTCGTACAGGGTATTGAAGGTGTGGAACAGTTCCTCCTCGCTGGAGTCCTTTCCGGCGATGAACTGCACGTCGTCCATCAGAAAGACGTCCACGTTGCGGTATTTGTCCCGGAACTTCTGCATATCCCGGCCGTGGCGAAGATTGTCGATGAGTTCATTGACGAAGGACTCGCTCTGGATGTATAGGATGCGGTAGCCGGGGCGGTTCTGCCGCACCCGGTTGGCGATGGCGTGGAGCAGATGGGTCTTGCCCAGGCCGGACTGGCCGTAGATGAAAAGGGGATTGTAGGAGCCGCCGGGCTCGTCGGCCACCTTCTGGGCGGCGGTAAAGGCGAATTTGTTGGTGGAGCCCACTACAAACCGCTCGAAGGTGTACTTTTCCACCTCCGGGTCGGCGGCGGAGACCTCTCTGGAGAGGTAGGAGTCCCGTTCCCCGGGCAGCAGAAGGGCCACGTCCACGTCAAAGGAGAACAGTTCCCGCAGGGCCTTCTGCACCACCGGCAGATACCGGGTGCGGAGGATGTTCCGCTTGTAGTCGGAGGGGACGCACAGCACCAGGCGGGTAGCCTCCAGCGCCACGGCCTCCACGTCTCCGAACCAGGTGTCGATGGAGACGGCGGTCAGGTCGCCCTCCATCAGTTTTTTCACTTTTTCCCAGATGTCGGCGGCGGAGTTCATCGGTGGGCCCCCCTTCTCTCATGGTCAGGATAACTAAATTATTATACCAAAAAATTCAGGCGGAGGCAAGGTTTTTTCCGCGATTCTCTCTATTTAATGAGGCGTCGTTTCCCGCGACCGGCCGGAAAAAGCGGAATTTTGGCGGGGAAGGGCGTTCGTAGTGACAGCCGGTCAAAGGGGCCGCAATATCTTGTGTCCCTGTGTCCCGTAGAAAAAACGGGAGAAAATAAGAAATTTTTCATTGACAAAGCCGCGGAGAGTACGGTATAATTCCGTTTGCGCTTATCGCGCCTGACTCAATCGACCGCGCCCCGACGGGGGCGTTGTGGAACAGCGGCGGAGCCCGCCGCTCTATCTGAACAGGAGGTGTATTCCGTATGCTTCGTACCTATCAGCCCAAAAAGCGTCATCGCTCCAAAGTACACGGCTTCCGCAAGCGCATGGCTACCGCCAGCGGCCGCAAGGTGCTGGCCAGCCGCCGGGCCAAGGGCCGCGTCCGCCTGACCCACTGATGCCGCAAAAACGGGATACGGAATAATCGCTGAAGACCGGGGCGCGGGAGAGAGGATCCCTCGCCCCTGTGTCCGTTTCCCGGAAAAGAGGTCGGAAATGAAAAAAACCGTGTCGCTGAAGGAAAACCGCCTGTTCCGCCGGGCCTATCAAAGGGGAAAGACCGCCGCCGACGGGCGGCTGGCCCTCTACGTCCGCCAGAGGGGCGGGCAGGGCAACCGGCTGGGGCTGACGGTGTCCACCAAGCTGGGATGCGCGGTGGTTCGCAACCGCACCCGCCGCCGCCTGCGGGAGATCTATCGTCTCCACGAGGGGGAGCTGAGGACCGGGGTGGACGTGGTCATTGTGGCGCGGGTCAAGGCCGCCCACAGCCGCTATCAGCAGTTGGAGCGGTCTTTTCTGGCGCTGGCGGACACGCTGGGCCTGCGGAAACAGGGCGGGATCCCATGAGAGAGGCGCTGCTGTGGCTCATCCGGTTCTACCGGAAGAACATCTCCCCCGCCACGCCCCCCTGCTGCCGGTTCACCCCCACCTGCTCCGCCTACGCTTTGGAGGCGGTGGAGACCTACGGCGCCCTGAAAGGCGGGGTCATGGCCGTGTGGCGGGTGATGCGGTGCCATCCCTTCCATAGACAGAAATCCATCATTTACGACCCCGTGCCCCCGAAAAAAATCCGAATCCAATAGGAGGCCAGAGCATGGATATTTGGCAAATACTCATGACGCCGTTCAGCCTGCTGCTGAGGACCTTCTGCCAGGTGTTCAACAGCTACGGCGTGGCGCTGATCCTTTTTACTCTGATCATCAAGGTCATCCTGTTCCCCTTCTCCCTGAAGGGCAAGCGGGCCATGATCAAATCCAGCATCCTGTCCGGCCAGGTGCAGGAGATCCAGAAGCGGTACGGCAACGACAAGGACCGGGTCAATCAGGAGGTCCAGAAATTGTACGCCGAGAGCGGCACCAGTATGTTCGGCGGCTGCGGCTGGTCCTTTTTGCCCCTGCTGATCCTGTGGCCCCTGTACGCCATCATCCGCCGGCCCTTCAAGTACCTGATGATGCTCTCCGAGGAGGCCACCGTCAAGGTGGCCAGCGCCCTGGGCTGGGCGGATTTTACCACCGCGGGCACCAACGAGCTGCTCCTGGCGCCCCGGCTGACCCCCGGTAATCTGGACGCTGCCGCCGCGGCCGCCGGGGCCACCACCACCGGCCTGTTCGGTATGTTCGTCATCAACTTCAACTTCTTCGGCATCGACCTGTCCAGGGTCCCCAGCCTGATGTTCTGGAAGTCCGATCTGTTCACCAGCGGGGACGTGTGGGGGGCCGTGGGCCTGTTCCTGCTGCCCATTCTCTCCGCCGGACTGTCCCTGCTGTCCTATCAGGTGTCCCTGCGGACCAACCAGATGAGCCAGAACCAGCCGGCGAACAAGTCCCAGAACACCATCATGATGCTGCTGAACCCGCTGATGTCCCTGTGGATCGGCTTTACCCTCCCCGCCGGCATGTGCATCTACTGGATCGCCAACTCCGCGTTTATGATGATCCAGGAAGTTATCGCCGGCAAAATGCTGAAGAAGGACTATGAGGCCGCGCAGCGCGAGATGGAGGAGCAGAAGCGCAAGTCCAAAGAGGCGGAGAAGGCCCGCCGCCGCCAGAGCGCCGAGAAGAAGGCCGCCGCTCTGGCCGCCGGCAGCAAGAAACAGCCCAAGAAGGCGAAACCCAGCGTCGATGTCTCCGCCAGCCAGGAGGGCCTGCGCAAGTTCGCCCGGGGCCGCGCCTACGACCCCAACCGCTACTCCGTCACCTTGTACCATGACCCCAACATTCCCGCCGGGAAGAAGGGGGAGGACGGGCCTCCCGCCGGGGAGGAGAAGGCCCCGCCGGCCGCCGCAGCGGAGACCGGGGAGAAAGCCGCCGCTGAGAACGCCGCTGAGGAGGCCCGCGCCCCCGGGGACGGGGAACATTCAAAATAAGGAGTGCTTGAACCGTGCTGAAGTATATTGAAGTCACCGGCAAGACCGAGGACGAGGCCGTCGCCCACGGCCTGCTCCAGCTGGGTCTGGAGCGGGACGACGTGTCGGTGGAGGTCCTCCACCGGGGCAAGACGGGCTTTTTGGGCATCGGCTCGGTGCCGGCCCGGGTGAAACTCACCTATGAGGCCCCCGACGAGGAGGCGCCCGTTCCAGAAGCGAAAGCTCCCGTCCCCGCGGCGGAAGTCCCCGCGCCCGAACGGGAGAGACAGGAGCGCAGGCCCAGGGAGAAAAAGCCCCAGAGCGCGCCTCGGCCCAGGGCCGAGGCGCCGGCGCCCGTTCCCTCCGCCGCGCCCGCCGGGGAGCCGGCGGACGACGAGGTGTCCGCCGCCATCGTCAAATTCCAGACCGGGCTGTTCGAGCAGCTGGGCGTGAAGGCCGTCCCCGTCGTCACCAGGACGGAGGACGCCTATCAGGTGGTGCTGGAGGGAGAGGATCTGGGTCCCCTCATCGGCCACCGGGGCGAGACCCTGGACGCCATCCAGCAGCTGACCAGCTACGCCGTCAACCGGGGCAGGAGCCGCCGCGCCCGCATCCATGTGGACGCCGAGGGCTATCGGGCCCGGCGGGCGGAGTCCCTGAACCGGCTGGCCCGCAAGACCGCCGCCAAGGTGGTCAAGTACCGCCGGAACATCACCCTGGAGCCCATGAACGCCTACGAGCGCCATGTGATCCACACCGCCCTCCAGGATTTTCCCGGCGTATCCACCCACTCCATCGGCACCGAACCCAACCGGCGCACCGTGATCACCTTTGATCCCGACGCCTGAATCCGAACCGTGAAAAGGCCCGCCGTCTTAGAAGACGGCGGGCCTTTTTGCCGCGCGCGGTCAATAGCGCCGGTCCAATATTTCGATGGCCTGGGCCACGGCGTGGTCGTCGCAGTGGTTCAGAACGCGGGCGCCCCACTCCCTCACCTCTTTGGCGCAGTTGGCGGGGGCAAAGGGAATGGCGGACAGGGCCAGCATGGGGATGTCGTTCTGATTGTCCCCCATACAGTAGAGGTTTTCCCGGGAAATTTCCAGAAGTTCCGCGATTTTGGCCACCATGGCGCCCTTATTGCTCCCCCTGCGGGTGACTTCCAGCAGGAAACGGTTGGAGAAGATGGCCTCGTAGTCCTCCCCCCAGCGGGACAGCAGCTCTCCCTGGATCTCCTTCAGATAGGGCTCGTCCTGCTCTAAAATGAGTTTATTCCATGGAGTGGGCATATCCGGGATGCGGCAGGAGGTATAGGGGCCGCCCACCCGTTTCAGGTGGGTCATGGTCACCGCGTTGGGGTTGTGGACGTAGATGTCCTCCCCGTGGTAAGCCTCGAAAGCCAGATCGGGGAAACGCCGGCACAGGGCCTCGATCCGGGCGGGGGTGTCCCCGTGGAGCAGGGTGCGCTCCAGGTATCTGTCCGCCTGGTAGTCGTAGACGGCGGCGCCGTTGGAGAGTACCACCGGCGCGTTGAGTTCCAGCCGCTCCCGTTGGATCTGGGGGGTAAAGGTGGTGTGGGCCCGGCCGGTGGCCACCGAGAAACGGCCGCCGTTGGAGATGAAATAGCGGATGGCGGCCCGGTTTTCCTCCGACACGGAGAGGGTCAGATCGTATAAGGTGTCGTCGTAGTCGGTGACAAAAAGCACTCCGTCGAACTTGGCCACGGTCCATCTCTCCCCCCGCTGAAATTCCCGAAACCGGCGACTTTATTCTAATGGATGGGGCCGCGCCCTGTCAAGAGTCCGGGCGAATTGAAAAAATTCAAAATAGGGGTTGACGGCGGCAAAAAAATGGAGTAGGATTACGTTGTAACCAAATTGTAACCACTTTGACGGTTTTGTTACAACTCAGGAAACGGCCCGCCGCTCAGACGGCGCGAGGAGGGACCACAGATGGACGGACAACGTAAGCCCGGGTTTGGCGCCCGGTTGAAAGACCTCTTTCACAGGCTGGGCAAAAAGGCCGCCGCCGGGGCCGACGCGGGCTGGGAGAAAATCAGCGCCGCCACCGCCGGCGCCTGGGACAGGGCCGGCCGCTTCTTGGAGAGGGCCAGGACCGCCATAGCCAGACACCCCGTCTCCCCCCTGCTGTACCTGACGGTGCTGGCCGTCCTCATCGGCTGGGCCGCCTTCAACGGCACCTACACCCGTGCCTATGTGCTGGAGGTGGACGGCGTGGAGCGGGGCGTTCTGGAACATCAGGAGGACTGGGACGTGATCGTGGACGACCTGGAGCGGCAGATGTCCGGCGTCCTGGGCGAGGAGTACGACTACCGGGCCGACGTGACCATCACCCCCGTGTACGCCGAGACCGCCGAGGGTTTTTCCGACACCCGGGAGATCGAGGCCGCCCTGTTCAGCGAGGTTGAGGCGGACGCCTCTATCGACGCCTGGGCCATCTCCGTGGACGGGCAGGAGTTAGGCCGCGCCGCCACCCGGGAGGAACTGGAGCTGGCCTTGACCGACGCCGCCCGGCCCTACCTGACCGGGGGCGCCGAGGACTATGAGTTCGTGGAGGACGTGTCCGTCTACCCGGTGACGGCGCCCGCCAACGCGAAATTCGATCTGGACGGCATCCGGGCCCGACTCGCCTCCCGCCGGGCGGAGGACGTGTACTATGAGGTGAAACAGGGCGACACCTTCAGCGCCATCGCCCGCTCCTATGACATGACCGTGGCCGACCTGTCCGCCCTGAACCCTGAGGTGGATATCAACAGGCTGTGGGTGGGCGACCGGCTGCTGGTGCAGCGGGAGGTCCCGTTCCTGTCGGTGGTCACCCATACTTCCCAGCAGGGCGAGGAGACTATCAAGAGCCCGGTGGAATATATCGAGACCGACGGCCTGTATCAGGGCGACACCGAGGTGAAGGAGCAGGGCGAGGACGGCCGGGCTCTGGTCACCTACGCGGTCACCTATCTCAACGGGGTGGAACAGGAGCGCACTGAGGTGGCCTCTCAGGTCCTCAAGGAGGCCGCTACCACCTATATCTACAAGGGCACCAAGGAGAAACCCCGCACCGCCTCCAACGGCTACTATATCTGGCCGGTGAACGGTGTCATCACCTCCCCCTTCGGCTACCGCTGGGGCACTACCCACCTGGGAGTGGACATCGGCGTACCCTACGGCACCACCGTCAAGGCCGCCGACGGCGGCAAGGTCACCTGGGCCGGCTGGCAGGGCAGCTACGGCAAACTGGTGGTCATCACCCACGACGACGGCACCCAGACCGCCTACGCCCACAACTCCTCCCTCTTAGTCAGCGTGGGCCAGCGGGTGTATCAGGGCCAGGCCATCGCCCGCGTGGGCTCCACCGGCAACTCCACCGGCCCCCACTGCCACTTCGAGATCCGCATCAACGGCCGCCAGGTCAACCCCCTGCGGTATCTGGGCTGAGAACAAACGATTCCGGGACCGCTCCCATCCGGG
>CAYPEE010000038.1:0-12546 GCA_964409665.1 uncultured Oscillospiraceae bacterium
TCTGTTTTGTTTGCGGGACAGCGCCGCCGGCCCCGCGTTTCGCGTATCAGCGGTTTTCCAGCGCCATCCGGTCCATGATCCGGAACTCCCGGCGCACCATAAAGATGCTCAGAAGGAAGGCGGACAGGTCGGCGATGGGGGCGGCGATGAGCAGGCCGTCCATCTGCCAGAACAGGGGCAGGATCAGCATCAGCGGGATGAGAATGATCACCTGCCGGGACAGGGACAGCAACACGCCCTTGACGGGCTGGCCGATGGCGGAGAACAGGTTGGAGGACAGGGGCTGAACGCAGTTGAGGAAAGTCATAAACAGGAAGGTGCGCAAAAACCGCACCGCGAACTCCATGTAGACCGGGTCGTCGGTGGAGCCGAAGATGCCGATGACCACCTGGGGGAAGAGCTGGAACACCAGCCAGCCCGCCACCGACACGATCAGCGCGCACTTCACGGCCAGCACATAGGTCGCTTTCACCCGGTCGTACTGCCTGGCGCCGTAGTTGAAACTCTCGATGGGCTGGGAGCCCTGACAGAGTCCTACGAACACCGACACCAGGATGGAATTTACCTTCATCACGATGCCGGCGGCGGCGATGGGGATGTTTTCCCCGTAGACGGTCATGGCGCCGTAATGGGTCAGCGAATTGTTCAGCACGATCTGCAGCAGCAGGATGCTCAGCTGGGTCAGGCAGTTGCTGGTGCCCAGGGAGGCGATCCTCGCCCCCATAGCGGGCTGGGGGCGGAAGTCCTCCCGGGTGAGGGCCACGCTGTGGAACCGGGGCAGATAGGCCAGGGTGACGGCGCAAGAGATCACCTGAGAGATCGCCGTGGCGATGGCGGCGCCGGCCACGTCCAGGTGGAACACGAAGATGAAGATGGGGTCCAGGATGGTGTTGATCACCGCGCCCACCACCATGCTGATCATGGAGTAACGGGGACTGCCGTCTGCCCGGACGAGGTTGCTCATGGCGTTGGTGACGATGAGGAAGGGCATCCCGATGGCGGTGATGCTGGCGTACTGCACCGCGTAGGGCAGGATGTCCGCCGTGGCGCCGAAGGCCTTCAGCAGGGGGGTGAGGAAGATCTCCACCAGCACGGCGTAGATCACCCCGAAAATGACGGACATATACAGCACGTTGCTGACGCACCGGGCGGCCTTGCGGTTCTCCCCCCGGCCCAGACTCAGGCCGAAAAAGGCCGCGCCGCCCACGCCGAACAGCAGGGAGATGGCAAGACAGATCGTGGTCAGCGGGAAGGCCACGTTGGTGGCCCCGTTGCCCAGGTACTCGGCGGGGCTGTTGCCGATGAAGATCTGATCCACGATGTTGTAGAGCGAACTGACCAGCATGGCGATGACGCTGGGCACGGCGAACTGCTTGAGCAGCGCGGGGATCTTTTCATAGCCGAGGGGGTTGGTTTGATCTCTTTCTGTGGGTTCCATACCGAATTTGCGCTCCTTTGATCCCATGTTGCCACTATACTAACACAGCGGGTGCGGAAAAGTCAACCGGGGAGCCGGTCCTGCGTCCGCTTTTTCTGCGCGGACAGAGAAAAACTGTTGCGAAAACCGTTTTGCTGTGGTACAATAATTCCCGGCTGATTTCGCGCTCCGGCGCGGAACAAGGCCGCGCTACTCGGGGAGATAGCGGTGCCCTGTACCTGCAACCCGCTACAGCAGGGAGGAATTCCGGCCCCCGGAGGCAGGATGTGCCGTCTGCCCCATATAAGCAGCGATGATGGATCGGTCCCGCGCAACCCGGCCCCGTGAACCGTGTCAGGCGGGGAACCGAGCAGCACTAAGCGGACCGTTGGGTGTGCCGTGGGGCTGCCGATCCTGAGCCGGCTGTATGGTTACCGGGCATATTCTGTCCTTCAAAGGCCGGTGCGCGGTCTTGTCCCGCGCCGGATCGTTTATCGTGTAGGGCCCCCTTGGGCGGCCCGCTTTCTCAATTTATCCTGCCCTGCGGACTGCCGAGGGCGGCGGCCCCTACGGGCACGGCCGCGGCTTTCCAGGAGGTGAGCCCATGTACCAGGCCCTGTACCGAAAATGGCGGCCCCGCTCTTTTGACGAGGTGGTGGGCCAGGAGCACGTCACCCGCACGCTGGCCCGGCAGGTGGCGGACGGACGGCTGTCCCACGCCTATCTGTTCACCGGCACCAGAGGGACCGGAAAGACCACCTGCGCCAAGATCCTGGCCCGGGCGGTGAACTGCGAGCGCCCGGTGAACGGCTCCCCCTGCAATGAGTGCCCCGCCTGCCGGGGCATCGAGAACGGCTCCATCCTGGACGTGCTGGAACTGGACGCCGCCTCCAACAACAAGGTGGACGACATCCGGGCCATCCTGGAGGAGGCCGTCTACACCCCCGCCACCGTGAAGAAACGCGTCTATATCGTGGACGAGGTCCATATGCTGTCCGCCCAGGCTTTCAACGCCCTTCTTCAGATCTTGGAGGAGCCGCCGGAGCATCTGATGTTCATTCTGGCCACCACCGAACTCCACAAGGTACCCGCCACCATCAAGAGCCGGTGCCAGCAGTTTGCCTTCAAGCGCATCCGCCCGGAGCAGCTGGCGGGCCGGCTGAACTATGTGGCGGAACAGGAGGGCATCCGCCTCACGGAGGAGGGGGCCGCCCTCATCGCCCGGCTGGCCGACGGCGGCCTGCGGGACGGACTGTCCCTGCTGGACCAGTGTTCCGTCGCGGGGGAGGGCCGGGTGGACGAGGAGCGGGTGCTGTCCACCCTGGGTCTGGCGGGGAATATCGAGACCGCCGCCCTGCTGGAGGACGCCGCGAACGGCGACGCCGCCGCGGCCCTGGAACGGCTGGGGAGGCTCTACGCCGGGGGCAAGGAGATGTCCGCCCTGGCCGGGGAACTGTCCGCCCTGCTGCGGGACCTGCTGGTGCGGCGCATCGCCCCAGGGACCGGCGGGGCCCTGCTGTCCGGCGGCTTTGACGGCGCCACCCTGAAGCGCCTGGCCGGCCGGTTTGAACTGCCCCGGCTGGTGCAGATGCTCACTCTGGTCCAGAACACCGCGGCGGATCTGGCCCGGTCCGCCAACCGCCGCACCGACATGGAGCTTTGCCTGATCACCCTGTGCGACCCCGCTCTGGACGGCTCCCCGGCGGGCCTCGCTGCCCGCGTCGCCCGGCTGGAGCAGGGGACGGGTCCCGCGCCCCGGCCCGGAGTCCAGCCAATGGCCGCGACCCCCGCGCCCGAACCGGAACCGGCCCGGACCGCTCCCGGCGGGGCGCCGGCACAGGCGGCACAGGCGGCGGGGAAGTGGCCCGGCTGGCCCGCCTTCCGGGCCAGGCTGAAGGGCGTTTTGCCCGTGGCTGACTTCGCGCCGTTGAGCGATCCCGCCATGGCGGAGGGGTCCCTGAAGGGCGATACCTTCACCCTCTGGGCGCTGAACGGCAGCGTGAAGACGATGCTGGACAGGCCCTCCATCCTCCGGAGCGTGGGAGAGTTGGCGCGGCAGATCACCGGCGGCCCCGTCCGGGTGGAGGTCAGGGTGGGCCGGGCGCCCGCCGGGACGCCCTCCGCCCCGGAGCGTGGGCCGGACGGCCCCCCGGACCCGCTGGACGAGTTCCTGGCCGGCAACCGGGGCGATATTACGGTAGAATGACGACAGTTTATAGAGGAGGAGATCGGCATGGCAAAGGGATTTAACAGCCGCGGCATGGGCGGCTATGGCGGCGGGAACATGAACAACATGATCCGTCAGGCCCAGAAGGTGCAGCAGGACATGATCAAGGCCCAGGAGGAGCTGGAGGGCAGGAGTTATGAGGCTACCGCCGGCGGCGGCGCGGTGTCCGCCGTGGTGTCCGGGAAGAAGGAACTGGTCGGCGTGACCATCGACCCCGAGGCGGTGGACCCGGACGACGTGGAGATGCTCCAGGACCTGATCGTGGCCGCCGTCAACGAGGCCCTGCGCAAGGCGAACGAGGACGCCGCCAGTCAGATGTCCCGCCTCACCGGCGGGCTGAACCTGCCCTTCTGACGGGGGGCGGGTCCCAATTCCCCGAGACGCCCTCGCCGGCGCGGAAGGGGTGTTCCAAAGCCCTCCGGCGGCGCCGGGGGGCTTTTGTGTAAATCCACAGTTGCAAAGACGCGTCACATATCGTATGATAGTGGCAAGGCAGAGTAGGAGCGCGCGTGTGCAAGTGCCGGCGGAACGGGGAGTTGTCCGCCGGACGAAGGGTCCCGCGCCCGCAGTGCGCCCTCCGCATCCCGCTGCCGCATGGCGGAGTGTTCCAACGCGCCCTCCTTTGTGCGGCATTGTCCCGTTCCGGGACCTGCCAAAATACAAAGGAGGCTTTTTTATGCGCAGATCGTCCCAAACCCTGTACAGAACGCCCTTTTCCGCCGCCTACTGGCGGGACGCCGCAGCCGACTTCCGCTCCCCGCGGGTCATGGTGTTCGCCGCCCTGATGGTGGCCGCCTGTGTGGCCCTGTCCTACGCCAGATCCATCCCGGTGGTGAACAATATCAGCATCTCCTGGGGCTGGCTGGCCCGCTCCACCGCCGGACTGGTGTGCGGCCCGGTGATGGGGCTGGTGTTTGGCGTGGCGGAGGACACCATCACCTATCTGTTCCACCCGGACGGCCCCTACAACCCCTTTTACATCCTCACCACCGTGCTGGGGGTGGAGACCTACGCCCTGTTCCTCTACCGGACGAAGGTGACGGTGCCGCGCATTTTCCTCGCCAAGCTGTTTGCGAATGTGGGAAACGTGTTCCTGGGGAGCCTGGGCACCTATCTGTTCTACTCTACCAAGGGCTATTGGGTCATCGTGGCGGGAAACGGGCTGAAGAACCTCGTCATGCTGCCCATCGAGGTGGTGATGCTGACGGCGCTGTACGCCGCCCTGCTGCCCATTCTGAACCGGATCGGGTTCCTGCCCGACCAGGCCGGCCGGCTGGCGCTGTGGCGGAAGAAGGAGCCGGGGCGGGAGAAGACGGCCGGGGACCGGGATTCCCGGAAGGAGTAGATCCCTCATAAATCAGGTCATGTCCGCATACCTTCCCGTGAGGGGAGATGCGGACATGGCCTTTTTGTCCGGGCTGGGACGGTTTTTGTGGGGCGGGCCGCTGCTGGCGGCCTTTTTGCTCGTGGGGCTGTGGTATACCTTTGGTAGCGGATTCTTTCAGATCTTCGGCCTGCCCGTCTGGCTGAAGGAGACGGCGGGTTCCCTGTTCCGCAGGCGGGAGAGGAAACAGGGCGCCGGCGCGGTGACTCAGTTCCAGGCGATGACCGCCGCCCTGGGGGCCACGGTGGGCACCGGCTCCATCGCCGGGGTGGCGGCCGCCATCTTCTACGGCGGGCCGGGGACGGTGTTCTGGATGTGGCTCTCCGCCTTTCTGGGGATGATGACCGGCTGCGCCGAGAAGATCCTGGCCGTCCGTTACCGGGAGAAGGGGGAGGACGGCAGGTGGCGGGGCGGGCCCATGCAGTATATGGAGAAGGGCCTGCGCCTGCCGGGTCTGGCCAAGGCGTTCGCCGTCTTCTGCGTGGCGGAGTCCCTGGCGGGGGGCAACCTGGCCCAGGCCAACTCCATCGCGGCCGCGCTGAATGAGACCGCCGGGAGCAATAAGCTGGTGGTGGGGCTCGCCGTGGCGGCGGTGACCTCTCTGGTGCTGGCGGGAGGGATCCGGCGGGTGGGGCGGCTCAGCGAGCTGCTCACCCCCGCCATGGCCCTGCTGTTCATCGGCGGCGGGACGCTGGTCATCGCATCCCACTGGCAGGCGGTGCCGGGGGCGTTCCGGATGATCTTCACCTATGCCTTCGACGTCCGGGCGGCGGCGGGGGGCTACGGTATGTGGCTGGCCCTGCGGTACGGGGTGGCAAGAGGGGTGTTCACCAACGAGGCGGGGCTGGGAATGTCGGCCATCGCCCATGCCTGCGCCGACGTGGAGGAGCCCGCCCAACAGGGGATGTGGGGCATCTTTGAGGTGTTCTTCGCCACCTTAGTGGTGTGTACCGTCACCGCCCTGGTGATTCTGACCTCCGGGGTGTACGACCCCGCCGCCGCTATGGAGATGATCCGAAGCGGGACCGTGCCCGCCGGAATGGTGGGCGCTCCGCTGACCGCGGCGGGGTTCGCCACCCTATACGGTGAGACGGGGAAATGGCTGGTGTCGGTGTGCCTGGTCCTGTTTGCCTTCACCTCCATCCTCGGCGCGGGGTACTACGGCAGGCGGGGCCTGGAGACCCTGACATCCTCCCGGTGGGTGATGGCCGCCTACCGTCTGCTGTTCCCGGTCTGCATCGTGCTGGGGGCGGTGGGGAACGTCTCCGCCGTGTGGGAGCTGGTGGACGTGCTCAACGGCCTGCTGGCCATTCCAAACCTGCCGGCGCTGCTGCTGCTGTCGCCGGAGGCCCTCTATCTGCTGAAGGACTGGATGGAGCGGCGAAAATTATCCAAACAGGCCGGGAAGGCGCAAAAAGAGGGCGTCCGCGCGTAACGCGGACGCCCTCCGGCATTTATCAGGAGCGCTTCCATGCGCTGCGGCTGAACAGCACCAGGATGGGGTACATCTCCAGCCGGCCCAGCACCATGGCGAAGGACAGCACCAGTTTGCTCAGGGCCGACAGGGCGGAGAAGTTGCAGGTGGGGCCCACCGCCTCCAGGCCGGGGCCCACGTTGTTGATGCAGGTGATGACGGCGGTGAGGGTGGTGCCGAAGGAGAAGTTGTCCAGCCCGACCACCATGGCCATACAGAACACCAGAAAGATGTTGACGATGAAATAGCACTGGGTGGTCTGGAGGGTCCGCTCGGAGAGGGGAGCGCCGTCCAGCCGGACCACCTCCACCGCGCGGGGGTGGACGATGGAGCGGACCTCCCGCTTGGCGGAGCGGTACAGCACCAGGATGCGGGAGCACTTCATGCCGCCGCCGGTGGAGCCGGCGCAGGCCCCCACGAACATGAGCACGATCAGGATGACCCTGGACAGCGACGGCCACAAATCGAAATCCGCCGACACAAAGCCGGTGGTGGATATCACGCTGGCCACCTGGAACACGGCGTACCGCAGGCACTCCCAGACGGACGAGTAGTAATCCCGCAGATTCCAGGCGATGGCGGCGGTGGCCAGGATCACGATCCCAAGGAAGAAGCGCAGCTCGTCGCTCTTGAGGGCCTGTTTCGCCCTGCGGGTGAGGATGAGGAAGTACACCGCGAAGTTGATGGAGAACAGCAGCATGAACACGGTGCAGACCATCTCGATGGCGGGGCTGTGAAAGGCGGCGATGGAGGCGTTCTTGGTGGAGAAACCGCCGGTGCCCGCGGTGGCGAAGGCGTGGGTGACGGCGTCGAACCAGTTCATGCCCGCGATCCGGAGGATAACGGCCTCCGACGCGGTGAGGGCCAGATAGATGCCGTACAGGATCTTGGAGGACTGGGAGGCCCTGGGCACCAGCTTGGATTTCACCGGGCCGGGGCTCTCCGCCCGGATGAGGTAGTTGGAACTGATCCCCAGCATGGGCAGCAGAGCGGTGGTCAGGATCAGCACCCCCATACCGCCCAGCCAGTGCGTGAAGGAGCGCCAGAACAGCAGTCCGTGGGGCAGGCCCTCGATCTCGCTGAGGATGGAGGCGCCGGTGGTGGTGAAACCGGAGATGGTCTCAAAGAAACAGTCCACAAAGTGGGCGAACTGGGGCTCGCCGGAGAGACGGAAGGGCAGGGCCCCGAACACGCCGAACAGCACCCAGATGAGCCCCACGGTGAAAAATCCCTCCCGGGCGAAGAACTCCGGCCGGGGGCGGAGAAGAGTCACCGGTCCCACCGCCACCGCGCAGATGATGAGGATGGCGATGAGGAAGGGGACGGGGTTTTCCCGGTAGAGCAGAGAGACGATCAGCGGCAGCAGCATGGCGGCGGCCTCGATCAGCAGGGTAAAACCGGTGATGCGCGCGACCAATTTGTAATTCATAGCAGTCAGCCCCCGCGTTTCAGCTAAGCGGCATAGATGTCGTCCAGATCGGTGATGACGCTGTTCTGGGCCACCACGATCACATCGTCCTCCGCCTGGAGGGAGGTGGAGCCGTCGGGGATGATGACGTTGCCGTCCCGCACGATGACGGCGATCAGCACGCCGGGGCGCAGATGGCGGCTCAAATCTTTCAGGGGAATCCCCAGGTGCTTGTCGTCGGGCCGGACCCGGAACTCCATGGCCTCGGCCCGGCCGCCGGCGATGCGGTACAGGGCGGTCATGGTGCTGCCCTTGGAGTTCTGCAGGCCCCGGATGAACCGCAGGATCTGATAGGCGGTGGTCAGTTTGGGGGACACGACCGACTCCACCCCGGCGGATCGGGCGATGGAGGTGTAGTTCTGGTGGCTGGACTTGGCCACAACTTTGGGCACCCCCTCCTGGTGGGCATACAGGGAGATGATGAGATTGTCCTCGTCCCGGTCGGTGAGGGCGACGAAGGCGTCGGAGGCGGACATCCGCTCCTCGGTGAGCAGTTCGGGATCGGTGCCGTCCCCGTGGATGATGAGGGATTTGGGGAAGACTTCCGCCAGTTCCCGGCAGCGGGTCGCGTCCCGCTCCGCCACCTTGCAGTTCATGCCTAGCCGCTCCAGCTGGACCAGCAGGTAGAATACGATGCGTCCGCCGCCCACGATGAACACATTTTTGATCTTGTGGTCGTGCCGGCCCAGCAGGCGGAAGAACTGATGCAGACCGCTGGGGGTGCCCGCCATATAGATGCGGTCCCCCTGGCGCAGCACGCTGGAGCCGTTGGGGATGAACACCGTTTCCCCCCGCTCCACGGCGCAGAACAGGATGGGCAGGCTCTGGATCTTGGGGGACAGTTCCGCCAGAGAGCGGTCCGACACAAAGTCCTCCGGCTGGATCGGGAAGGACACAAGTTCCACCCGCCCGCGGGCGAAGGTCTCCACATTGGCGGCGGAGGGGAACCGCAGGATGCGGGAGATCTCCACCGCGGCGGACAGTTCCGGGTTCACCAGCATGGTGATGCCAAGATCGCCCCGCAGGGAGTCCAGATCGTTCATATAGCTGGTATTCCGCACCCGGGCTACCGAGTGGGGAATGCCCAGCCGGTGGGCGCTGTGGCAGCACAGCAGATTGACCTCGTCGGAGTCGGTGGCGGCGATGATGACGTCCGCGTCTCTCGCTCCGGCCTCGATGAGGGCGCCTCGGGAGGAGCAGTTGCCCCGGACGCACATCACGTCCAGCTGATCGTTCAGCCGGTCCAGGGTGTCCTGATTCACGTCGATGATGGTGACGCTGTGGCCCTCGGCGGCCAGTTGTTCCGCCAGAGTGCCGCCCACTTTGCCGCCGCCGGCGATGATAATATTCAAGGCGATCAACTCGATTCTCAGAGGGATGGGGAGAATTTGCCATATATTATAGTATAACGGAGACCAAAATGCAAGATGTTTGAAAAAATCCGTCCTCTTGCAATTTTCCGTCCAAATTGGTAGAATACTCTCAGCTAAACGACGGAAAGAGGTGTCCCCATGAGGGAACTTGTGATCGTGGGCGGCGGGCCGGCGGGACTGTCCGCGGCTATCTACGCCGCTCGGGCGGGATTGGACTTTGCGGTGCTGGAGCGGGACGGATTCGGGGGAGGGCAGATCACCGCTTCCCACGAGGTGGAAAACTACCCCGGCGCCGGCCGCAGGAGCGGGTTCGACCTTGGAGAGGCGTTCCGAAACCAGGCGATAGAACTCGGGGCGGAGATCCGGCACGGCGCCGTCGCCGCTGTAAAAGAACTGGGGGACTGTAAAGAACTCACCCTTGACGGAGGGGAGTCCATCCGGGCCAAGGCGGTCATCGCCGCCACCGGCGCCTCCCCCAGAAAGCTGGGGGTCCCCGGCGAGAGGGAACTCACCGGCGCGGGGGTGTCCTACTGTGCCACCTGCGACGGCGCCTTTTTCCGGGGAAAGGATACTCTGGTCGTCGGCGGCGGGGACACCGCCGTGGAGGACGCCCTGTTCCTGTCCGCCCTGTGCAGGAGCGTGACGGTGGCCCTCCGGCGTGACGTGTTCCGGGCGGCCAAACGCCGGGCGGACCTGCTGAAGGCAAAAGAGAACGTGACCGTCCTGTACAAAAGCGATCTGAGCGAGATCCGGGGCCGGGACAGGGTGGAGTCGGTGGTCCTCTCCGGCCCGGAGGGAACGCGGGAGTTGCCCATGGACGGGGTCTTTCTGGCCGTGGGGGTGGAGCCCGCCGGCGGCTGGCTGAGGGACCTGCCCTTGAAACGGGAGGGCGGCTATGTGGTTGCGGGGGAGGACTGCCGCACCGACATCTCCGGCCTGTTTGTGGCGGGGGATCTGCGGAAAAAGCCGCTCCGGCAGGTGGTCACCGCCGCCGCCGACGGGGCCAACGCGGTCATGTCGGCGGTGGAGTATTTGGGGCGGTGAACAGGGAAAGAATATCCGCATCCGGAACGGGCGGGTCCGTGGGGAGGCCGGCCGGTCGGACCGCATGAGGGAAAAGCGCCGGGGCGAGGGGGGAGGCGGAACGGGAAACGGGGAATGAGGGGTCGCCGTCCGGTTTTCCCATCAAAAGGACGAAAAAGGCCCGATATTTCCGGTAAAACTTCACCAATATCCCGCTTGTTTTTTTGTGCAGACCGAATTAAAATAATTCTGACCCAAGAAAGAGGTGTCAATATGCAGATCCTGATACAGTTGGCTGTGTCCCTGGCGGGGGGACTGTTGATGACCCGCCTGGCAAAGGTGCTCCATCTGCCGGACGTCACCGCTTACCTGGTGGCCGGACTGCTGTTGGGGCCCTTTTTTATTGGCGGGCTGAATCTTTTTAACATCGGTTTCAACTCCTTGGAGGAGGTAGAGCAGCTGGACCTGATCTCCCAGGTCGCGCTGGGATTCATCGCGTTTACCATCGGCAATGAGTTCCGCCTGGATCAACTGAGGCACATGGGCCGGCAGGCCATCACCGTGGGCATCCTGCAGGCGGTGGTCACGACGGCCGTTGTGGACGCCGCCCTGGTCGTCCTCCACTTCATCAATCCCTCGCTGATCTCCATCTCCTCCGCCATCACTCTGGGCGCCATCGCCGCGGCCACCGCCCCCGCCGCCACCCTGATGGTGGTGCGCCAGTACAAGGCCGAAGGCCCCATGACCAGCCTGCTCCTGCTGGTGGTGGCCATCGACGACGCGGTGGGCCTTATGCTGTTCTCCGCCTCCTTCGACATCGCCACCGCCCTGGAGAGCGGGAAACTCAGCCTGACGGTGCTCATTCTGGAGCCACTGATCGAGATCGTGCTGTCCCTGTCCCTGGGCGCTCTGGTGGGCTGGCTGCTGTACCGGCTGGAGCGGTATTTCCGCTCCCGGAGCAAGCGCCTGTCCATCACCATCGCCTTTGTGATCCTCACTGTGGGCCTGTCCATGGTGGAGTTCGACATCGGCGGCGTCCACTGCGGGTTCAGCCTGCTGCTGGTGTGTATGATGACCGGCACCGTTTTTTGCAATATCTGCGACTTCTCCGAGGAGCTGATGGAGCGCGTGGACAACTGGACCGCCCCGGTTCTGACGCTGTTCTTCGTGCTGTCCGGCGCGGAACTGGACCTGCGCATCCTGGCCAACCCGCTGGTGCTGCTCATCGGCGTGGTGTATATCGTCGCCCGCTCCCTGGGCAAGTACTTCGGCGCGTATTCCAGCTGTGCGCTCACCCGCTGCGATCCCAACATCACCAGGCATCTGGGCATCACCCTGCTGCCCCAGGCCGGCGTGGCCCTGGGCATGGCTCTCACCGCCACCGAACTGTCCGACGGCGCGGTGGTCCGCAACGTAGTCCTCTTCTCCGTGCTGGTGTATGAACTGATCGGGCCCGCCCTGACCAAACGGGCGCTGCTGGCCGCCGGCGAGATCAGGGCCGAGGGCCGCACCTCCGCCCGGCGCCGGAACAAGGGAAAGTCCCAGCCCACCGCCTGAACTGGTGATACTTTCCAATCCGGACCGGCATGAAAGTTCCCTCCTCCGGGCAGACTATCTGCGCGAAGGAGGGACTTCCTTATGAATATGAAGCTGGAAAAATCCATGGTGTGGCCCATCGCCGGCACGGCTCTGGCCGCCGGCGCGATGGCGGGCATCGCCCTGATGCCCCGGAAGAAAAAACGCTCCGCCCGGAAGGCCGCCGGTCGGGCCATCAAGGCCGTAGGCGAGGCGGTGGAGAACTTTCCCGCCAACTTCAAGATGTGAACGGGGCAAAAAAGGGACAGCCGAAAGGCTGTCCCTTTTTTGGTGGGGATAAGCGGGATCAAACCTCCATCGGGAAACTGCTCTGGCCCTGTATCGCCTTGACCACCTCCGCTTTCAGGGAGTCGCAGTCTTTCGTAGCTTTGGCGCATTCCGTCCTTGCCGCAGTCAACCGCTCTTTAAGGGTGATCATGGCATTGCGATGGGTTCGGGAGATAATTTCATCTTCACTGACGTCACTCATAAGGTGTGTCCCTCAATTTCAAAGATCTGCCCTCGCGTGAGGTGGAGGACATTTGGGCGGATGCGATGGATTTTGCCGCCGTGCCATTCCTCCACTGGGTACTGGCTGAGCCTGT
>CAYPEE010000039.1:0-12527 GCA_964409665.1 uncultured Oscillospiraceae bacterium
GTTCGTTGTGACGTGGTAACTCAACTTTAACCGATGTGGCCGGTTCCTTCACCTGCCCTTTCCCCACTTGTCTAACTTCTATTGTAAACCTACACAGTTTTCGGGGAAACACGATGAATTGATTGTTGACATTCGTTTATACTTCGTATATACTGAGTGCGGGGGGTGCTTACCATGTACGCTACGATTCAAAAATGGGGCAACAGTCAAGGACTTCGGATTCCCAAGGTTTTGCTGGAGTCTCTCGGCTTGCGCGAGAACGATCAGGTGGAATTGGTTCAGGAAAAGGACAGCATCCGCATCAAAAGGGCCTCTCCTGTGCGGCACCGTTCCCTGGAAGAGCGGCTGACAGAGTTCTATGGCCGGCCAGTGGAGGAAATTGAGAAAGTCGAGAGCGCTCCCGAAGTGGACTGGGGCAAAGCGAAAGGGGCCGAGGTATGGTGACCGTCTTTGAACAGGGAGATATTGTCTACCTGGACTTCGATCCGCAGGCTGGCCACGGACAAAAAGGCAGACGTCCGGCGTTGGTGGTGAGCAACGATTTGTACAACCGCGTCAGCAGCCTGACGATGGTATGCCCGATCACACATACAGATCGTGGGCACCCGTTTCACATCCGGCTGGACGAGAGGACGAAAACGGACGGGGTTGTGATGTGTGATCAGGCGCGGATGCTGGACCTGGCAAGCCGTCACGCGGCTTTTATCGAAAAGGCTCCGGAGGACATCACCGCGGAAGCGGTGGATCTGATTTTAGGATTTGTTGAGATGAGATAGCGAACGGGCGTGTCTCAGGGCACGCCTGTTTACATCATCTGCTGATTTTCATGGTCATCGGCCCTGTGGCCCATGGCCATTTTCTTTTTTCTGATCCGCTGCCGCAGTTTTTTGTCGGTGAAGCGGACTCCCGCGGCGGGCAGCCGGGTCTCCTCCCGGAAGATCCTGCCCATGTGGTGGAGCAGCCGGGAGACACACCGAACCAGGTCGCCCACCGGGAACTCACGCGCCAGTATGGACCTGATCTGGTCGAGGCCATCCTTGGCGAGGAAGCCGGACCTGCCGTCGGCGCTGTTGTACCTCAGCCGGTCGGCGTCCTCCCGGCGCAGGGAGAGGATGGGCAACCACACCGCGCCCGGGCACGCTCCATCCGCCGTCGTCAATCGCATCATGGGACCTGTCGCAGTCTGCGGTCAGTTCCCGGACGCCGCCCTCCCCGTCCGTCCGTAGCGGCCTGACGGCGGAGGCGCCAGGGCCGCTGCAGGAAGAAGTCCCGCCGTTCTCACGTTCCCTGTGGATAGGCCAGCTTCAGCTTGCAGAAAAAGTCCTCCAGGGCCGCCCGAACATCCAGGCCGCGATAGACGCGAATGATTTTCCCATTGGGATTCTCTGCATAGGTCATGTCCTGATTGATAGACGGGGCCGTTCTCTCATACCAGTTTCCCCTGTAACGGTTTTCGAGCAATGCGGCGACGGTTGTGTTATCGCCAAGCGTCCAATTCTCGCCGGTACGCAAAAGGAAATTGGGGTCATACTCACGGGCGTTTTCCTCCACCAGCTGGTCAAAGAGGTATTTCCCCAGCGGGCCGCACGGCCGCACTTTGTAGGCAAGTTCCGCGAGGGTCACTTCAAATTTGGCGTATACGTCCTGCGGGATCTGCCAAACCGCAGCCGCACTGTTCAGCAGAACGCGGCACGCGTCTATATCCTGCATCAGGTTGAACTCAAGGTGCCCCTGAGGGTACGGCCCGCCGCCGTTCCATATCACAGTGAGTTTAGAGGCGATGTCGGGGGCGCGGTTGATCGCCGCCGCCACGTTTGTCATCGCGCCCTGCACGGCGATATAGAGCGGCCGATCGCTCTCCCTCCGCGCCTCCTCGATGATAAACTGTACGCCCTCGTTGTCCGGCGCATCGTGTATATCTTTCAGCGGCAGCCGGCACCCCCGGAAAACCGGTATGTCATCGATCTCGGCAAGTTTCATGAGACGGCAAATCTCCTGATAGCTCATCTCCATCGTTTCGCCGGGGGTTCCGGCCTTGCTTTCAAAATGCGCGGCGATTATGCCCCGCACATCCAGACAGGGGGACAGCAGGTGGTGCATGACGGCGAACTGATCGTCCGCCTCGTTCTTGGCGTCGGTGTCTACGATAATGCGCATCACGGAGGCCGGCGGGACCGGGTATCCGAGCCGGGATAAAAGTTCATTTCGTTTCATAGCGCTCTCTCCCTTGAATTTGAATCAGGTTGTAAGGTCCCGTGTCCGCGGCGCCCCTACCGCTCCTCAAAGCGCTGCTCCATCTCCAGCAGGGAGCGCTCAAAGTCCGAGATGTCGGGCAGATCCAGAGCAAGGCGCTTTTCCAGCCACGCCGCCGCCAGGGGGACCCATTTGCGGGCGTCCGGCGCGGTCTCCGACATTGCCCTCGCGGAGGACTGATCGGCGAGGACCAGTCCATGCTCGCCCTCTTCAAATATGTGCAGCTCGAAGGGTATTTTGTGGTCCGCCAGGGCGTGGGCCATACGCAGGGAGTGCTGAACCGGCACGAGCGTGTCCGCCGCGGTTGCCCAGATATAGGTGGGCGGCATATGCTCCGTCACATTCCGCGCCGGGCTGATCTCCTCCAGGATCGCCCGAGGGGGCCGGGCGATCCCCACATACGCCTCGTTCATGCCGTCGAAATACTCCACTTTCATGGCGTCCCGGGTATTCACCGTTTCATCCATATAGACCATATCCGTCAGCGCGTAACCCAGAATGAGCGCCGCGGGGCGGTACATTTCCGGGTCTCCGCCCAGCGCGTCCGCGAACACAGGGGTATGCCATTTTGTGGCGAACATCGCCGCGTTGTGTCCGCCGGCGGAGAAACCGCACAGGGCGATCCTCTTTTCATCCACGAGCCACTCGCCCGCGTGTTCACGGATCAGACGGATCGCTCTGCCGATCTCCAGCATTGGCGTCGGATATTGAAGTTCCGGTTTGTTGCCGAGGCTGGAACTGAAATCAGGTATGCCGGGCGCTCCCTCCAAATAGACCGAGTAGCGAAGGACAAAAGCATGATAGCCCATGGCGGCAAAGCGCAGCGCCACAGGTTCCGCCTCTCTGTCCGAACAGGTAAAGTAGCCGCCTCCCGGGCAGATCAGGACAGCCGGACGGACTTTTCCGTCCAGAAGTTCCGGGGAATCGTCAATGACATAGCAGGTCAGAGTTACGTCTTCCCGATCCTCGTAAAGTTTTATTTTCTCGATTTTCATATTGCCACCTACTTAAACTCAAATTGAAGGAAATCCACCGCGCCTTTGCCGCGAAACGTAAAGCGAAGCTGCGCGGTTCCGTCCGGAACAGTCAGCGGGACGGTATATTTTGTCCATTCCTCTGCGGGTTTTACGGAAATCAGCGCCGCCTCCGGCCCGTCCGCTCCGGCCGTCAAGATAAACTGGCCGCGCCCGTCCCCCCGCAGCCACACGGACAGCAGGCGGGCCCCCGCAAATGTGAAATACTTAAAACCCGCCGCAGCTCCGTGCGTCATATTCGCGATATACTGGACGGGTTCCCCGCCCGGTACGTTCTCCTGGGTGAAGTACGGGTGAACCGGACTGATCACGCCGCCCATTTCATAGGCCGCCGCCCCCTGCGCGCTCATCAGATTGCAGGCGATCCGGGCCTCATATCCGCCCTTTCCCTCCAACGGCCCGCCATTGAGCCCGCAGCTGGTCATTTCTGCCTGGGGAATTGACCCGTCCGGGAGAAGGGTGACCCGCTCCGCGCATCCCTGGCGGGAAAAAGGGCTGCGGTTGGTCTGCCGGTGGTAGAAGACATAAAGCGCGCCGTTGATCTCCGCCAGACTGCCGTGGTTCGTGCCAGTGTAGTTGACGGCCTGTTCCGGTTTGGTCCCATTGAGAAAGATATCCCCGTTGGAGACCAGTGTTCCGCCGTAGACAAACCCCTCCACGGGGCTGTCGCTCACCGCGTAGCACAATTCGTGTCCATGGACGGAGGAAAAGATGAAATAGTATTTTCCGCCGACCTTTCGCATCGAGGGGGCCTCAAAAAACTCGTGGCCCTCAAACCCCGTGCCCCCGCTGTTGGCATAACAGGGCGCGATAAACCTGGGGTCCGTTTTCACGGTGAGCATATCCGTCGCCAATTCCACGACCATGGCGCCCCTGTCCTCACAGAGATCCCCGGCCTTGGGCAAGGGAAGGTCCGGTGCGCAGAATCCGGTGTAGAGATATATTTTCCCGTTATCGTCTATGAACACGCCGGGATCGTACTGAAAGGGGTCCCCCTTCCGCTTCCCTAAAAGCCGGCCGTCTGAATATTTTACATATCCATAGAACTCATACTGCCCCGCCGGTTCGTCGCATACCGCGACGGAAACGACCCCGGAAAAATCGAGCCCATAGTAGAGATAATAGCGTCCGTCCGGGCCTTTTGCCATGTCCGGGGCAAATAAAAACCGGTCTTCCCCCGTACAAAGGGGGTCCCGATGTTTGTCGTAAATTTCTCCCTCGAACCGCCAGTCCCCCAGATCCGTCACCGGCGCGGACCAGCAGACGTAATTCAGTTCGCAGAACGACCTGCCGCCAAAGCGGTCGTGACTGCCGTACAGATAGACCCGGTCCCCAATGACATGCGGTTCTCCGTCCGGGATATACTCCCAACCCGGCAGATATGGGTTCAATGCCTGCCGCCTCATGAGTTGTCCTCCTTTTGGAGCGATCGGCGCCACAGACCGCGACGCCGATGGCTCAAATTGGCTATTATGCCGCTGCGTTTGACTTTGTAAGGCCCCTTTTAATGGCCGCGATCCAGGGCGCCGCTCCGGGAGGACGCCGTTTCTCCGCAGGCAGCCTGGCCGCGGGGGAACGGGGAGGCGGCGGCAGCGCCGCCTCCCCGTGGGTTTGGTTCTTACTATGCCAGAGCGTCCACCAGGATCTTGTCACTGTGGAACAGCTCGTTCAGCTGGGCGTAGGTGGCGTCGGGGTTGAAGCGGGTGAGGACGGTCTGGAGGTCCTCAAAGGTGATCTGGGCCTTGGCCGGGTCGGCGGTGCCATACAGAGACTTGGACATCACGTTGTCGATGTCCTCTTTGCTGTCGATGACAAAGCGGGCGCTGTCGATGCGGTCCGGGGAGAAGTCGGCGTACTGCTTGCCCTGGAGGGCGTTGTCGATGAGGGTGATGGCCCACGCGATGTTCTCGATGGGGGAGACGTCAATGTACTGGATCACGCCCTCGCCGCCGATGTCTGCGACGATGTCGGCGCCGTTCTCAAACCCGGAGGTGAGCAGCTTGGTGTCGGCGGAACACAGGCCGCTGGCCATGGCGGACTTCATGGTGGGGTAGATGAACTGGATGCCGGCGCAGAAGCCCACGATGGCGTCCAGATCGCCGTAGTCGCCCTCCATGAACCAAGACTCGTCCAGCGGGGCGAACTCCAGAACCTTCGCGTCGCCTACGACCTCGATCTTGTCGGCGTCGGCGGCGGTGGAGTTGTACTCCTCGATCTCGGCGCGGAACTGGGCGTCGGCCTTAGGGAATGACGGGAAGGCATAGCCGGGGAAGGTGATGGTGGCGACCTTCTTGTAGCCGCCGTTGATCACGACTTGAGCGTAATCATGGCCCATGTTGGCGCCGTCGGCGTAGCCGTCCACGATAGTGCCCAGCCAGTGGTCGTTCTCCAACAGACCGTGGGCGGCGCCGTCCTCATTGTAGACGGCGGCCATGTCGGTGTTGAACCCGCAGACGTACAGGTCGGGGTATTCGTCCATGATGTTCTGGATGCCGCCGTCCTGCATGGCGATAATGCCAACGACATCTTTTGTCATACCGTTCTGGACCGCGCTCAGGTTGCCGGCGGGGTCATTGAAACTGTCGCCGTAAACGACCTGGAATTTATAGCCCAACTTCTCGCAGATGTCCTGGGCGTAGGCCATGGCGGCGTCATACCCGATGCCGGAATTCCAGGCGGACAGCCACATGATGGTGCCGCCGGCCGCGGGGGGATTGTTTTCCCCGCCGGACTCAGAGGGCTGTTCGGTGACGGCGCCGGAGGGCTGCTCGCTGGGGGTTCCGGGGGTTTCCTCATTGGCGGGGCCGCAGGCGCACAGCGCGAACGCCATGACCAGGGCCAGTAACAGGGCAGTTGCTTTTTTCATTTCAGGTTCCTCCTTAAATAATTTGGGTTTCGCTTATATTACCTCGGAAACGGTTCGGACCGCTTCCGGCAGGTAACTGACACGACGATGGTAAAGATGACGGCCTTCCCGAAGAACGCCATGCTGCCGGGCGCGCCGCTCAGAAGAGTTATTTGTATCGCAGCGTCAGGTCAACGGCCCGCTTCCACCCGGAATAGCGGGCGTCGCGGACCGCTTTTTCCATCTTGGGGACGTACCTGATCCGTTTGATACGGTCAAATATCTGCCCCCCGTCGTAAATCCCCATGGTGATCCCCGCCATATATGCCGCGCCGATACCGGACAGTTCCTCCGCCGAGGGGACCAGCACATCCGCATCCAGCAGGTCGCTCTGGAACTGCATAAGATACCCGTTTCTGGTGGGGCCGCCGTCCACGCGAAGCTGGGCGAGTCCGCGTCCCGTATCCTGTTCCATGGCCGTCACGATGTCCGCGATTTGATAGGCGATGCAGTCCAGCCCCGCTTTGACCAGTTCGGCCCTGCCGGTGAGCCGGGTGATGCCGCAGATCACCGCCTTCGCGTCGTTGTCCCAGTAGGGAGCGCCAAGCCCCGTAAACGCGGGCACCAGATAGGTCGTGTCCTCCGGGCGGGCGGACTTGGCAAGTGATTCAGTATCGGAGGCGGAACTGACGAGGCCCAAATCCCGCTCCAGCCAGCGGATGACCGCCCCGGTGTAGTTCAGGTTGCCCTCCATGACGTACTGGACCTGCCCCCGGTATCTCCATGCCAGACTGGTCACAAGGCCGTTTCCGCTCTCGATCGGCGCGGCGCCAATGTTCATCATCACAGAGGAGCCGGTCCCGTAGGTGGCCTTTGCCATGCCATTTTGCAGACATCCCTGGCCGAACAGGGCCGCGTGGGAGTCCCCCAGCACGCCGCGAATGGGGATCTTACGGGGCAAAACGCCGCCGATGTCGGTCATCCCGAAGTCCCCGTCAGAATCCGTGACCGCCGGCAGGTCCGCCGGGTCGATGCCGAACGCCGCGCAAATATCCGGGTCCCACCGGAGCGCGCGGATGTTGAACAGCTGCGTTCGGGAGGCGTTGGAGTAGTCGGTCTGATAGCGCTCGCCCCCGGTGAGGCGATAGACCAGCCAGGCGTCGATCGTGCCGAAACACAGTTCATGCCGCGCCGCTTTTTCTCCTGCGCCAAACACGTTTTCCAGCGCCCAGGCGTATTTGGAGGCGGGAAAGAACGGGGAGATGGGAATGCCGGTGCGCCGCCGGACCGCGTCCCCGATGCCCGTGGCGGCGATGCGGCCGCATAACTCCCTGGCCCTGCCGCACTGCCAGACGATGGCGTCGCAGACGGGCTCTCCCGTGGTCCTGTCCCATACCACGCTGGTCTCCCGCTGGTTGGAGATACCCAGACAGGTGATCTCACCGGCGCATATTCCCCCGGCGGCGATCACCCGGCGGACGCTCTCCACAGTATTTCGATAGATCTCCTCCGGATCATGGCTGACCCAGCCGGCGTCGCTGACGATCTGCTCGTGGGCCACATCCTGCCGGGCTGTGATCACGCCCGCCTCATCAAAGAGCAGCGCCTTCGTGCCCTGGGTGGACTGGTCCACCGCCAATACATAGCGGCCCATCACAGCAGCTCCCTCGCCGCCTTCGCGATGCCCCCGGCGTTGAGTCCGTAGTAGTCGAAGACCTCTTTGCCGGTACCGGTGACCACAGGCGCGTCGGGCAGGGTCAGGCACTTCACCTTCCTGGGACAGTGCCCGGATACCACCTGCGCCACCATGGAGCCGAGCCCGCCGGTGGGGGCGTGCTCCTCCACGGAGACCACGGCCCTGACCTTTTCGGCGCAGCGCAGCAGTGTCTCCGTGTCCAGGGGCTTGACGCAGTACATATCCAGCACAGCAGCATGGACGCCCTCGCCCTCCAGCAGTGCGGCGGCCTCTCTGGCCGGCAGGACCATCTCGCCGCAGGCCACGAGCAGCACGTCATTCCCCTCCCGGAGAACATTGGCCCTGTTCAGCTCAAAGGGGCAGTCGTCCTCGGTGTAGATGTCCTCCACGGGGTTGCGGCCCACGCGGATGTAGGCGCCTTTCCGGTCCTGGAGCAGAGCCTCGATGAGTTTCCTGGTCTGATGCCGGTCGCTGGGCAGATACACCCGCATATTGGGGATGGCGCTCATGGCGGCGATGTCCTGGGCGGAGTGGTGGCTCATGCCCAGGGCCCCGTAGCTGACGCCGCCGCTGATGCCGATGAGTTTTACGTTGGTGTCGGAGTAGGCCACGTCCACCTTGCACTGCTCGTAGCTGCGGGTGGAGAGGAAGGAGGCCGGGGAGAAGGCGTAGGGCTTTTTGCCGCAGGAGGCCAGCCCCGCCGCGATGCTCACTAAGTCCTGCTCAGCGATGCCCACCTCCACGGACTGCTCCGGGAAAGCGTTGAAAAACGGCGTCATGGAGGCGGAGCCGCGGGAGTCGGAGCAGAGAGCCACGATGTCCCGGTCGGTCCCGGCGTGGGCCATCAGGGTCTCGCAGATGACCTGACGGTTGGGGATCCTGTTAGTCATGGATGGCCGCCTCCTTTCCCTTGGCGAAGTCCGCTCTGATCTGCTCGTACTCCTCCGCCGTGGGCACCTTGTGGTGCCACGCGGCCTTGTTCGCCATCACGGGGCTGCCGCAGCCCTTGGTGGAGTTGGAGATGATGACAGTCGGTTTGCCCTTGAGAACCTTAGCCTTTTCAAACGCCGCGTCCAGCGCGTCGATACTGTCGCCGTCCACGCTGAGCACATGCCAGCCGAAGGCCGCCCAGCGCTCCTCCTGGGGGTCCTGCCTGATCACGTCCTCGGTGGAGCCGGAAATTTGGAGGCGGTTGCGGTCCACCACGGCGCAGAGGTTATCCAGCCCGTAGGTGGACGCGGCCATGGCCCCCTCCCAGACAGAGCCCTCCGCCAGTTCCCCGTCGCCCATGATGGTATAGACCCGATAGTCCCGCCTGTCCATCTTCCCCGCCAGCGCCATGCCCACGCACACCGGCAGGCCGTGGCCCAGGGAGCCGGAGTTCATCTCGATGCCCGGCAGGACGTTGTGGGGGTGACCGATGTAGGGGGAGCCCAGCTTGTTGAACCGGGCCTTCACGTCGTCCAGGTCCAGAAAGCCGCAGTCCGCCAGCACGGCGTAGTAGGCCTCCATGGAGTGGCCCTTACTGAGGACGAAGCGGTCCCGGTCGGGGTCGTCCGCCGTCTCCGGAGTCACGCGCAAATGCTTTTTGTAGAGGACCAGCAGAGGGCTAAGCAGGCTCATGTCCCCGCCGATGTGCCCGCCGCCCCCGGCGACGACGATGTCCAGAATGTCCTGCCGCAGGTCCCAGCTGTGGATGATCAGCTCTCTGTTGTCCATATTACTCGCCTCTCAGATACGCCCTGACCTCCTCCTCGACGGGGTCGTAGAGGTCAGGTTTCACGCCGATGTATTTGCAGGCCTCGTACAGGACGGGCACCACGTTTTTGTGGATGCCCACGCAGTGGTGGATGTAGGGCCCCTCCACCACCTTGGCCTCCAGGCGCTTGATGTTGTCCACCTCCACCCAGAGGTAGGTGCCCATACCCTTGGGGCCGTCCACGCCGCGGGCGTTGCCCAGCAGCAGGGAGTACTCCCCGTTGTCCCCGTCGAACCGGGCCAGAGTCAGATCCCCGTGTTTGGCCTCGGCGGTGATGGCGCCGGGGTAATCGAAGGCCAGCGGGTAGGTGATGCAGGGCCTGCAGCCCGCCACGCTGAGGGGCCAGGGGCCGCAGTGCTGCAGGAGTTCGCCGTTCTCGACGTCGGGGTGGCGGATGGTCCAGTCGGCAAAGAAGGATCGGGTGCCGTCCAGGGCGGCGGCCTCCACCATCAGGGCGGTGACGGCGCCGTGGATGTCGGTCTCGCAGACGATGGGGATGCCCTTGTCGTTCAGCAGGGCGTTGGCGGCGCAGGGCATGATGCCCAGTTCGCCCTGAAGGGCGTTCCAGCACTGGATGGCCCCGGCGTTGCAGTGATATTTTTGGATGAGCCTCTCCATGGCCACGGCCAGGCCCGCCACGTTGGTGAGCTGCCCGTCGGTGACGTGGATGTCCATGTTCTGGCGGCAGTAGTCCATGGTGGCGCGAACGTCGCCGCCGTCGGTGATGGCCTTTTTTACCTCGGCGGTGAGTTCCGGCAGGGGGACCGGGGAGATCTGGATGTTGAAGCGCTCCAGAAGTTCGCCCTCGTTGCACATGGTGGACCAGAAGTCAAAGGGCCGGGGGCCAAGCTGCAAAATGCGGATGTTTTTGAATGTCCTGACCACGCTGCACACGGCCAGAAAATCCTTGATGCCCCGCTCGAACACCGGGTCGTTCAGGCGGCAGTTGGTGAGGTAGGTAAAGGGCACCCGAAAGCGCCGCAGCACCTTGCCCGTGGCGAACAGGCCGCACTGGGTATCCCGCAGGCGGACGCCGTTCTCGTCGGGGCGCTCGTCCAGGGGACCCCACAGGAGAACGGGCACGCCCAGGTCCTTCGCCAGCCGGGCGCACTCGTACTCGGTGCCGAAGTTGCAGTGGGGGAGAAACAGGCCGTCGATCTTGGCGGCCTTGAACTTCTCCACGATCTTCAGCCGGTCGTCCTCGTCGTAGAGCAGTCCCTCGCTGTTGATGTCGTCGATGTCCACAAAGTCCACGCCCAACTCCCGGAGCCGGTCCCGGGTGAGATTGGCGTACTTGATCGCGTCCGGCGCGGAAAAAATGCTCCGGCGGGTGGGGGCCAGACCTAAAACGATGTTTGCCATAACAGAACCTCCTGGTAATCGCGTTTTCGTGTTGCTGAGACAATGATACGTCCGTCCAAACTAAATTAAAATAGATTATTAAGTATTTTTTGAGATAATATTGACTCAATTCACTAAATTCTATATAATATGGCCCGGAGGCGATGGAAGTGGCGATCACGGCGAAAGAACTGGCAAAGAAGCTAAATCTCTCCGCGGCGGCTGTGTCTCTGGCGCTGAATCATAAGCCCGGCGTGAGCACAGCCACCCGCAAGCGGGTGCTGGCCGCCGCGGATCGGTATGGATATGATTATACGAAACTCAAACTGGGCGAGCCGGTCCAGAACAGCGGTTCGGTGTATTTCATCATTTTCAAAAAGCACGGCGCCGTGGTGACTGACACGCCGTTTTTTGACCAGCTGACGGAGGGGATCGACGCGGCCTGTAAACTGCTGCCCTATTATCTGACCGTCCACTATTTGTATGAGGGCGATGATCCCGCGTCCCTGTTCTCCGATCTGAAAATGAACGGATGTCGCGGCCTGATCCTCCTGGGCACCGAAATGCAGTCGCAGGATGTCCAGCCGTTTTTGAAGTCGGAACTGCCGGTAGTCCTGCTGGACAACTATTTTGAGGAACTCGATGTGGACAGCGTCCTCATCAATAACATCAAGGGAGCCTACCTTGCCACCGACTACCTGATCCGCAGACGCAAGGCCCAGCCCGGCTATCTTCACTCCTCCTACTCTATCAACAATTTTGAGGAGCGGGCGGACGGTTTTTACAAGGCCATCCGCAGGAACGGGATGTCCACCTCCCGCTCGGTCGTTCACCGGCTGGCGCCGTCCGCGGACGGGGCGTACGCGGATATGAAGGAACTCCTGGCCCAGAAGGAGCCCCTGGCCGACTGCTATTTCGCGGACAACGATCTGATTGCCGCCGGCGCCGCCAAAGCCCTGAAGGAGGTCGGCTATCAGATCCCCCGGGACATCGCCGTCATCGGCTTCGACAATATGCCGATCTGTACCTACATCGAGCCGGCGCTGACCACCATCCATGTGCCGAAACAGTATATGGGCCGCATGGCGGTCCAACGGCTCCACGAACTGATCTGCCAGCCGGACAGCCAGCCGATCAAAATCGAGATCTCCACGAAACTGGTCAAACGAAAAAGCTGTTGAGAACTCAACAGCTTTTTCATATCTTTCTGTGATTATCGCGACAAGTCAATAAGGTTCAAGATATAGTACCGGGGAATGGGGCAGGAGGAGTGATAGGATAGCCGCACCAGGGGAAGGTGGCGGGAAAAATGAGTCAGCAAAAAGGGATGAGCTTCAAGAAATTTCAGCAACAGTTTCAGACCGGGGAAGCCTGTGAGGCATATCTGTTTGAGCAACGCTGGCCGGATGGATTTGTCTGCCCGAAGTGTGGAGGGAACGGGTGCTATCGGCTTCACGGGCGTTGGGAATATGTCTGTAAACAGTGCCATCGTCAAAGCCCAGTCACGTTGGGGACTGTCCTGCACCGTACCCATCTGCCGCTGGCGGTCTGGTTCTGGGCGATCTACTTGGTCGCCGGGGATAAACGGGGGATGTCGGC
>CAYPEE010000040.1:0-12385 GCA_964409665.1 uncultured Oscillospiraceae bacterium
AGGCGGGCAGGGTTTGCCGCCGGCATTGACGGCTGTCTCCAGTACAAAGCGTTTCAGGCCCTCAAAGTCCCTGTCCAGCTTCAGGGTGGCGGTGGTGAAGATCTTCATGGCGTTGCCCAACTCAGCGCCGCATCCTTTGAAGCTGATGATGAAGTCCACATACTTCTGGCGGGGGTGATACTGGTACTCCACATTGGGTACGCCCTTACCGGTATTGTCGCCGGGGTTGTGGCGGGTCAAAGGGTCCACGATGCTGGGACGCAGATAGCCCTTCTTTGTGGCCTCGGCCACAGCCTCGCCGATGGCCTCCTCCACGCACAGCGGCATATTTTCATCGCCGTAGCTCAGCCAGGTGGTGGGATAGCCGGGGGACTGACACACCGCCTTGTCGGCCTGCTTGGCGATGGACAGGTTCTCTGTCATGGAGCTGAGCATGCTCCTGGCTGTCTCGTTGGTCTCCCGATCCAGGGCGTTTTCCAAAAGCTCCTTGACGTCGGCGGAAATCTCCGTAACAGCGCGGATGACGGCGCCATGAATCGACGTTCTGATCAGTTCCTCATGGGGGTTCATAAACTGCACTCCTTTTCTCCGGTTTAGATGCGGTCAGCCCGCGGGAATCATGGATGACATATCCACGCGGCCTATCCTGTACCGCGCCGCCTACACCGCACCGGCACAGGGCTGGGGAAAAAGGTCGTTGATATCGCCCAGTTCATCCAGCGCGGTGATACGGTGGATGAGCCGTTCCGCCTCCTCCTCGGGCAAAATGCCGGAGGTAAGGGTGAAAAACTTGTTGTGGGCGTCATCCCAGGTGAAGGGATTGTTGAAGTCCCCAAAGGGGTATTCTACCTGCCGGACGAACACAGTGCCATCGTCCAGTTCTATCTCCAGACGGTGGGGCCATTGGTTGTGATCGGTCTGGTAGCGCTTCTCCAGGGCGGGGTCCACCACGACAGTGACCTTGTCCATAAGGCGGCGGGCGGCGGGGTCATGGGTCTTCTCGGCAGAAAAAATGTCGTCGGTCAGCTTTCCATAGAGCAGGATGGCCGCAATGCAGTATTGGACGCTGAATTTGAAACCATAGGGAGTAGCGGGAGCGGGGACATCCACATTGTCCTTTGCGACCTGGTAGGTGTAGTCGATGATCCGAACAATGCGTTCCGGGTCCAGCGCAAATTCCTTATTTAACAGTTCGGCACAGTAATTGGCCGAATGGGTGTGGCGGCAACAGGCGTAGGGCTTAAAAGAGTTGGTTTGGATCTTATAGCATCCCTTTCCCAGCCCATCTGTCAGGGCCTTGGGATGGTTGTCCGGCGTCATCGCCCCCAGAAAGCCCCGCTCCCCGCCCAGAATGTCTTGCGCGGCGGTAAAACCCAGGGCGGCCAGTTCCGCCGAACGGATGCCGGCCATGGTGGCATTGGCAGTGTGGAGGGTCTTGCTCATGGCGCCGTCCTGGATAAACTGCCACAGGCCGGCGGACTGGGTGCCGGCGGAGCCAAAGGCGTTCAGAAACTGCCCGGCGTCCAGCCGCAGAAGCCTGCCGGCGGCAACGGCGGAGGAAAAGCTCCCCACCACGCCGGTGGTATGCCAATAATGATAGGCGCCGGGATTGATGGCCTCCCCGATGCGGGCGCCAGCCTCATATCCCGCGGCGATGGCGGTGAGGACCTCGCGCCCGGAGCGATGATATTTCTGCCCCACAGCCAGGGCTGCGGGAATGGTGACGGCGCCCATATGGGTGATAGAGGAATTATTCACGTCATCCATGTCCAGAACATGGGCGTAGGCGGCGTTCAGGGCGGCGGCGTTCTCACAAAGGGCACTGCCCAGATGGCCGTCCAAAATGGTAGCCTCCCGCCGCTGCGGCATCTGCAAAATATAGCGGCGCCATATCTTGCCCTGGGGCTGGACTGATCCGGCAAGAGCCACGCCGATCAGATCCTCCATGCACATCTTGGCGGCTTCCACCGCTTGGCCGGGCAGATCCTGATAGGTAAGGCCGTGTAGAAAGTCGGAAAGCTGTTTTGTAAGCATGATAACCTCTTTCTGAGTATGCTTATCCATAGAAAAACATACTGCCAAACATTTGCTGAATCGCGTAGTCGTAGGGACAAGAACCGCGGTATCCCGTTAAAGCGCCAGAACGCTGGGAAGTGTGGGTGGGTGAAAGTGGTCAAATACACGGAACCGAGTGGCCTGGGAAGGCTCCGAAGTGTCTGCGAACATCGCCAAATTAGGTATACCATTCAAATTGTACCATGCGGAATCATAAAAAGAAAGCAGACAGTTTGCACAAAAAATTCCCTCAAAAATTGGGTATAACAGAGAATTTCATACCGATTTTGCTTTTGTATCTTTACATACGGAACAGGACATGGTACATTCTGGGGTAGTGTGGTATACCAACAGTGGCCTGGGAAAATCTTTTCTATCGTGAAGGAAGGGGATTTTGAGGAAATGAAGACAAACAAGCTCATGATCACCTGCGCACTGTGCGGTGGCGGTACGACTCGAAAACAGTCCCCGTATGTTCCCCTGTCGCCGGAGGAAATTGCGGCTGACTCCGTCGCAGCGGTGAAAGCAGGCGCCTGCATTCTCCATATCCACGTCCGTGATGACGACGGCAACAACACCATGGAGACCGAGCGCTTTGTCAAGGTGGTGACCATGATCCGGGAGGCCCTGGTGGCTAACCGCCTGGACGCCATCATCAACGTCACCACCTCCGGGACTAAATTTCCGGAGAGTCTGCGTGTGGCGCATCTGCCCATTCTCCGGCCTGAGATGTGTTCCTATGACCCGGGTACGCTGAATTGGGCCAACAGCTACGTTTTTCTGAACACCCCTCCTTTTCTGGAGCGGCTGGGCCTGTTGTGTCAGGAGCTGGACATTAAACCGGAGATAGAGATTTTCGACGCCGGTATGCTGGGGAACGTCGAGTATTATCTGAAGAAAGGGATTCTAAAGGGTCCCCTGCATTACCAACTGGTGCTGGATGTGCCCGGCGGTATGCCCGGCAATATTGATTCCGTGAACCATTTGATCTCCAAACTGCCAGAGGGCAGCACCTGGTCCATCACCGGCATCGGGAAGGCCCATATGTCCTGTATGCTGGCCGGCCTATCCGCGGGCTGTGACAACCTCCGCGTCGGCCTGGAGGATAACGTGTGGCTGGACCGGCGGAAGAACGAACTGGCAACCAATGCGCAGTTGGTGGAGCGCGCCGTGAAACTGGGTATCCTGGCGGGCCGCGAAATCGCTACCGCAGCCGAGGCCCGCGAGATCCTGGGCATCAAACCCGAAAAAGGCGTTTTGTATGGGCGTTGAAATCCTCACAACGGCCGCTCGCCTTCCCGGAGGTTTGCCGTTACTCGTGGCAGACGATAGTTTAGTGTCGCGTTCCTATTATAGCTTAAGGTAGAATAAAAAAGGGAGAAGATATCATCATGAAGTACGATTTTGAAACCATCCTGGATCGTGACCCCGCAATCCGTGGTACCGGCAAGTACCGCATCATGAAAGACTCCAAGGGCAACAAGCCGCCCAAGGGGATCGTCCCCCTCTCCGTGGCCGACATGGAGTTCAGGACCGCCCCCTGTGTCATCGATGCCATCAAGTCCGAGGCTGATTTCGGCGTGCTGGGCTATCACCGCCTGACCGACAACTTCCGCGCCGCGTGCTGCCAGTGGATGAAGATCCGCCATGACTGGGACATCAGGCCCGACTGGATCGTCCCCTTCGAGCAGGTGGTTCCTGCGCTGTACAACGCCATTTGGGCATTTACCGAGCCCGGCGACGGCATCCTGATCCAGACGCCCGACTATCACCATTTCACCGGCGCCACCCAGAACACCGGGCGCAAGGTGGTGGAGAACCGCTTGGTGGCCGATGAAGAGGGCCACTACACCGTGGATTGGGACGATTTCCGCGAGAAAGCCAGGCAGTGCAAGCTGTTCTTCCTCTGCTCTCCCCAGAACCCCACCGGCCGTGTCTGGACCGAGGAGGAACTGCGCATGATGGGCAATATCTGCAACGAGTACGGCGTCATGGTCGTGGCCGACGAGATCCACCACGACCTCATCCAGCCCGGGTACAAGCATACTGTATATGCCAGACTGGGTCAGGCGTTCGCCGACAACTGCGTGATCTGCACCTCTCTGAGCAAAACCTTCAACCTGGCCGGTCTTTGCTATGCCAGCATCATCATCCCCAACGACGCGGTGCGCGCCAAGTTCCAGAAGCAGATGACGCTCCAGGGCTTCATGCACATCGAGCGCTTCGGCCCTGTCGCCCACGAGGCCGCTTACCGTTACGGCGCCGAGTGGCTGGAGGAGCTCATCCTGGTCATCAAGGGCAATTACGAGTACACCCGAGACTTCTTTGCCGAGCACTTCCCCGGCGTGGTGGTCACCAAACTGGAAGGCACTTACCTGGTGTGGTGTGACTTCCGCTGTTTCGGCATGAGCGACGCGGATATGAAGGTATTTCTCACCGACGAGTGTATGCTCTACCTGGACAACGGCACTGAATTCGGCCCTGCCGGGTCCGGCTACCAGCGCATCAATGTGGCCTGCCCCCGCCAGATTCTGGTGGACGCGCTTGACCGTTTCCTGACTGCGGCGCGCAAGCACGGCATGGCGAAGTGATTTCCCGGTTCGGACCCGCTGCCCCCCCTCCGATTCGCCGGACGGGGGCGGCGGATAGGAAACAGTCAAATACGGGGGGACGCTGTGGATTATTTGCTTGACAGCGGGGGTGGGCCGATGTATAATCCGTATAACCCACCATATAAATAGGTTTATCTATCAGACAAACACCATTCATATTATTGATTTTCAAAATCAGGAGGGTGAACCATGTTAGAAAAGAAGCTTCCGTTCTGTATCGACCACTTCAGTATCTCCACGACCCACCGCAGCCGCCCCATCGACCTGCTGACCGGTCTTGGTTTCGTCACCGCCGACTGCTACACCGACCGCACCGTGCACTTTATTTTCGAGAACTCTTACTTTGAGCTGTGCACCTATGTGCTCAATCAGACCATCACATGGCTGACCCAGTCCGTGCCCGCCACCAACCTGCCCAAGGTCCACTCCTACCGGCTGAGCGTCAGGGGTACCGACCCCACCCCCATGCGGGAGGCGCTGATCAAAGGCGGCATTGAGACCGTCGGCGAGATCAACAAGCCCTTCTGGCAGCATGTGCGTTACGGCGAGACTGAGGGCGAGGGCGGCTATCAGACCTTCTTCATCCAGGATTATGAGCCCTTTACCGACATTCTCTTTGGCTGCACCACCCATCTGGCCAAGGAGCTCATTGTGAAGAACCCCACCAAGTTCCCCCATATCAACGGCGCCAAGCGGATCGCCTACATCACCGGCTACTGCGATAGCGGGGAGCGCTTTGAGCAGGCCGACGCGGCCATCACCAAGCTGTACAACGCCGCTAAGGACACCACCGACACCGGTTTCAATCTGGACACCTATCAGCTGGTGGACCATGATGCCTATGTGGCCGAGTTCGGGTGCGAGCCCCGCAATGACGGACTGAAGCTGCCCGTTGTCGCCGCCGCCTTCTCCGGCTGTCACCTGGGCTTTGTGGAGAAACGCGCCTATGACATGAACCTGCAGTATTTCCACAAGGACGGCAAGCTGTATGTGGATTGCCGCCGCGTCCTGGGGCTGTTCCTGGTCTTTATGCCCTGAGAAACGGCTCAAAAGGCCGAGCGCCCTCCGGTGGCCTCGGCCGAATTGAGAAAGGGGAAAACCTGATGGAAGAAAAACGGTCTATTTCGATTTTGAAGAAAATCTCTTTGGCAGTCGCCATCGTGTTCGTGGCATTCCATGTGTGTACCGCCTGGTTTGGCGTTCTGCCCGGCATCGCCCAAAAGTCGGTCCATCTGGGCTGCCTACTGTTGATCTTCTATATCAACGCCATCATCGACAGCAAAAAGACCGGCGACCGAATTTTCCTCATCATTATGGGCTTGTTCGCAGTGGCCGGCACTGTGTACATCACCGTTCTGGATGATGCGATCCAGGCGCGCTCCGGCATTGTCTACACGGCGGACATCGTGTTTGGCGTGTTGCTGATCCTCGCCATTTTTGAGGCGTGCCGCCGAAAGATGGGCAGGCCCCTGGTCATCATCACCTTTATCTTCGTGCTCTATGCGTTCTACGGGAAGTATCTCCCCGGCTTTCTCAATCAGCCCGGCCTGACGGTGAAGAAGTTTATCAACCTCATCTATCTGACGACCAACGGCATCTGGGGCAGCCCGCTGTATGCCTCGGCCTCCTATGTGGTCATATTCGTCCTTCTGGGCGCGATCATGTCCGTGTCGGGCATCGGCGATTACTTTACCAATCTGGCCACGTCGATCTTCGGCGCGTTCCGCGGCGGCCCCGCCAAGGTTGCCGTGGTCGCCAGCGGCCTGTTCGGCTCCATCAGCGGCAACGCCACCGCCAACGTCATCGGTACCGGGACCTTCACCATCCCCATGATGAAGAAAAATGGCTTTGAGCCTGAGTACGCTGCGGCTGTGGAGGCCACCGCGTCCACCGGCGGCGCCCTCATGCCACCCATCATGGGCTCCACCGCCTTTGTCATGGCGGAGCTTATCGGCGTGCCGTATTCGTCCATCGCCAAGGCCGCCCTCATCCCCGCCATCCTGTACTTCATGTCTGTGCTGTTCGCGGTGGATATCTACTCCGCCAAGCACGGGCTGAAGGGTGTGCCGCGGGAACAGCTTCCCCGTGTGTCGAGCATGCTGAAGGAGCTCTACAAGCTTTTCCCGCTGGTTTTCCTGGTACTGGGTATGTCGGTGTTCCACTTTACCATCACCCGCGCCGGTCTGTACACCGTGATCCTGACCCTCGTGATCGTGGAACTGGACCCCAAGACCCGGCTTACCAAGGAGCAGTGGCTGAAGATCCCCGTGCAGACTGCCAAGAGCGCCATTGCGGTTGGCGTGGCCTGCGCCATGGCCGGCATCATCTCCGGCGTTATCATGGGGTCCGGCCTGGGCTTCCGTATCTCCTCTGTCCTGACCACCGTGGCCGGACACAGTGTGTTGCTGCTGCTCGTGCTGACCATGGTCGTGTCCCTCATCATGGGCATGGGTGTGCCCACTACCGCCGCCTATCTGGTGTTGGCCGCTCTGGTGGCCCCCACCCTGACGAAGCTGAATGTCCCCGTTGTGTCTGCCCATATGTTCATTTTCTACTTCGCCTGCATCTCCTCCATCACGCCCCCTGTGGCCATGGCCGCCTACGCAGCCGCCGCCATCGCGGGATGCAACCCGAACAAGACGGGCTTCCGGGCTTTCCGACTGGCCATCTGCGCCTTTATCATTCCGTTTATGTTCGTCTACAACCCAGTGTTGCTGATGGAGGGCGGCATCCTGGAGATCCTGCAGTGCCTGATCACGGCCCTGTTGGGAGTCTATCTGCTGGGCGCCGGTTTCGAAGGGTTCTTTTTGCACTGGAAGTTGACATGGTTTGAGCGGCCGGTGCTCATCGTGGGCGCACTGCTGCTCATCGTCCCCGGGCTGTGGACCGACGTAATCGGCATCGCCCTATTCGCGTTGGAGGCCATCTCCGGCAAAGTCTTCCACCGCAGATCCGATCCTCCCGCGCCCGTCCCCGCTTCTTGAGCGCTGTGCGCTTTAGAATAAATATCCTAACAACAATGTGAAAGGAGCACCAGAAATGAAAAAAACGTTTCGCCTGTTTGCCCTGCTTCTGGCCTTGGTCATGGTGTTCGCCCTGACCGCCTGCGGCGAGCCTGCCGCCGGCCCCACCCAAAGCCCCAGCACCCAGACCCAGGCCCCAGCCTCCGCCACCCCCAGCTCTGATCCCAACGAGGAGCCCACCCGCACGCCTCCCGCCTCTCCCACGGTCGTCCGCATTGCCTGCGGCCCTCTGACCGGCCAGCAGTACACCACCTACAGCGGCATCGTTGACCTGGTGAGCAAAGATCTGCCCGGCTTCTATAACTTCGCCATCGAGGGCACCACCGGCTCTACCGAAAACGCCCGTCTTCTGGCGGCCGGCGAGGTCGATTTTGGCACCACCGGACTGGATGTCAGCCTCCAGGCCTATAATGGCACCGGCGACTTCGAGTCTCTTGGTTCCGCCGGCAAGACCCGCCAGGTCCTGGTGCATCCGGGCACCGGCGCCATCGTGCACATCATCGCTCCTCCCGATTCCGACATTGAAACCGTTGAGGACCTGGCCGGCAAGAAAGTCGCCGCCACCGCGGGCGTGATGCAGGGCTACCTTGAGGACGCTCTGTTTGCCCATGATATGTCTTTGGACGACCTGGGCAGCCTGGTCAACCTGTCCCTGACCGATATGATGAACGCCCTGCAGGACGGCACCATCGACGCCATGTGCTACGGCAACCTGGCCCCCAACACCAACTTCACCGACCTGGCCACCACCTTTGGCTTCAAACTGATCGACATCGGCTCCGACGCCGTTGCCAAGCTGATCGAAAGCAAGCCCTGGTACCATGAGGAGGTCATCGCCCCCGGTACCTACAAGGGTGTTGAGAACGAGGTCCACTCTTTTGCACAGGCGACCGTCCTCTGCTGCAACGCCGATCTGCCCGACGACGTGGTCTATGACCTGGTCAGCACTGTGATCAACCGCGCCGATGACGTCATCGCCATCAATGCTGGCTGGAAGGGCCTGACCGCCGAGAGCGCCAGTTCCCAGAACGTGATCCCCTATCACCCCGGCGCCGCCAAGTTCTTCGCTGAGAAGGGCATCACCGTCGAGACCGAGTGATTTCTTCCCCACAAACGAACGGGCACAGCTGAATCTGCGGGCCGCCTTCCCGGTACGGGAGGGCGGCCCGTTCCGTCAAAAAGCGGCCTTCCGGGATTCTGCTCCCGGCAGGCCGCAAGCGATATGCCCCGAAACCTGAGCGAACTCCGCTCTGGCGTGGTATACCAGTTCTGTATTTCCTGTATTCAGTCCGTACTCACGACCCGCTCAATGCAAGAGAGCGGGCACGCCTCCTGGCAGATGCTCCTGCCGCCGGGCCGCTCCACACACTCCTGACATTTCAGCGCCTGCTGTTTTCCGGCGCGCTCCACCGTCACGATCTTGTGAAAGGGGCAGGCCCGCGCACAGGCGCCGCAGCCGGTACACGCCGCCTCACTGATGAGAACCACGCCCTGGCCGCTCCTGGAGATGGCGCCATGGGGACAGGCATTCAGGCACGCGGGGCGACCGCACTGACGGCAGACGTCCATTTCATAGACAACGCGCAGCGTCCCGCCGCAAAAGGATTCCCGCTCCGTGATCTCCATGAGCAGTTTCCCGGCGGGGAGGTCGTGATAATCCTGGCAGGCCTGCTGGCAAGCCCGACAGCCGATGCAAAAGGCCGTCTGATGCTGTATGCTCATGGACAGGACTCCTCTTGTGCCAGTCTGATTTCCACCAGATTCGAGTGCTGGGGGTTCCCCTTGGCCAGGGGCGTGGGCCGGGAAGTGCTCAGCACGTTGATGGATCCCCGGATATCCACGCCATCCCCGCGCGGCGTGTACCAGGCCCCCTGGGGAATACATACTACGCCTTTCATAATGCGCTGGGAGATGTGTGCCCGGATCTCTACGGCCCCCCGGTCATTGTATACGCGTACCAGCGCGCCCTCGATGATCCCCCGCGTCCGTGCGTCCTCCGGATGGAGCCAGACCCTATGCGGCTCCACGCCCTCCATCCAGTCATTATTGTCGTGAGTGGAGTGATAGCGCCGTTTGGTGTGCCAGCCGATGAGCTGAAGGGGAAATTCCGCCTGGCGCGAATCTCCCACCCCCTCGAAGGCGGGGACGTATTTGGGAATGGCCGGAATATTGACCGGGTCGTAAAGCTGCAGAAGCGCCTGAGAAAAGATCTCGATCTTGCCGCTGGGCGTGGGAAAGGGATGGTTGAGCGGGTCCTCGATCTGCTCCCGGAAGGCCACATGGACCCGGTTGTTTTGATAGCGATATCCCCCCTGCCGGGCAAAGGTTTCAAAGTCAGGCAGTTCGGGTTCTTTCTCCCGTACCCGCTGGTAATGCAGCATGAGCCATTCCCGCAAAGTGGAGCAGCCGTCTGTCAAATCCTCCACTCCAAGACGGTGGGCGAGTTCCAGGATCCAATCGAACTCGAACCTGGATTCAAACAGGGGCGAAATGGCCTGATTTCCGTAGAGCAGAAAATCCCCCTCTCTCCAGGGCGAGGTCATGGTATCGCTCTCAAATAAGGAGGTGGCCGGCAGCAGCAGGTCAGCGAACCGGGCGCTGGGGGTCATAAACAGGTCGGAGACCACGATAAACTCGCATAGCGAGGTATCCTTAAGAATGGCGGCGGTCCGATTGATGTCGCTGTGCTGGTTCAGCAGAGTGTTGCCGCCCAGGTTGAATATGATCTTAATATTGCTCTCCAAACGGCTCTTTCCGCGGACGTGGTCCTCCCGCGCCGTCATCTCTGTCCCGCGGATAACGGCATCGGTCCATAAAAAGCAGGGAATGCTGGCGCCATAGGGGTTCGGCCCCGGGTCCAGCCGGGGCACGGCATGCTGTATGAAATAGTTGGCCGCTCCGGTCCCGCCTCCCGCTTTCCCGATATTCCCGGTCAGCGCGGGGAGGACCGTAATGCTTCTTACCGTCTGCTCTCCGTTGGCATGGCGCTGAGGCCCCAGACCGGGGATGATGGCGGCAGGTTTGGCGCTGGCGTAGGAGACGGCAAGCTCAGTAATGACATCCTGCGGAATGCCCGTGATGGCCGAGGCCCAGGCAGGAGTTTTCGCCACGTTGTCACGGGCGCCGAAGATGTAGTCCAGAAAGGTCTCCTCATCCTCGCACCCCTCGGGCATATGAGCCCGGTCGAAACCCAGGCAGTAGGTGTCCATGAAGGCTTGATCCTGCAGGCCGCGCTCCAGTATGACATAGGCCATGGCCGAGGCGAGAGCGCTGTCGGTTCCGGGCCGGATGGGGATCCATTTGTCCGCGAATACAGCCGCCGTATCGCTGAACTGGGGATCGATAACGATAATGGGAACGCCCCGGGTCTTCAAGTCCTTCAGGCAGTTGAAGATCCGATTGTTGAACAGAGTGACCGCCGGGTTGTCCCCCCACAGAATCAGCAGTTTGGTGCGCCGGTAAGTGGAGTAGGTGGAGCCGGCCATCGCTGTGCCGTAGGTGTAAGGCACCGCAATGTTGGAGCAGGCGGAGCTGTATGTATTATATTTGCCCAGGTAGCCGCCGGTCCTGCCCAGAAGCCGCGCCATGAGCAGATCGCCGCGCACTGTCGCGTTGACGGCGCTGGAGTACTGGATATACCGGCAGCCGGGCCCGTACCGTCCGGTCAGCTGGACAAGCCTGTCCCGGATAAGGTCCAACGCCTCGTCCCAGGAGATGCGCCGGAACTTTCCCTCGCCCCGCTCTCCAATGCGCAGCAGAGGGTAGCGTAGCCGGTCCGCGCCCAGAAAGGTTTTCCGATAGCCCCGGCCCTTGGCGCAGGCCCGCAGCGACAAAGTACTCGGGTCTTCCAGATCGCTCTCTAAATAAGTAATACATTCGGCGGCCACATGGGCCCGGATGGAGCACTTCCCCCCGCAGTTGCCCCGGCCCGCGCTTTGTACCACGCGCTCCTCCAGCGCGGCTGCGGCCTGTTCCGGCGAGATGGGGAGAAAATGGAGCCGCGGAGCAATGCCGCAGGGGACCGAGCGGTCTGTCCGCTCAAACAGCCGACCGGGCAGCGGCATCAGAGCGGCCAGTGCGCGGTAGTAATCGTCTGTCCCGTCCGCGGAGAGGATGGCCCCGGCCACCCCCTGAAACAGCTTGGAGGCGTGGCGCGTCCAGAAGGCGGCGGCGGCGTCCGCGGCCCCGCGCATCAGGAGACAGAGCAGGAAGTCCGCCTCGTACCCGATAAAGTCAGCGCTCTGGCCCGGATCATCCGGCTTCAGGCCCATATCGTAGTATGCCCGGGTCACCTCCAGCGTCGTTTTATCCCGGAGCACATGCCGCTGCTCCGTATAGGCGGACTCCCACACCGGGATGAGAAGGTCGGCACGGGTATACTCGAATACGGCTGAATACCGGGCATGGAGTTCCTCATCGGTCAGCGGGGCGAGCGCGCACTCCGCCGCGCCCAGTAAACGGTCCGGCAATTCTTCCCGTTGGGCCCGGCTCCGGAGCCGTTTCAAGCTGTCCAGCAGAAGGGTCTTGTCCGGCGTCCAGATATTTTGCTGAATGAAATGCAAAAGGGCAAACAAATCGTCCTTCATTATGATGGCTCCTCTGTTTTTCAAGCAGGATGCCCCACAGTTCCGGGCAGAGGATGGAGGCCGGCATCAGGTTCACCTGAGCAGTTCCGCCGCGCCGTAGATCATCTCT
>CAYPEE010000041.1:0-12181 GCA_964409665.1 uncultured Oscillospiraceae bacterium
ATATCACAGAGGGCCAGATCATTCTGTCCCGGCCCCTGTACCGGCTGGGCATCAATCCCCCGGTGGACGTGCTGCCCTCCCTGTCCCGCCTGAAGGATAAGGGCATCGGCGTGGGCAAGACCCGCGAGGACCACGCCAGCACCATGAACCAGCTTTTCGCCGCCTACTCCACCGGCAAGGACAACAAGGAACTCATGTCCATCCTGGGCGAGGCGGCCCTGACCCCCACCGACCTGCTGTACGCCAAGTTCGCCGACGAGTTCGAGAGGCGGTACGTCAACCAGGGGTATGAGGAGAACCGCTCCATCGAGGAGACCTTGGATCTGGGCTGGGAACTGCTGTCCATCCTGCCCAAATCCGAACTGAAACGCATCAAGCCCGAACTGATCGAGAAGTATCTGCCCGAAAAGGAGGGCTAAACAATGGCCGCAACCGTTGTGAACCCCACCCGAATGGAACTCACCCGGCTCAAGGGAAAGCTGCGCACCGCCCAGCGGGGCCACAAACTCCTCAAGGACAAGCGGGACGAACTGATGAAACAGTTCCTGGACGTGGTCCGGGAACTGCGGGTCCTCCGCGCCCGGGTGGAGGAGGAACTGATGCGGGTCCACAGCTCCTTCACCGTGGCCTCAGCCCTCATGAGCGGGCCCGCCATGGAACAGGCGCTGATGTATCCCAAGCAGTCGGTGGAACTGTCCATGACCTTCCGCAATGTGATGAGCGTCAACGTGCCCGAGTACCACTACCAGACCCGCACCGACGACGCCGGGGACATCTTCCCCTACGGGTTCGCCGCCACCTCCGGCGAACTGGACGGCGCCGTGGCCGCCCTGGGCGAGGCGTTCCAGTCCATGCTCAAGCTGGCCGAGGCGGAAAAGACCATGCAGCTCATGGCGGAGGAGATCGAGAAGACCCGCCGCCGCGTCAACGCCTTGGAGTACGTGGTCATCCCCGACACGGAGGAGTCCATCCGCTATATCACCATGAAACTGGACGAGAACGACCGCGCCACCACCACCCGCCTGATGAAGGTCAAGGACATGATCCTGAAGGAGTCCATCGAGGAGAGGCGGGCCGCCGACGCCAGGGCGATCGAGGAGTTCGGCGGGTAAGTTTCCAATACTATGCTGAAGATCCGCGCGGCTGAGGGGCAGACGAATATCGTCTGCCCCTCTCAGCTGTGGCGGCGTCTTTCAGCTTAAAAGCGATTTCCGAGAAACTGGAAGTGATCAACCCGCGGATCGCGCGGAGGAACTCCTGCCGTTACGTCATGTGATCCTCCTCCAGCAGCGTCCGCAGCTGCCGGCACCGCTCGCGGGCCCCCTCGGCCAGTTCCCTGTACAGTTCCAGCTGGTCCGGGTCGTCCCAGTCGTCGGCGGAGATGCGGTAGTCCATCTCCCGCCGCTGTTCCGTCTGGTGCCGCCCCCGCAGCGCCCCCCAGTAGGAGGGGAGGGCGGGGGTCCCCAGCAGTTCGCTGGGCCAGTAGCGCACGCCGGTCAGTAAGAAATAGGCCGCCGCCAGTTTCCGGGCGGCCCTGTGTTCGTCCCCGGCCAGGGAGTTGAGGATGCGGGCGTCGCCGCCCCTCGCCCGGCGGGCCAGATAGCGGTAGAACTGCCAGTCTTCCAGGGCCTCCATCACCTGCCGGCGCATCCGGCCGGTGCGGTCGGGCGTCTCCCGGGGCGCTTCCCAGAGGGGAGGCAGATCGCTCCCCCGGTCGGGGCCGTTCTCCGCCGGAAGGGGGCCGGAGTCCGCCTCCGCGCTGGCGGAGGGTTCCGGAGCGGCCTGTTCGGCGGCCTCCCGGCTTTCCGCCATCTGCTGGGATTCCTCGGCCATCTGCTCCGCCGTCATGGTGCCCTCCCGGCCCATCAGCGCCTGATTCCGGGGCTCACGGTCCGTCCAGCCCGCCCCGGCGGCCTCCTCCGACTGCGCGTTCGTCTGCCCGGACAGGGACCCCGCCCGGTTCCGCCGGACCAGATCGTCCAGACAGTCGCAGGGGATATCCCCCTCCAGATCGCCGGGGAGGGCCTCCGCCGGACAGTTCTCCGCGCCCCGCCCGCCCATGACGCGCTGCCACACCCGGTGAAAGACCTCCTGGTCCTTTGCCGAACATGGAATGATCTCATCCATGATCACACCTCCTTTGCCTCTCATTCTATGAGGGAAAGAGGTGATTTGCGCCCAAACGGGGGAAAGCGCCCGCCCGGGGCGCCTTCTCATCCGTCCAGCAGTTCGTCCAGAGAGCGGACGTACCGGGTGCAGACGGCCTTCAGTTCCTCCTGGCGGCCGGCGTAGTACCGGTCGTAGACGCCCACGGCGGCCATCCCGGCGCGGACGGCGGCGGCGCAGTTGTCGGGGCTGTCGTCGATGAGGATACAGTCCTCCGGGGGGGCGCCCAGCAGTTCCGCCAGGCGGGCAAAGCAGCGGGGATCGTGCTTGTCGAGGCCCAGTTCCTCCGCATACACGATGTGGGAGAAACAGTCCGTCAGCCCGAACCGCTCCAGGGCCATCCGGCACAGGGCGGGCCGGCAGGCGGTGAACAGGGCCAGTTCCACGCCCTCCGCCTGAAACCGGGCCAGCAGTTCCGCCGCCCCCGGCTTGACGGGGGCCGTGTCCCGGTAGATGTGGGCGGCCAGATCCTCCCATTCGGCCATGATGGACGCGGGGCTGTCCGGCAGGTGATAGTATTCCTTTGTAAAGTCCGCCGCCGCCGGGAAGATGGACTTGGCCACCGCCGCCTGGTACTCGTCCGTCACGGTCAGCCCCCGGCGGCCCAGAAACCGGGCGTCCACCTCGATCCACAGATCGTTGGTGTCGGTGATGGTGCCGTCCAGGTCGAAGATATACATACGATCACCTCGGTCCGATTCAGCATACCAGGCCACGCCGCCGATTGCAAGTCCAAATCTTGACTTGCGCCGCCCGAAACGGTAAAATAGGGCATACCGTTTAGATAAGAGAGAAAGCGGGTGGGCGGATGCGCAAATTGGCGTGGTTTTCCGGCGGCTTCGGTCTGGCCTGTCTGTTGGCGGCATACGGCCTCGGGGGACCGGTCGCCGCCGCCGTCGCCGCCGCCGTCACCGCCGCTGTGCTGATCGTCTGGCAGGCGGCCCGCCCCAAAACGGACGGGGAGAGGATGGACTCCCGCCGCCCGGCCAAATTTCTGTCCCGCCGCTGGCTGTGGCGCGTCGCCCGGCGGGGCGCGGCCCTCTGTCTGGGCGGGCTGACCGCCTTCGTCTGGTCCGCCGTGTACACCGCCGTGTTCTATACGCCCTCCCAGAGCTATGTGGGGGAGGAGGTATCTCTGTCCGGCACGGTGGCCTCCTACCCCAGGGAGACTTCCATCGGCGGCTGGTCCATGACGGTCTCACTGGACGGCGGCCTCACCGCCCCCGACGCGCTGCTCTACGGTTCGGAGGACTGGGGCGGCCTGGAGCCCGGAGACCGGGTCAACTGCGTGGCCCGGGTGACGCCCGCCACCCGTTTGCGGGGGGACGACACCACCTACTACACCGCCAAGGGCGTCTATCTGCTGGCCTATTGCGACGACCCGCCCGCGGTGGAGAAGGCGGACTCCGTCCCCGTCCCGTACTGGCCGGCGCTCTGCGCGGAAAAACTCCGGCAGGGCATTCACACCGCCTTTGACGATACCGCCGCGCCCCTGGCCGTGGCGGTGGTGCTGGGGGACCGCTCCGGCCTGCCCGACCAGCTTTACTCCGCCCTCAGCCGCTCCGGGCTGATGCACGCCTCGGCGGTGTCCGGCCTGCACATCTCCTTTTTGGCGGCGGCGGTGCTGTTCCTGTTCCGGGGGCGGAAAAAGGCGGCCGTCGCGCTGGTCCCACTGCTGCTGTTTTACGCGCTGATGGCGGGCGGCTCCCCGTCGGCCATCCGGGCGGTGATCATGCAGGCGGCCTTGCTGGCCGCCCCCTTCGCCAAAAGCGAGAGCGACCCGCCCTGCGCCCTGGCCCTGTCACTGATGATCCTGCTGATCCAGAACCCCTTTGCCGCCGCCAGCGTCAGTTTGCAGATGTCCTTTGGCTCGGTGGCGGGCATCCTGCTGGCCACCGGGCCCGTCTACCGGTATCTTATGGGGCTGCCCAGGGGCCTGCGGGCCTCCCGCGCCTCCGGGCCCCGGAAACTCCTGTGGCAAGGGTACCGGGCCGCCGCCGCGGGCGTGTCCACCTCTCTGGGGGCCATGCTGTTCACCGCCCCGCTGACCGCCCTGTACTTCGGGCAGATCGCCCTGCTGTCCCCGTTCGCCAACATTCTGGTATTGTGGGCGCTGACCCTGCTGATGGTGTCCGGCCTGATCATCGGCGCGCTGGCGATCTTCTTTCCGGCGGCCATGGCCGTCCCCGGCGCGGTGTTCGGCCTCGCCGCCCGCTACGCCCGCTGGATGGCGCTCCTGCTGGGGAAACTGCCCTTCGCCTCCCTCAGCGCCGACGACCCCTACTGTCTGATCTGGCTGGCCGCCGTCTACCTGGTGCTGCTGGTGTGCTTTCTGTCCAGACGGAGGCCCCGCCCGCTGGTCGCCGCCGCCTCGCTGGCCGGTCTGCTGTGCGCCTCCATCGGCATCGGGGCGCTGTCCGTGTCCGCCGCGGATCTGACGGTGACCGCCCTGGACGTGGGGCAGGGGGCCTCCACGGCCCTGCTGTCCGGCAGGTGCGCCGCTCTGGTGGACTGCGGCGGCTCCCAGTCCGCCTCCGCCGGGGACACCGCCGCCGACTGGTTCGCCTCGGTGGGCCGCACCCGCCTGGACCTGCTGGCCCTCACCCACCTGGACGACGACCATTTCAACGGCGTGGAACAGCTTTTCTACCGTATGGACGTGGACACGGTGGCGATCCCCGACCCGGAGGGGCTGGACCCGGACAAGCTGGCCCGGCTGCTGTCCTGGGCGGCGGCGGAGAACGCCGAGGTGGTCTATGTGGATGAGACCACCGAGATCGGGTTTGGAAACGCCTCCCTGACCCTGTTTCCGCCTTTGGGCGGCGGCAGTTCCAACGAGTCCGGCCAGTTCGTCCTCTGCTCCGCCGGCCGGTTCGACGCCCTCATCACCGGGGACGCCGACTCCTTTGTGGAGAAAATGCTGATCAAATACGATCCCATCCCCGATATTGAACTGCTGATGGTGGGCCACCACGGTTCCGACAACTCCTCCTGCGAGGAATTTCTGAACGCCGTCCGCCCGGAACTGGCCGTCATCTCCGTGGGATACAATTCCTACGGCCACCCCCGGCAGGAGGTGCTGGACCGGCTGGCCGCGCTGGGCTCCGAGGTCCACCGCACCGACGCCGAGGGTGCCGTCACCGTGTCGGTCCGGGGAGAGAACGTCATCGTCTATTGACTGAAAGGGGGAGGCCCCGTGCCGCCTAAGGCGAAAACCGACAACTCCGCCGTGCGGGCCCTGAAACAGGACCTGCGCCGCGGCGCGCCCAAAAACCTCTACGTGTTTCACGGGGAGGAGGCGTATCTGCGGGAATTCTACCTGGAGGAGCTGAAAAAGGCCGTCCTCCCGGCGGGACTGGAGGACTTCAACCACCGCGCCGCCGAGGGGAAGGACTGCTCGGTGGAGTGGCTGGAGCAGGCGGTGGACTGCCTGCCCATGATGAGCGAGCGCACTCTGGTGGAGGTCACCGACTTCGACCTGTTCGCCGGCAGAGAGCGGCAGGAGCAGCTGGTGAAACTGCTGCGCGGCATCCCGGACTACTGCTGCGTGGTGTTCGTGTACGATCTGATCCCGTACAGGGCGGACGGCCGCTCCAAGCTGGCCGCTCTGCTGAAGGAGAAACAGGCGGTGGTGGAGTTCCGGCGCCAGGAGCAGGGGGATCTCACCGACTGGATCGTGCGCCGGTTCAAGGCCGCCGGGCACACCATCGACACCGGGGACGCCCGGTATCTGATCTTCCTCTGCGGGGACCTGATGAACAATCTGGCCGCCGAGATCGGCAAGATCTCCGCCTACGCCGGACATCAGCGGGTGACCCGGGAGGACATCGACGCGGTGGCCATCCCGGTGATCGAGGCGGTGGTGTTCCAAATGACCGACGCCATGGCCCGCAAGGATTTTGACAGGGCCGCCTCGGTGCTGGCAGACCTGCTGCACTCCCAGGAGCCCCCGGTGATGGTGCTGTCCGTCATGGGCAAGTATTTCCGGCAGCTGTACACCGCCCGGCTGGGGCTGGAGCGGAACATGGGCCGGGAGGACTTCATGGCCCTGTGGGGGATGAAAAACGCCTACCCCGCCGAAAAGATCATGGACGCCGCCCGGCGGTTCTCCCTGCCCTGGTGCCGGTACGCGGTGCGCCGCTGCGCCGAGACCGATCTGCTCCTGAAGGCGAACTACGGCCGGGAGGGGGATATCCTCACCGCCCTGCTGGTGGAACTGGCCTCCGGCCGGCGGGTGGCGTGATGGACAAACCGCGCGTCAAGGAGGCCGTCGTGGTGGAGGGCCGCTACGACAGGAACGCCCTCTCCCAGGCGGTGGACGCTCTGATCCTGGAGACCGCCGGTTTCGGCGTGTTCCGGGACGGGGAGCGGCTGGCCCTCCTCCGCCGCCTGGCGGAGACCCGCGGGCTCATCGTCCTCACCGACTCCGACGGGGCGGGGTTCGTCATCCGCAACTACCTGAAGGGGACCATTCCCCCGCAGCAGGTCAAGCACGCCTACATCCCCGACGTGTACGGCCGGGAGCGCCGCAAGCGCACCCCCGGCCGGGAGGGCAAACTGGGGGTGGAGGGGATGCCCCCCGAAGTGCTGCGGCAGGCCCTCCTGCGGGCGGGGGCCACGGTGCTGGGGGAGGAGGAGCCCTCGCCGGCCGGAGGGGGGATCACCCCCGCCGACCTGATGGCATGGGGGCTGTCCGGCACGCGGAACGCTGCGGGCCGCCGGGCCGCTCTGCTGAAAAAGCTGGATCTGCCGGAACACATGAGCGCCAAGGCCCTGCTGGCCGTCCTCAACGCCCTGTACACCCGCCCGGAGGCGGAGAAATTGATCAAAAACCTGTGAAAAGGCCCCCGCCGGAGCGCTCCGGCGGGGGCCTGCCGCATGATATGAACGGTTCAGTCCCGTTCCAGCGCCATGATCTTGTCCACCCGGCGCTGGTGGCGCCCCCCCTCGAAACCGGTGGAGAGGAACACATCGACGATGCGCTCCGCCAGGTTGGGGCCCACGATGCCGGCCCCCATGGCCAGCATATTGGCATCGTTGTGGCGGCGGGTCATCTCGGCGGAGAAGGGGTCGTGGCACAGGGCGCAGCGGATGCCCCTGATCTTGTTGGCCGTGATGGAGATGCCGATGCCGGTGGCGCACAGGACGATCCCCCGCTCGCAGACGTGATCGGCCACCATCCGAGCCGCCGCCGCCCCGAAATCGGGGTAGTCGCAGCTCTCGGCGGAGTATGTGCCGCAGTCGGACAGCTCGTGCCCCTGGGCGGTCAGATAGGCCCTGAGATGCTCTTTCAGCGCGTATGCGCCGTGGTCGGACGCGATGGCGATCTTCATGGTGGGGACCCCTTTCTCTTTACAGCCGGTGTGTGACGGGCCTGCGGCCCTGAAATGTGGTGATGGAATCGAACCCGGCGGCCTGGATGAGCCCCAGCGCCTCGGGGACGCCCCCGCCCATGTCGGAGGGCCTGTGGGCATCGGAACCCACGGTGATCAGTTTCCCGCCGCACTCCCGGTACCACTTCAGGATGCGGGGCCAGTCGGCCAGATCCAGTCCATGGCGGGTGTTGACCTCCAGGGCGTGGCCGGTTTTGGCCACCTCGGTGAGGATGGGCCGCACCCGGTCCTCAAACTCCCGCAGGGTCAGTTCCATGCCGTCCCGGCGGATATACCGCAGAGGGTAGCTGATGTGGGCCAGGCTGTCGTAGCAGTCGGGCAGTTCCGTCACCAGCGTCCAGGTGTGGGCGAGGACGTTCTCCACCGCCCGGCGGCACAGATCCGGGTCGCCGGTAAACCGGGTGTAAAACAGGTCGATGTTTCCCTCCTCACCGATCCAGTTGTGGAGGGAGCCCAGCACAAAGTCCAGTTCGCCGCCCCCCTCCGCCAGAATGGAGCGGGCCAGACCGGGGTCCAGCGGGGCGGAGCCAAGTTCGATGCCCAGGCGCAGTTCCAGCCTGCCCGCGAACCGGGCCTTTTCCCGGCGGTACTGCTCTTTGGCGGCGGGCCAGTCAAAGGAGGTCACAGGCTGTCCCATGCTGTCCAGCAGGTCGCAGTGATCGGTGACGCACAGTTCGCGCAGACCGGCGGCCACGGCGGCCTCCGCCTGCTTTTCCAGAGGGGCGTGGCTGTCGTGGGAGATCAGGGAGTGGGTGTGAACGTCGCAGAGATACATCGCGCTCACCTCACAGGGGCCAGCTGGGGAACCAGCGGGTGAAATAGGTCCCGTACCACAGGGGGGTGTACAGCCCGATGAGGGCGGGATAGAACACCGCGTACAGCAGCACGGCACATCCGGTGAATCCGTACACCGCCAGACGGTACCCCTTCCGGCGCCGGTCGAAGATGTCGTTCATCAGGTAGGTAATGGCGAACACCAGGAACAGGACGGTGGGGAAATAGTGGTAGGCGAACAGGACGCGCCCGATGCCGATCCAGGGCACCAGCTGAGACAGGACGGCGATGACGATGAACAGGCCGGTCCCGCTCTTTTTCCGCACCGTTTGGATCAGCACGGCGAAGAAGGCCGCCAGCCCCAGCCAGGACACCAGGGGATTGTTGAAGGAGGCGAACAGGGACACCGTCTGTTCCCCGCCGGCGGAGGTGCCGTAATCCCGGTAGTAGAGGATGGGCCGGCCGTCCACGATCCACTGGTACCAGTCGGACTGGTAGGGGTGGGGGGTGTGGACGTTCTGGTGATAGGTGAACATGAAATACTGATTTTTCATCATAATATCCACCGGGTCGCTGGAGTCGGCGGGGATGGCGTCGAAGAATGCCTTGACCCCGTCCTCCTCTCCGCTGTCGGCGGCGGCCTCCAGATAGCCGGGGAGTTTTTTCGGCCAGGCGGCGGACTGGGCCGCCATGCCGGCAAAGCCGCTCCCGTTCCCCCGGGCGGAGGCATAGGGGAAGTAGGAGACAGTGTAGACGGACAGGGGAATGACCACAAAGAAGACCACGGACAGCAGGACGGTAGCCGCCGCGTGGACCCGGAACCGGGGAACGGGGGGATCCCGCGCGATCTGGTTCTCCCCGTCCCAGACGGGACGGGACAGTTCGGACCACTCCCGGCCCCGGAAGATGAGGCCCAGCAGCCACATCACCGCCAGCCCCGCGCCGGCGTACACCACCGTCCACTTGCAGGCGCAGCCGATCCCCCAGAACAGCCCGCTGAGGAACAGCGGCAGAACGTAACAGCGCAGTTTCCTTCCGGCGGGCACCGCCAGCCAGCGGTACATAAAGTAATAGGAGACCAGGATGAAGAACACGCCGTAGGTGTCGATGGTGGCGATGCGGGTCTGGACCAGGTGCATAAAGTCGAAGGTGAACAGCGCCGTGCCGCACAGAGCCACCGGGGTCTTGCCGAACAGGTTTTTCAGGAAGATATAGAGGACGGGCACCATCAGCACGCCGAACAGTGTGCCCATGAACCGCCAGCCGAAGGGCACCATGCCGAAGATCATGATGCCGATGGAGATGATGAGTTTGCCCAGGGGGGGATGGGACACCTCATAGGGGTAGATGTTCCTGAGATGCTCCAGAGCGGTGCGGGGGTGGTAGATCTCGTCGAAGTAAGAGGAATCCATGTAGGTGGAGTGCTCCGGCACGGTGTCCTGCTCGTCGAACAGGGCGTCCGCCCCCTCCGCGGTGACCGAGAGCATACCGCCGTCTGTGCCGTACAGCGCCAGTTCCCCCAGTTCCATGGGGGAGTTTCCGTTGTCCGGGCTGCCGGTGAGGCGGAAGTATTTTGCCCGGACGGTGGCCCCGTTCTCCGCGGTGGCGCGGTGCCATTTCAGCAGGGTGCTGTATCCCTGCCGTATGGACTGGACGCTGTCCTCCCCGCCGGGGAGCACGTCCGTCCAGTAGTAGGCCAGCCGGGTGGTCTTGCCGGCGGTGTCCTCCCCCGGCTCCTGGGCCCTCCACGCGCCGTCCTCCCAGACCTCGTCCACCGCCTGGAGGGCGGTCCAGGTCTCCCCGTCGGCGGACAGTTCCAGGGAGTAGTCCCCGGTGCCGATGCCGGCGTACCAGCCTACGCCGCCCGCCGTGACCTCCTCCGACAGTTCAAAGGAGACAGTCTCCCGCTCAGAGAAGGACTGGCTGGACTGGGGGTCGGTAAAGCCGCCCAGCCGGAAAAAGGCGGTGAAGGCATACGCGGCCGTCAGCAGCAGCATGGGCAGGATGTCCCGCCGGGTCAGCCTGTGATAGGGCAGGGTGAGGGTCATCCGCCGGGGTCTGGCCTCCTCCTCCGCCATGGACACCCATTCCAGAGAGTGGGACCGGGGTCTGAGGCACCACCAGTAGTACACGAAAAAGGCCACGCACACGGCGATCCCCAGAACGGCCCAGATGGCCGCGGGGGAGAGATTGGTGAAAAACCAGGTCAGGCCGTCCCAGAGGGTCGTCCCGCTCCCGGAGACGAGAGAAAGCGCGTTCATAACGGACCTCCCATCCGCGCCTGAGGCGCGGTCAACAGTCAAAATCGTCAGCGAAGATCACGGTACCGTATATTTTACTACGAACCGCCCGAAAAGGAAAGAGTTTTTTGCCAAAAGGAACCGGCCGTCGCACCGAAAGAGGCAACGGGGAAGGGGCGGCGGGTTAGCAATCAAAGGGGAAAGCTGCGAACCGGCGGCCGGATTTCCGCAGTTGGGGAGATTCACATTTAATTTACAAACTGGGGATTGACAATTCCGGCAAGGAGTGGTACATTAGTTTTAGCACTCCGGGAAGATGAGTGCTAACGCCTCGGAGAGGAGGGCCTTTTTTGGAGCTGACCGAGCGGAAGAAGAAAATTTTGCGCGCGGTGGTGGAACGCTATATCCAGACGGCGGAGCCCATCGGCTCCAAGGCCCTGCGGGAACTCACCGGCCTGAACGTGTCCTCCGCCACCATCCGCAACGAGTTGGCGGACCTCACCGAGTTGGGCTATCTGGAGCAGCCCCACACCTCCGCGGGACGGATCCCCTCCCCGAAGGGTTACCGTCTTTACGTGAACGAACTGATGGAGGAGCAGCGGCTCAGCCTGGAGGAGACCAGGCAGATCAACGACGCGCTGCACCTGAAGATGCAGGAACTGGACAAGGTCATCGACCAGGCGGGGCGTATGGTGTCCCAGCTGACCAACTACCCGGCTTTCGCCCTGGCGGGCAACGCGAAACGGCCCACCATCGCGCGGTTCGACCTGATCCTGGTGGACAGCGCCTCCTTCATCGCCGTGGTGATGACCAACGGCAACTTGGTGAAAAACAAGCTGTTCCGGCTGCCCACCGACCTGACGGAGCCGCAGCTGCAATTACTCACCACCCTGCTGAACACCGCTTTCGTGGGCAAGACCCTGGACCAGCTCACCCCGGAACTCATGCGGGTGGCGGAACACGCCGCCGGCAGTTCCTACGGGCTCATCTCCCTGGTGGTGTCCTTCGCCATGGAAGTGCTGGACTCCCTGGAGAACGGCGCCGTCTATACCGCCGGGACCAGCCACATCCTGGACCATCCGGAGTACCAGGACGTGGGAAAGGCCCAGAAACTGATGAGTTACCTGTCCGAGGAGCGGACGCTGGCCCAGTCGCTGGCGCTGCCCGCCCTCAACGACGACGGAGCCAAGATCCTCATCGGGCCAGAAAACGTGGCCGAGGAACTGAAGGACTCCAGCGTGGTGCTGGCCAGCTACGACATCGGCGACGGCATGAAGGGGGTCATCGGCGTGGTGGGCCCCACCCGGATGGACTACGCCAAGGTGGCCGCCAAGCTGTCCTATGTGGCGGACGGGCTGTCCAAGCTGTTCGGCGCGCCGGAACTGCCGCCAGCGGGCCCGGATCAGGATAAGGATAAGGAGGAATGAGCCTATGTCCGATAAAAAGAAAAAGCACGACAGGACCGAGGACCAGCAGGCCCCCGAGGAGAACCGGGAACCGCCCCGGCAGGAGGCCCCGCAGGAGGAGCCGCCCAAAGAGGAACCCCCTGAGCGGGAGGCCCCGAACGAGGAGCCGCCCGGAGAGGAACCCCCCAGGGAGGAGGCCCCC
>CAYPEE010000042.1:0-12013 GCA_964409665.1 uncultured Oscillospiraceae bacterium
CGGGCCCACATCGTGACCTTCCTGTACCGCGATATGGCGGAATAAACCGAATCCATATAACGAAAGGGCCGGACCCGTGGATCGGGTCCGGCCCTTTTCTGCCCTCCATGGCGGGCGTACCGTCCAAAAGGCCCCGAATATCCTCGGATATTCGGGGCCTTTTGGAGCTGATGGTGGGAATCGAACCCACAACCTTCTCATTACGAGTGAGATGCTCTGCCATTGAGCCACATCAGCGGATTCGTGTCGTCCGCCTGCCGCCGGCATATTCCGCGCGGATCTCCTCCCGCGGACAGCGCATATTGTAACACAGAACAGGCCGTCCCGTCAAGAGTAAAATCCGCCCGGCCGCGGCGGACGGGACGTTTTCCGTCAAAGTTAAAATATTCTTAACCATTTGACGCTTTACGCCATCCCTCTTTTGTGGTATGGTACTACTTGAAATTTTTGCCCGGACGCGGGCCGGAAGGGAGGCGGCGGATATGGCTTCACGGCGGAGCAGAGGGCGCGGGCGGAGCGAGGACAGCGGCCGCAGGGACATCGAGCGCATCTTTCCGGACCCCCGGCGGGGCCTCACCACCCAACAGGCCAACGAGTTGCTGGCCAACGGCTACGGGAACGACTCCGGCCGCTCCAACGCCAAGACCACCGGGGAGATCATCAAGGAGAACACCCTGACCTTTTTTAACCTGGTGTTCGTGGTACTGGCGGCGCTGCTGGTCATCGCCCGCAGCTTCACCGATCTGTTCTTCCTGGTCATCGCGGCGGTCAACTCCCTCATCGGCATCGTCCAGCAGCTCCGCTCCAGGGCGACGCTGGCCAAGCTGGATCTGATCTCCGAGGCCCGGGTAAAAGTCCTGCGGGACGGGCAGCTGGGCACGGTGCCCGTCCATAAGCTGGTGCGGGAGGACATCGTGGAACTGGGCGCGGGGGACCAGATCCCCGCCGACGGCCCCGTGATGTCCGGCCAGGTGACGGTGAACGAGGCGCTCATCACCGGCGAGGCCGACCCCATCGCCAAAAACAAGGATGACAAGCTGCTCTCCGGCAGCTTTGTGGTGTCCGGCAAGTGCCGGATGCGGCTGGATTTCGTGGGGGCGGACAGCTACGCCGCGAGACTGGCTCAGCAGGCCAGAGAGGACAAGGGCGTGGGCCGGTCCGGGATGATGAAGTCCCTGGACAGGCTGATCCGTTTCATCGGCTTCGCCCTGATCCCCATCGGCGTGGCCCTGTTCTGCAACAGCTACTTCACGCTGGGGGAGGGGTTTGCCGGCTCCATCACCTCCATGGTGGCGGCGCTGATCGGCATGATCCCGGAGGGCCTCTATCTGCTCACCTCGGTGGCCCTGGCGGTGTCCGTCATGCGCCTGGCGGGGCGAAAAACGCTGGTCCACGAGCTGGCCGCCGTGGAGACGCTGGCGCGGGTGGACGTGCTCTGCGTGGACAAGACGGGCACCATCACCGAGCCGGATATGGCGGTCCAGGAGATCGTGAACCTGGACGAGGCCCAGTTCCCCGCCCCGGCGGTGGAGGACATCTTCAACGCCTACTACAAGGCCATGGACGCCGACAACGACACCGCGCGGGCCATGGCCGCCCGGTTCAGCAAGGGCACCTACTGGCCGGTGGAGCGCACCGTGCCCTTCTCCTCCGCCAACAAGTGGTCCGCAGTGGTGTTCAAGGCCCACGGGGCCTATGTGGTCGGCGCGCCGGAGTTCATTCTGAAAAGCGGCTACGACCGGCTGAAAGAGAAGGTCAAGCCCTATCAGGACCGGGGCTGCCGGGTGCTGCTGCTGGCGAAATGCGGCCAGCCCCCCACCGCCGAGGGCGGCATCGCGGGCGAGGTCGCGCCGGTGGCGCTGGCGGTGCTGAGCAATCCGGTGCGGGCCGAGGCGCCCGACACCTTCGCCTACTTTGCCAGACAGGGGGTGACCGTCAAGGTCATCTCTGGGGACAACCCCTCCACCGTGTCCGCCGTGGCGGCCGGCGCCAACATCCCCGACGCGGACAAATTCGTGGACGCCGCCGCGCTGAAGGACCCGGAGGACTACGACCGGGCCGTCCGGGACTACGCCGTGTTCGGCCGGGTGACCCCGGACCAGAAGCGCAAGCTGGTGAAAGCTCTGCAAAAGGAGGGCCACACCGTGGCCATGACCGGCGACGGCGTCAACGACGTGCTGGCCCTGAAGGACGCCGACTGCGGCATCGCCATGGCATCCGGGGCGGAGGCCGCCTGCCAGGTGGCGCAGGTCGTTCTCCTGGACTCCAACTTCGCCTCTATGCCCCAGGTGGTGGAGGAGGGGCGTCGGGTCATCAACAACATCCAGCGCTCGGCCGCGCTGTATCTGGTGAAGAACATCATGTCCTTCTTCCTGTCTCTGTTCACGGTGTTCGCCCACTTCCCCTATCCCTTCTCCAGCCCCATCCAGCTCACCCTGATCAGCGCGCTGACCATCGGCATTCCGTCCTTCCTGCTGGCCCTGGAGCCCAACCACGAGATCGTCCGGGGCAAGTTCATGGCCAACGTATTGCGAAGGGCCCTGCCCGGAGGGTTGACCAACATCGTCCTCATGGTGGGCATCGAGCTGTTTGTGGACGCCTTTACCTTCGAGCGGGCCACCCTGTCCACCCTGGCCACGGTGGTGATGGGCGTGGTGGGCCTGCTGGTGCTGTACTACATCTCCAAGCCCCTGGACTGGAAGCGCTGGACCATGCTGGGCTGCATGACGGCGGCCTTCGCGGTGGCGGTGCTGGTCTTCGGCGATCTGTTCAACCTGGTCCCCCTGGATTTCCAGGCGGCCCTGGTCATCACCGTATTCCTGCTGCTGGCCCCCACCGTCATCTTCGTGTTCGAGCGGGCCTTTGAACTGGGCAGCGCCGCCATCGCCCTGCTGAGGGATCGCCTCCGCGGGAAGGGCGGCCGCTCCGCGAAACAGCGGTAATCTCAAGGCGGCGGGCGCTTGCATCCGCCGCCTTTTCGTCCGGTCCGCGGATTCGGAGCCTCCGGCTTGCAATCCGCCGTGAACTGGTGTAAAATACCGTCAGACAGAATACGCCCCCAGGCGGGGCGGGAGGGAGGTACTTATGAATTTTCAACGTGGGCAGGTCAAGCGCGAGGTGCGGGAGGCCATGCGCTTTACCCGGCCCCGGCCCATTTGGGTCACCCTGTTTTTCCTGATTGTCGTCTCGCTGGTGGACGGCGTCATCAGCGCTCTTGTCGGCATCCTGTCCGGCGGCGGCGCCCTCGCGTCCCCCGATTTTCTGGACGCCATATTCTCCGGCTCCGCCGTCACGATGTCCCCCGGCTCCGTGATCTACATGGCGGTGATCCTCCTGGCCGGCGCGCTGGTCTCCAACCTGTGGCAGTCCTCCATGAACGTGGGCTATACGGACTACTGCATGGACATGGTGCGGGGGCGCGGCCCCGGCATCGACAAGCTGTTCGCCATGATCCGCATGGCATGGCCCATCATCGTCACTGAGTTTTTGGTCGGCCTGTTCTCCGCGCTGTGGATCGTCCTGTTCTACGCGGCGGCCATCGTCCTCGTGGGCGTCGTCGCGGCGCTGGTATCGGTGGCCCCGGCCATAGCCACTCTCGGGATCCCTCTGATCCTGGCCGCCGTGGCCGGGTCGGCGGCGGGGGTTCTCTGGGCCGTCCTCCGCTATTCCATGGTCAACTTCCTGATCGCGGACAGGGGGATCTCCGGCCTGGCCGCCATCCGCGAGAGCAAGCGGCTTATGAAGGGCAATCTGCTGAAGTATCTGGGGCTGGAACTGTCCTTCCTCCCGTGGTATCTGCCCGCCCTCATCGCCGCCGGCATCCTGGCCGCCCTCATCGCCGCCGGCATCCTGGCCGCCGGGATGACCGCCCTGATGGCGGGCAATGACTCGCCCGACATGGGGCAGGCCGCCTACGGCTTTGTCGTCGCCATGGCGCTGGCCAGCCTGCTGCTGCTGGTCCAGGGCGTCCTGAACCTCTACGTCAGGCCCTATATGGCGGGCGTCGAGGCCCGGTTCTACTTCTGGCTGACCGGGACCGACGTGGGCGCCCCGCGGCCGCCCTACCTGCCTCCGATGCCCCCGCTGAACGACCCCCAGAGCGGCACCTATACCTCCTGGAGCGATGAGTTCCGATCCGGCGGATCGGGCACCTATTCCAGCGCCGGCGATCCCTCCGCGCCGCCTCCGGAACTGCCCCCGCGGCCCGCCCGGTCCCAGGCGGAGCAGCCCCACGAGCCCCCCGCCGAGGACCCCTGGGACCGGAGCGGCGATCCCCCCGCCGGGCCGGACGGCCCCGAAACTTGACCGGGACCGGGACACAGGAAAGGAGTGCGAACCCCATGGAAAAGATCAGAATGACCACCCCTCTGGTGGAGATGGACGGGGACGAGATGACCCGCGTCCTCTGGAAACAGATCAAAGAGGAACTGCTGGAGCCCTATATCGACCTCAAAACCGAGTACTATGACCTGGGCCTGCCGGAGCGGGAGCGCACCGGCGACCAGGTGACGACCGACGCGGCCGAGGCCGCCAGAAAGTACGGCGTGGCGGTGAAATGCGCCACCATCACCCCCAACGCCCAGCGTGTCAGGGAATATAACCTGACACAGATGTGGAAGTCCCCCAACGGCACCATCCGGACCATCCTGGACGGCACCGTGTTCCGGGCCCCCATCATGGTGAAGGGGATCAGCCCCGTGGTGAAGAACTGGAAGGAACCCATCACCATCGCCCGTCACGCCTTTGGGGACGTGTACCGGGCCGCCGAGTACCGGGTGCCCGGCCCCGGCAGAGCCGAACTGGTGTTCACCGCCGCCGACGGGACCGAGACGCGCCAGATCATCAGCGACTTCCGGGGCCCCGGTGTGCTCCAGGGCCAGTTCAACCTGGACCGGTCCATCACGTCCTTCGCCCACTCCTGTTTCCGGTACGCTCTGAGCACCGGGCAGGACCTGTGGTTCTCCGCCAAGGACACCATCTCCAAGCAGTATGACCATCGGTTCAAGGACATTTTCGCGGAGATCTATGAGGCGGACTACAAAGCCGCCTTTGCGGAGAAGGGCATCGAGTACTTCTACACCCTGATCGACGACGCGGTGGCCCGGGTCATCCGCTCCAGGGGCGGTTTCATCTGGGCCTGCAAAAATTACGACGGCGACGTGATGAGCGACATGGTGTCCACCGCCTTCGGCTCGCTGGCCATGATGACCTCCGTGCTGGTGTCCCCCGACGGCAATTTTGAGTATGAGGCCGCCCACGGCACCGTCACCCGGCACTATTACCGCTATCTCAAGGGGGAGGAGACCTCTACCAACCCCGTGGCCACCCTCTTTGCATGGACGGGCGCCCTCGCCAAGCGGGGAGAGTTGGACCATCTGCCGGAACTCGCCGCCTTCGCCCGCAGGCTGGAGAGGGCCGCCGTCGATACCATCGAGAGCGGCGTGATGACCGGCGATCTGGCCGGACTCTGGGATGGGGAGATCCCGGCGAAAACGGTCACCAGCCTGGAGTTCCTCCGGGCCATCCGGGAGAGACTGTGACGCGGATCGCTTTTTCGGTGGCCCGCACCATTTTCAGATACATCTCTTTGTAGTCAGGCATTTTTTCTCCTCCAAGTACCCGAATGGCAAGTTGACATTTACTAAATGTCAACTGTTCGATCAGTATAACATACAATCACCCTGTTGACAAGCACAAGATGTCGGGGTGATAATATGTACAAGAATAAATGCGCCGACGGCAGGCGCAATGTGTGCGGCAGGAATGTGGCCCGGCTGCGGAAGGCTATGGGGCCGCAGGTGTCCCAGCGGGCGCTGGCGGATCTTCTCCAGCTTGCGGGGCTGGACGTGGACAAGAACGCCGTCCAAAGGATCGAAAGCGGCCAGCGGTTCGTGACCGACATTGAGTTAAAAGCGCTGGCGCAGGTGCTGAACACCACCGCCGCGGACCTGCTGGAATAGAGAATAAGCGAAAAGAGGGCCGCCCCGACCGGGGCGGCCCTTTCCATATCTGTCAAACAACCCCCGTTCTCAAGTAGGGAGAACGGAGTGGTACGGGAAGAACAGCGGGGGAATCCCAAATCTTGTGTAAACGCCATATACAGGATAAAATAAAGCGAGATTTTCTCACGACGGAACTGGGCGAGGCCGTTGCCCCACGGTCTGCGGTGGACCGTATTACCCGCCGGAACCGAAGAGAACCCCGGACCCGGGCGACGGAGACGATCAGGGCCGAAATATCCCGGCGCAGTGAGAAGGAAGCGAAAACAGCTTACAAAATGGCGGGGGCCTTGCCCCCGCCATTTTGTTTATACGATCGCGCCAGCGGCACGCAACCCTCCCGTGGGAGGCGGAGGCCGTCGCCCTTATCCGCCGGAGCCCTCCCCCCGTATGACGGGGAGGATCACCCTTTCGGCCTGGGTTTGAACACGAACGCCACCACCACGCCCAGGAAGATGGCGGCGGCGATCCCGCCCGCGGTGCCGGTGATCCCGCCGGTGACCGCCCCCAGCAGGCCGTCCTTGGCGACGCCCTCCTGGACGCCCTTGGCCAGGGTGTAGCCGAACCCGGTGAGGGGCACCGTAGCCCCGGCGCCGGCCCAGTCGGCCAGGGGCTTGTAAAGGCCGACGGCGGTGAGGACCACCCCCGCTACCACATAGGCCACCAGGATGCGGGCGGGGGTGAGTTTGGTCTTGTCGATGAGGATCTGGCCGACCACGCAGAACAGGCCGCCGACAATAAACGCGCGCAGATATTCCATCTCATTGTCCTCCTTCCAGGGCGATGGCGTGGCAGATGCCGGGGACGGACTCCCCCTGCATGGTGGCGGTGGGGGAGTGGAGGGCCCCGGTGGGGCAGAACAGGACCCGTTTCCAACGGCCGGAGAGCAGCCCGGGGAGCAGATGGCCGCAGAGGACCGACGCGGAGCAGCCGCAGCCGGAGGCGCCGGCGTGGACGTCCTGCCCGTCCATATCGAACAGGAGCAGGCCGCAGTCGCTGTAATTGGAGAGGGGGCAGCCGTCGGTGGAGAAGAAGTCGGAGACGATCTCCGAGCCCAGCCTGCCCAAGTCGCCGGTGAGGATCAGGTCGTAGTAGTCGGGGGAGAGGCCGGTGTCCTCAAAGTGTGTTTTGAGCGTCTGGTAGGCGGCGGGGGCCATGGCGGCGCCCATGTTGTTGGCGTCCCTGATCCCGTAGTCGGTGACTTTGCCCACGGTGATGCGTGTAATGGAGATCCCCTTTTCAGGCTGGTTGGTCAGGATCACCGCGCCGGAGGCGGTGGCCGTCCACTGGGCGGTGGGGGTGCGCTGGCAGCCGTACTCCAGGGGGGTGCGGTACTGCCGCTCCGCCGAGCAGAAGTGGGAGGAGGTGACGGCGGCGGCATACCGGCCGTACCCTCCGCTGAGGAGCAGGGCGGCCAGGGCCAGACTCTCCCCCATGGTGGAGCAGGCGCCGTACAGCCCGAAGAAGGGGACCTCCGACGCCCGGGCGGCGTAGCCGGAGCCGATGCACTGGTTCAGCAGGTCGCCGGCCAGGAGATAGTCCAGGTCGGAGGTATGGAGGCCGGCCCGTTTCAAAGCGGCGTCCAGCGCCAGGCCCTGCATGACGGATTCCGCCTGCTCCCAGCTCTTGGCGCCGAACAGGTCGTCCTGACAGGTGTGGTCAAAGTGGCGGCCCAGGGGACCGGCGGACTCCTTTTTGCCGGCGGCGGAGCCGTGGCCGATGACGGTCGGCGCTCTGGCGGGCTGGAAGGTCTGCCGGCCCAGCTTTTGATTGTCCATGATAGGCACCTTCTTTTTGTTTCTGCGGATAGTGTTTCCGGCGGAGAAGATTTCATGCACGGACGGGCTTTCCCCTCTGGAAAAAGAGGACGGACTGTGGTATACTGTTCCATCAGGAATGTGATTTGGAGGAATGGCCATGTCTGAGGAGAAACGCTCCATCGGTTACATCTGCCCGGTGTGCGGCCAGGCGGTGGTGGCGGAGCGGACCCTGTTCCAGCTTCTGGCGGGGGACAGCAAGATCCCCTGTCCCTGCGGGAAATCGGAGCTCTCCATCCGGCAGATGGGGGACCGGTGCGAGGTAACGGCGCCCTGCCTGTTCTGCGCCAAAGACCACCGGGCGGCCTGCGCCAACGAGAACCTGCGCAAGCAGAAACTCATCGCTCTGACCTGCGGCAAGTCGGGCCTCGCCATCTGCCATATCGGGGAGGAGGGCCAGGTGTTCCGGGCCATGGAGAAACTGGAGCGCGCGGTGGACAAGCTCCGCCGGGACGACAGCGAGGAGAGGCGCGGCGCCTTCCTCAACGATGTGGTGATGGGAGAGGTGCTCTCCGAACTGCGGGACATCGCCGCCCGGGGCGGCGTCAAATGCGCCTGCGGCTGCGGCCAGTACGGTGTGACGGTGGGGTACTCCTCGGTGGACGTGATCTGCGCCGCCTGCGGGGCGGTCCTGCGGCTGCCGGCGGCCACTCAGGACGACATCGACGGGATCTGCGCCCAATACACCCTGACCATTCCGGGAAAGAGAGGATCCTAACATGAGCGTAATCTACAAGACGGAACTGCGGGTGGACTCCCGCGACGTGGACCTGTTCAACCAGGCCCGGCCCTCGGCGGTGCTGGGGCTGATGCAGGAGGCCGCCACCCGCGCGGCCCTGGACCTGAAAGTGGACGGGCCCCGGCTGCTGAAAAAGTACGGCTGCCTCTGGATGGTCACCCGGAACTGGGTGGAGCTGGAGGCGCCCCTCCGCTGGAACGACCGCGTCACCGTGGAGACATGGCACCGGGGGGGCATCGGCGCCTCCGTGTACCGGGACTTCGAGTTCTTCCGGGACGGGCGCTATGTGGGACAGGCCGTCTCCGTCTGGGCCATCGTCCACGCGGAGGACCGCAGGGTCATCCCCATGAAGCGGCTGGAGGAGTTCGCCGGCACCGACGGGGGCGAGCGAAGAAAGACCGGCAAACTCCGGGGTGCCCGGATGCCGGAGACCTTTGACGAGCGCGCCCCCCGGTACCTGGGATACTCCAGCACCGATCTCAACGGCCATGTGAACAACATCCACTACGCCGACTACGCCTGCGACGCCCTCCACCTGGAGCGGCTGGGACAGGGGAAATACGTCCGCGCCTTTCAGATCGACTACGTCAGCGAGTGCCGGGCGGGGGAGACCCTCCAGGTGGACACCGCCGTTCGGGACGGGGAGCTGTTCGCCCAGGGGGTGGGGGAGGACGGCGTCAGGCGGTTCGACTTTACTCTCACCCTGGCGGAACTATAAGAGATTCTTCCAGGTGGGCAGTTCCCCCTCCTCGATCAGCTGGAGCTGGGTGATGAGCCGGGCGTTGGCGGCGGCGTACTCCGCCGGCTTCCGCTCCTGCCCCTGGAGATAGGCCAGCGTCTCTCCAAAATAGCCGAGCACCGCGTCGATGTCCCTGTGGTGGAGCGTGGCGTGGAGATAGCCCTCGTTCTCCAGCCAGCGCTCTTTTGCCCGTCGGGTGATGGAGGCCGCCGTCTCCCAATGGCCGGCCTCCGCCTCCCCCTGGGCCAGGTTCAGAGCGCCGGTGAGTTCCTCCGTCAAAGAGCGCAGGCGCCAGACATGGGCGGCGGACAGGCCCAGCAGAAGGGCCAGCAGGCTCACGGCAATGACAAGGCGTTTCACGTTATTCCTCCTTTGGGGACCACATAGGTGTTGCCCGCCTGGTCCACCGTCAGCAGAAAGACCTGTTTGACCGAGTGAAGTTTATGGGCGGAAAGCTGTTTCTCCAGCCAGGTCTCCTCGTAACCCATCCGCTTCAGGTTGTGGGAGAGCAGCCGCCCGTCGCTGATCAGCACCACCTGCATACCGGGCTCCTCCGGGGCCAGACCCACCTGAGAGGCGGTGACCGGTTTCTCCGCGGCGGCTGGCAGGACGGACAGCTGCCCGTTGGTCTCCAGCAGGGCGTATTTGATCGATTTGAAGTCGTTGTAGCCCTGGATGCGCAGTTCCTCCATCAGTTCGTCAACGGTGAAGCGGGTGCGGCGCAGGGCGCCCTCCTGCACCACCCCGTCCCGGATGACGATGGAGGGCCGCCCCACCAGCAGAGAGCGGAATTTGATGGACTTGGTGCAGAGCACCGACAGGATGGTGGACACCGCCAGCAGCACCGCGATGGGGATGAGGCCGGAGAGCAGGGGGATGCCGTTGTCCTGCATGGGGACCGAGGCCAGGTCGGCGATGATGAGGGCCAGCACCAGTTCCGACGGCTCCAACTGGCCGATCTGGTGCTTGCCCAGCAGGCGGATGCCCGCCACGATGAGCAGATACAGGATGACGGTGCGGAGGAGTACCACAAACATAAGAGCACCTCTTTCAGGGGATCGGAAAATTCTCTCCATAATTTGCCCGCTGGACTCTTTCAATATGCGGCGGGTCTGTTCAAAACCCCGATTTTCAAGATCCACGAAAAAACGCGGAGGTTGTTCTTGTCTTTTCGGGCGGGATACGCTAAAATGGACGGAGTATGAGAAAAAGGCAGGGATAGCTTTGAAAGCGACTTTGATTCTGGCAAACGGGACCATCTTCCACGGCCGGGCCATCGGCGCCGCCGAGGACCGGGTATGCGAGATGGTGTTCAACACCTCCATGACCGGTTATCAGGAGATCCTGACCGACCCCTCCTACGCGGGGCAGGGAGTCGTGATGTCCTATCCCCTCATTGGCAATTACGGCGTCAACGGCGAGGACAGCGAGTCCGTCCACCCCTGGGCGGAGGCCTTTGTGGTCCGGCACCTGTCCCCCGAGGGGAGCAATTTCCGCTGTGAGGACACGCTCGACCGCTATCTGAAATCCAACCGCATCGCCGGCATCGAGGACATCGACACCCGGGCGCTGACGAAGATACTCCGCAGCCAGGGCACCATGAACGGCATGATTACCTGCGCGGAGCATTTTAATGTCAACGAGGTTATGGAAAAACTCGGCGCCTACCGGGTGGAGGGCACCGTGGAGCGGGTCACGTGCGGGGAGCCATGGACCATGCCCGCGGCCGGGGAGCGGAAGTACCGCGTCGCCCTGATGGACTACGGCATGAAGCGGAATATGGCCCGGTGCCTGGCAAAGCGCGGCTGCGAGGTCACTGTGCTGCCCGCCCGCACCCCGGCCGCTGAGGTGCTCGGCGGCGGGTACGACGGGGTGATGCTCTCCAACGGGCCCGGCGACCCCGCCGACAACGTGGAGATCATCCGGGAGGTCCGGAAACTGTACGACTCAGACCTGCCCATCTTCGCCGTCTGCCTGGGCCACCAGCTGCTGGCGCTGGCCACCGGCGCCAGGACGCACAAGATGGTGTTCGGCCACCGGGGGGGCAACCACCCCGTCCGGGACATTCAGGCCGGCCGCTGTTTCATCACCAGCCAGAACCACGGCTACGTGGTGGACGCCGGCACGGTGGACCCCGCCGTGGCCGAAGTCTCCCATGTGAACGTCAACGACAGCACGGTGGAGGGACTGAGATACCGCCGGCCCAACTGTTTCACCGTCCAGTTCCACCCGGAGGCCGCCCCCGGCCCCATGGATACGGAATATTTATTCGACCGCTTCGTCCGCTCGATGGGAGGTGACCGGTAATGCCCAAGGATCCGAACATCAGGAAGGTGCTGGTGCTGGGCTCCGGCCCCATCGTCATCGGCCAGGCGGCGGAGTTCGACTACGCCGGCACCCAGGCCTGCCGCGCCCTGAAAGAGGAGGGCCTGGAGGTGGTGCTGGTCAACTCCAATCCCGCCACCATCATGACCGACAAGGACATCGCTGACCACGTCTATATCGAGCCGCTGAACATCCCCTCGGTGACCCAGGTCATCGAGATGGAGCGGCCCGACGCCATTCTGCCCACCCTGGGCGGCCAGACCGGACTGAACCTGGCCATGAACCTCCACGAGCAGGGGGTTTTGGAGAAGTACGGCGTCCGCCTGCTGGGCACCAGCCCGGAGTCCATCCGCAAGGCGGAGGACCGGCAGGGTTTTAAGGACTGCATGGAGGA
>CAYPEE010000043.1:0-11870 GCA_964409665.1 uncultured Oscillospiraceae bacterium
TGAGGATGCTCCGCTCCAAGCTGATGCAGATCAAGGAGCAGGAGCACCTGGACAAGATCTCTGACATCAAGGGCACCCAGCTGAAGATCGAGTGGGGCAGCCAGATCCGCTCCTATGTGTTTATGCCCTATCAGCTGGTGAAGGACAACCGCACCGGCTACGAGACCTCCAATGTGAATGGGGTCATGGACGGGGACTTGGACGGGTTTATCAACGCCTACCTGACCGCGGCGGCCACCAACACCTGGGCCAGCAAGTAAAAAACGTGAGAAAAACCGCCCTTCCCAAGCCGGGAAGGGCGGTTTGCGCTGTCTAACGGCCCAAAATGCTGTCCACGCCGTAGTACCGGGCCATGGACGAGTTGGGCCAGGTGTCCGCCGTGTCGGTGGCCAGATCCCGCAGGTCGTAAAAGGCGCTGTATGGAGTGTCGGGCTGGATCCGGTCCAGCACCAGGTCGGTTTCCCCGGCGGCCTTGTACTCCGCGATGGTCTGTTCCCGAGCGCGGAAGTCCAGGTGGCAGCGGAGGATGTCGGCGCTCCCCAACGCGAAGGAGAGCAGGAACACCGCCGCCAGGACGGCCCCCGCGCAGGCGCAGGGGATGCGGAACCGGGTCCTCAGCAGCCCGGCCGCCAGCAGGCCGCAGGCGGCGACGAGCAGCAGCACGGTGGTGCACAGGCACCGCTCCGCGTAGTACTGCGCCACGATGAGCATATAGTTGGCGGCTACCGCCGCGCAGGCCAGCACCAGGGAGAGGATCAGCCGCTCCGGGGGCAGCTTGGCGTACAGCCCCAGCACGAAGGCGGCCGCCCAGGCCAGCAGCAGGGGCAGGCAGTGGTCCCTCAGCATGGCGGTGGAGCGGAGGAAGTTGTCGAGAAGGACCCCAAGGGTCAGGGAGCCAGTTTTGGCCCCCAGCTCGGCGGGCATCATCAGCATGATGGCAAAGCCCGCCAGCCCCACGGCGATGGGAATCCACAGCCAGCACCGGAGCGTCCCCTTCTTCATGGGCGGGCACAGCAGCAGGAGCGCCGCCGCCGTGAGGATGGCGATGAAGGAGGTGATCTCGGTATACATCCCGAAGGGGAGGGCGAACAGGCAGAACAGAACCTTCTGCCACAGCCGGGGCAGGGGTTCCCCGCCGGACCAGAACCGGTGCAGGAAGGGGAGAAGGTAGATCAGCCCCCACAGCAGGGCCCACAGGTAGTTCACCGAGCCGATCTGCCACAGGCACACCTGGCCGAAGGCGGGCAAAAAGGTCCAGAAGGCGGCGCAGACCGCCAGGAACAGCAGCAAATTGTCCTCCCCGTCCATGCGGCACACCCGGTAGAGCAGGTACATGGCCCCGGCGTACACCAGGGCGTTGACCGCGTCGAACACCGGCTTGGGGAACAGCATGAACAGCTGGCCGAAGAAGTGGCTCACCACCCGGCCGTTCATGTAGAAGCAGTGGTAGTACATGGACTCCGCCACCGACCACAGCCCGGTGAGAGGGGGATGGTCCTTCCGCAAGCTGAACAGATACACGTAGTCGTCGGCCACGTAGGGGGTGAGTAGATTGAGGACCAGCAGGCAGACGAAGATCGCGCCGGCGGCAGCCAGCACCGCCCGCCGGGAGCGGTTGAGGCGGAGCAGCCTATCCATGGGCGTCCTCCTCTCCCCCTGGGGCTCCTCGGGCTCCTCCCGGAAGGCGAAAAAGCGCTGGCCGAAGTAGTTCAGCACCACGAACAGCACCATGCCGGCCAGCATGGCCACGTTGTCCTGGACGGTCTTGCCGGCGCCCGACAGCGCCAGCCGCACCAGGGGCCGGGCCGCGCCGTAGGCCACGGCGTAGCAGACGGCGATGTTGATGATAAACCGCACCGCCGTCTTTTTGTGGGAGGACTGGTTGCGGAAGGTGAAGCGTTTGTTGAGGAAATAGCTGAGGATGCTGCCCAGGACGTAGTTGGCGGCAGTGGACACCCAATAATTCAGGTGGAGCAGGTTGTAGGCCAGGAACATGACGGCGGTGCCGAACAGGGTGTTGATCACCCCCACCACCAGGAAGGTGAGGAAGGTCCGGTCAAACAGCGTTTTGATCAGCTTTTTCATGGGAAACACCACACTCGTCGGCAATGATGTAGTCCGGGCGGCCGCCCGCCTGCCGGAGGATCCGCCCCACATAGAGTCCCAGGATGCCCAGGCAGATCAGCAGACAGCCTACCGCCAGCAGGTCCAGCACGGCGAACAGGGCCAGCCAGCCGGCGGAGGCCCCGCCGGCCGCCAGCATGATCACCGCGAGCAGCACGGTGAGGGGCAGCAAAACGCAGCCCAGCGCTGTGGCGATATGCAGGGGGGCGGAGGAGAAGGAGACGATGCTGAAAAGCGCATAGCGGAGCAGGGCTGTGAAGGACCACTTGGAGGTCCCGGCCACCCGCTCCGCCACGGAGAACTCCACCCTGGTCCTGCGAAAGCCCACCCAGGAGGACAGGGCCCGGAAGAACATCCCCCGGTCGGACACGGCCAGCAGGGCGTCCACCACCTGGCGGTCCAGCAGGCGGAAGTCGGAGGAGCGGCGCATATCCAGCCCCGCCGTCCGGCTGATGAGGGAGTAGAACAGCCCGGCGCACAGCCGGTACAGGGGGGACTCCTTGCTCCGGGCCGCCTTGACCCCCTCCACCACCTGCCAGCCCTCCTGCCACAGCCGGTACATCTCCGGCAGCACCTCCGGCGGGTGCTGGAGGTCGCAGTCCAGCACGGCGCAGCAGTCTCCCGCGGCCCGGCTCAGCCCGGCGAAGATGGCCGGGTCCTTGCCGAAGTTCCGGGAGAAGGATACCCCCCGTATCCTGGGGTCGGCGGCGGACAGCTTTTGGATCAGGGACCACGTGCCGTCCTGGGAGCCGTCGTCCACATAGATGAGCTCGAAGGGGACCCCCGCCCGGTCCAGCGCCCCCGTGATGGCGGCGGCGGAGGCGGGGAGGGCGGCCTCCTCGTTATAGGCGGGGACGACGACCGACAGCAGTCCGTTCAAGGGGCCTTCCTCCTCTTCTCTTTCTTACGGATGGTAAATGTGCAGCACGTCCGGGGGAACTTCCTCCTCATAGATCCCCAGACTGTTGATCAGATCCAGGACCTTCTGGTCGTCCAACTCGTAATAGGGACTCACCCATTCCCCCTCCAGCACCCCGGTGGTGAGCGCGGTGTCCAGATCCATGCCCACGGCCTGGGTGCCGAACCACACCATTTCGCTCAGCTCCATATCGCTCTCGACGTAGGTGTTCAGGATATGGATGAGGTCGGTGACCTTGGTCACATTGGACAGGGTGACGGTCTGTTTGGCCAGGGCGATGAGAAATTTCCGCTGGGTCTGGGTGCGGCCGATGTCGGCGTTGGCATAGCAGTTGCGGCACCGCATGACCCCCAGGGCCTGGTCGCCGTACAACAGCTGATAGCCCTGGGAGATATGGATGTGGAGGTTCTGGTAGGGATCGTCGTAACTCATATTCACGGGCACGTCGAAATACACGCCGCCGATCTCATCCACGATGGCCTTGAAAGCGTAGGTGTCCACCTCCACATAGTAATCCAGCGGGACCGCCAGCATATTGTAGACGGTGTCCATCAGCAGTTCGGTGCCGCCCTCGGACTGCACGCTGTTGAGTTTTCGGTCCCTGCCCCGCACCCGGACCACCGTGTCGCGGGGGAGGGACACCAGAGAGGCGGTCTTGCCCTTGGTGTCGAACACGCCCAGCATCATGGTGTCGGTGCCGCCCATGTCCGCCGAGCCGATGAGCAGGCAGGTGAAGACCCCGTCCCGCCGGTTGAGAACGATCCCGTCCTCCCCCCGGGCAGGCGCGGCGCTGGGCTCCGCGGAGGGTTCCGGACTGGGCTCGTCCGGCCCGTCCTCGGAGACAGGGTGGAAGATGACCTGTTTGTCCACGTCGGGAGCGGGCACCCAGATGCGGAGGGCGGCATAGCCCGCCACGATCACCAGCGAAACGGCGAACACGGTGATATAGAGTCCCCGGAAAAAGCGGGACAGCCCGGAACGCTTCTTCTTCTGACGGGTCTGTTTTTTCTTTGCCATGGACGGCGCCTCTCTCTCTCGAACCATTATGTCAACTTTAGCCATCATAGTATATAGGGTCCGGCGGAAAAAAACAAGTACAAAGTGTAAAATATTTTTTTGGGCACACTTCCATATTGACAGGCGGGGGAAAGACGTTATAATAAAAGTGTATCAAATGATACATTTTGGAGGGATGCCCGTGGGACCGGACCGGACCGTGGACCACCCCCTGTTCGCGGGCGTGGACCAGAATCTGCTGGCGGAGGTGTTCTCCGCCGCCGAGGAACTGTCCCCCCGGAAGGGGGAGACCATCTACACCCAGAGGCGGTTCCGCCGGTGCCTGGGGGTGCTGCTGGAGGGCAGGGTCCAGGTGGACAAGGGGGCCCTGGCCATGTCCGTTCTGAGGGCCGGCGACCTGTTCGGGGCGGCGGCCCTGTTTACCGACGGGGCGGACTACCCCGCCACCCTCACTGCACTGACCGACTGCCGCATTCTCCTGATACCTCAGGAGGGCATCCGGCGGCTCATCCGGGAGGACGGCGGCTTTGCCGAGCGGTATGTGACCTATCTGTCCGGGCGCATCCGGTTCCTGACCGGGCGGCTGGGGGCGCTGTCCGCCGTCTCCGCCGAGGGCAAACTGGCCCGGTACCTCCTCGCCGGCTGCGGGGAGGACGGAGAACTCACCCTGTCCGCCGTCCAGCTCTGCCGGCGCATCGGCGTGGGCCGCGCCACCCTCTACCGCTCCTTTGAGGAATTGGAGCGGGCGGGGGCCATCGCCCGGGACCGCAAGACCATCCGCGTGACCGACCGGGAGAAGTTAAAGGCCTTGGCCGGCCGCTCCCCCGCCACTGAAAAGGAAAGGAACGATCGCTATGAAGTGTAAAAAAACCGCCGCCCTGCTGCTGGCCCTAGTCCTGGTATTCGCCCTGTGCGCCTGCGGGAACAGGCCCGCCGCCTCCAGCGACACCCCCACCGAGCCCGCCGAGGAGACCGTACAGCCCACCGGGACCCCCACAGAGGAACCCGCTCCGACGCCGGAGGCGACGATGCCGCCCTATGACGAGACGATCCGCCTGGCGGTGCTGTCCGGCCCCACCGGCATCGGCGCGGCCAAGCTGCTGCGCGACGCGGACGAGGGCGGGCACCCCGGCTATGAATATACCGTCGAAACGGACAACAGCGCTCTGGTGGCCGGTCTCACCGGCCCCCACCCCGCCTATGACATCGCCGCCATGGCCTCCAACATGGCGGTGAACCTCTACAACAAGACCGACGGCGGGGTGAAGATCATCGCTCTGGGCACCCTGGGCGTCCTCCACATTCTGGAGAGCGGAGGCGGGAACTCCATCCACTCCATCGCAGATCTGGCGGGGAAGACCGTCTGGTCCGCCGGACAGGGGGCCAACCCGGAGTATATCCTCCGCCACCTGCTGGAGGAGAACGGCATCGCCGGCCAGGTGACCGTCCAGTTTGCCGAGGCCAGCGAGATCCAGGCCAAGCTGCTCTCCGGCGACATCGAGTGCGCCATGCTGCCGGTGCCCGCCGCCACCGCCGCCATCGCCAAGAGCGGGGGCTCCGTCCGGGACGCCATCGACGTGACCGAGGCGTGGAAGGAGATCGAGGCCGCCGGCCAGCTGGTGATGACCGCCGTGGTGGCCCGGACCGACTTTATCGCGCAGAATCCCGAGGCGGTGGACGCTTTTCTGGAGAACTACGCCGCTTCCATCGACTATGTGACCAACAACGTGGACGAGGCCGCCCAGATGGTGGCCGACCTGGGCATCACCCCCTCCGCCGCCATCGCCGCGGCCGCCATCCCCCAGTGCCACCTGACCTTCATCGCCGGGGCGGATATGCAGCCCGCCATTTCCGACTATATTCAGATCCTGTATCAGATGGACCCCGCCTCTGTCGGCGGCTATGTTCCCGATGACGGCATCTACTATGTGGGCTGACCGCCTGAAAAAGTTTCTGCGATTTGTCATACCCCCGGTCTTCTGGCTGGGGGTTTGGCAGCTTGCGGCCCTTTTGGTGGGGCGGGAGCTGCTGCTCCCCGGCCCGCTGGCGGTGCTCCGGGCGCTGGCGGCCCTGGTGGTCACGGGGGACTTCTGGCTGTCCGCCGCCATGACCTTGCTGCGCGTTTTTCTGGGCCTGCTCTGGGGGACGGCGGCGGGCGCGCTGCTGGCTTTCCTGACCCATTTCAGCCGGTGGATGTCCGCGCTGCTGTCCCCGGCGGTGAAAGTGGTCCGGGCCGTGCCGGTGGTGTCCTTCATCCTGCTGGTATACCTGTGGGTGGCCCGGGCGGCCATTCCCGCCGTCATCTCGGGGCTGATGGTCCTGCCCGTCGTCTGGGGGGCCATGACCGCCGGCCTCGCCGCCGTGGACCCGAAACTGCTGGAGATGGCCGGGGCCTACCGTTTCTCCCGGCTCAAGACCCTTCGGCTCGTCTACCTGCCCTCTCTGCGGGGGCATTTTGTCTCCGGCCTGCTCACCGCCTTCGGCCTGGCCTGGAAGTCCGGGGTGGCGGCGGAGGTCATCTGCCCGCCCGCCCGGGCCATCGGCTCCCGGCTCCAGCAGGCGAGACTTGCCCTGGAGACCCCCGACCTGTTCGCCTGGACGCTGGTGATCGTCGTCCTGTCCCTGCTGCTGGAGCGGCTGCTGCGTCTGCTGCTGGGGAGGTGGGCGCGGCCGTGATCCGCATACGGGATCTGACCCTTCGCTACGGGGACAAGACCGTGCTGGACGGCTTTTCCATAGACCTGCCCGATCGGGGCGTCACCGCGCTGGCCGGGCCGTCGGGGTGCGGCAAGACCACCCTTCTCCGGGCGCTGGCGGGACTGGCCGCGCCGGAGCGCGGAACGGTGTCCGGGATCGACCCAAAACGCACCGCTCTGCTGTTCCAGGAGGACCGGCTGCTGCCCTGGCGGACGGTGAGAGAACACATCGCTGACGTGTTGCCCAGAGGCCGCCGGGAGGAGATCCCCCGCTGGCTGGCTTTTGCCGAACTGGAGGAGGAGGGGGACGCCTATCCCGCCGCCCTGTCCGGCGGCATGGCCCGGCGGCTGGCCCTGGCCCGGTGCGCCGCTCTGGGGGGCGGCCTGTTCCTGCTGGACGAGCCCTTCGCCGGAGTGGACGGGGAGCGGGCCGCCCGGATTTTGGAACGCCTCCGCCGTCTGGGCGCTCCGGTACTCCTCGCCTCCCACCAGACCGCCGTGCTGGAGCGGTGCGACGCCGTCCTTCATCTGGACGGCCCGCCTCTGCGCCTTCTCTGAAACGCCAAAAGCGCTCCCGTATGGGAGCGCTCAGCCTGTCAGGGACCGCGCGCGCTCAATTTATTTTCCAATATAACCGTGATACAGTGGGCGCAGCTCGATCGGTCGGAGGGCCGTTCGTAAGGCGGCATGAGCGGCGCGAAACCGAAAGCGGCGTCGCCTCATAGAGGCGACGCCGCTTTGTACGATCCGTGAATTAGCTGTTGTAATAGCTGCTGAGTTTTACATTTCCGGTCAGAGCGGCAGCCGAAACATTGACAATGTGGACTTTGAAGGTTTATATAAGGTTTCTTTTTATCTTTCTGTTGAATTTCTTAGAGATACGCCGATCCGCCGGGGCCCCCGCGCGGGAGCCCCTTTGATATGCTCAGAACCGACCGGCCCAGTTGGAGATGACCAGTTGGGGGATCAGCCAGGCGGCCATGAAGATGAGGAAATTCACCGTGGTCATGGAGGTGAAGGCCCCGATCGACGTCAGATAGAAGGTGAGCACCAGTCCCAGCACGGCCCCGACCACCGCGAAGAAAATGCCCCACCGGGCGGCCAGCAGCAGCCGGCGGCCCCCCAGCACCGCGTCGCAGTAGGCGGACAGCCCCTCCCGCGCCAGCACCGCCACGGAGATGGGGTCGTGGTCCTGGTCCCGGTCGGACAGCTCCAGGCGCCGCTCCACGCCGGGGAACTCCAGTTTGTCCACCGGCAGTTTGAACTTCTGCTCCAGCATGGCGGGGACGATCACCGGGTCCCGGGTGGCCAGCACCGGGGACACGCCCTCCCGGATTAGGGCGGACAGGCTGGGGCTCACCGCGGGATTGAGGGAGTAGCGCAGGGGAAAGATCCCCGCCAGCTGCCCGTCGATGGCGCAGTAGATCGCGTTGCGGACGCTGTGGCCCGGTTTCAGCCCCACGTCCATCATCCGCATGAAATCGGCGGTGCCCACCAGCACCTCCTGGTTGCGGATGATGCCGGACACGCCGCCCTCGTGGGAGACCACCCCGGACACCTCCCGGTAGATGGCCCCCTGGGCCCGGAGCAGGTCGTGGAAGGGGCGGGTGAGGCCGCAGTCCAGCGCCCGCAGGAGGGTGGCGGTGTAGGCTACCACCTTTTCGGTCGCCGCCCCGCCGAATACGTTGACCTGGCTCACGGTCACGGAACCGGTGGGGAACAGGTCGCCGTCGGTCATGATGATGCCCGCGGGGCCGCAGCGGAGGACCCCCGGCCATCCGGCCAGAGCGGCCCCCAGTTTCTCCAGACGGTCCGCCAGTTTGCGGTAGGGAAGGCCGTACACCAGCAGGGCGGACCAGGCCGCGGCGGCGGTGAAGCAGCAGGAGGCCGCCCAGGGGAACCGGCCCGGGATCCCCCGGCCGAAGGAGGCCAGTACGGCGCACAGCAGGGCTCCCAGCATCAGCAGGGGGGCGGCGACGCGGTAGACTCTGTCCGGCCCGGTGTCCGCCTGGAGCTGGCTGCCGAAGCCGGTGGGAAAGTCGGACCGCTTGGCGTAGGCGGGCCTGGAGTTCCACTTGTCTTCGTCCAGGGTCACGACATAGGGGGTGCGGGCCTGGGCCGCCACCTTGGCGGAGACACGGTTCGCCGCCTGTTTCGCGTGGATGCCCCACAGGGCGCACACCAGCCCCACGGCGGTGACGGCGGCGCAGGGGAGGCAGTTCCCCCGCTCCTCCAGCCACCCGGCGGTGAGGCCGTCGATGAGGGTGAACAGCCAGGCCAGCGCCGCGAGCATCTCCGGGCAGGGTTTCCGGGCGGCGGCTTTCAGGATGGCGTTGGCGGGGACCTCGTAGCACAGGGTCCCCTCGACGGCCAGAAGGATGGTCAAAAGCAGAGCGCGGAGCTGAAAGGCGGGCAGAGCCCCGCCGGAGATGGCGGCGGCCCACTCCTCCCAGCGGAGGAAGGGCAGATTCAGCGACACCAGCAGGATGAGGATGGCCAGCGCCCCCCCGATGAGGACCCGCCGTCCCTGGCTCACCAGCCCCTTGCGCCAGCGGGCGGCCAGATCGGCGGGGGCCGCGTCCGGCGGCAGGTCCTCCGGTTTCGGGGCGCGTTTCCCCGTCCGGCGGGGGGCGTCCCCGGCCGGCTCCTCCTCCCGGTCCACGCCGGGCAGGTATCTCTCCGCCTTTTTGACCTCCTCGCTGGGCTCCGCCTCGTCGTACATATGGTCGGCGAAGTGATCGGCCCTCCGCATGAGGGCGGACAGCCGGGCGCCGATGGTCCGCCGGATCCCCTTGGGGACGATCTCCGGCATGGGCTCCTCCGGCTCCGCCCTTGGGGGCGTCTGGATAGGGGTGGGCGGCTCGGGGAGGCCGTCCCCCTCCGGATCGGGCTCCGCCTCCTCCGCGGCCGGCAGGCCCTGCGGTCCGGGCACGTCGATCTCCTTTTTCGGCCGGGGTTTGGCGGCGGCCTGTTCGGGGAACTCCACCACTTTGGGCTTGCCCCCGCGGTGGCCGGAGCCGTACTCCGCCAGGATCTCGTCCACCGAATAACCGGGGCGGTCGTCTCTGCCGTCAGCCATGGGACGCCTCCCTTCCCGCCCAGCCGCGCTGCCGCACCGCCTCGTACAGCACGATGGCGGCGGCGGCCGAGGCGTTCAGCGAATTGATCTTCCCCCTCATGGGGATGGACACCAGAAAATCGCACTGTTCCCGGACCAGTCTGCTCATGCCGGTCCCCTCGCCGCCGATGACGATGGCGGCGGGGCCTTTCAGGTCGGCCCCGTACAGGGGGACGGGGCCGCCGGCGTCGGCGCCGAACACCCACAGGCCCCGCTTCTTCAGATCTTTCAGGCAGGCGGTGAGGTTGGCGACCCGCGCCACCGGCAGATAACTCACCGCCCCGGCGGAGGTCTTGGCCACGACGGCGGTCAGCCCCGCGCAGCGCCGCCTGGGGATAATGACCCCGTGGGCCCCGGCGCACTCGGCGGCGCGGATGATCGCCCCCAAATTGCGGGGGTCGCTGAGTTCGTCGCACACCACGATGAGGGGCGGCTCGCCCTTTTCCTCCGCGGCGGCCAGGATGTCCTCCACCGACACGTACTCCCGCACGGCGGCCGCGGCGATGACCCCCTGGTGGGCGTGGGTGCGGCTCATGGCGTCCAGCTTGCGCCGGTCGCACGCAACGACCGGGATGCCCCTGTCTCTGGCGGCGGCGGCGATGTGGCCCAGGGCGGCGTCGGTCTCCCCCCGGGCGATGTAGATCTTGTCGATGGCCGTCCCGGCCCGCAGGGCCTCGATGACGGCGTTGCGCCCCTCCACGAGGCCGTCGGCCTCCGCCTCCGGGGGGCGGGGGGGACGTGTTTCGTTCCGCATGGGGAAAACTCCTTCCCGATCCGGGCGCGCCCGTGGCGCGCCGTTTGCATATGTAAAAACAGTCTACCACAAAATGCCGCCGCTGGAAAGAGGGAAAACGGGGGCCGGGCCGATTTTGTCATAAAAAGTTTACACCCCGTCTGCGAACATTTCTTGTTTTTATGAAAAAGGTGTGTTATACTACGCATACTGGCGGGATGTGCCCGCCGGCCCCTGTGGCGATCCCGTCCTCGCGGGGGCGTTTTCCCCATTGAAAGGAGGCATTTCTCCATGCCCAATCCCAGCGGACCGGGCGGAAATAATAACCGCAATAACCAGAACGGAGGCGGCAACGACCGCAAGCGCTCCCCGTGGAGTTTTCTCTCCATCGTGCTGTGGGCGCTGCTGCTGGTGATGCTGCTCAACACCTGCAGCATCGGCCTGTTCCAGAACGGCAACGCGCAGGAGGTGTCCATCGACGACTTCTGCGCCTGGGTAGAGGCCGGCTATGTGGACCATGTGGATCTGGAGAGCACCGCGTATTACTTCACCCTCTACGCGGACGCCCCGCCTTTGCAGGAATACCTGAGCCAGCAGACCGGCGGCTCTCTGGGCAATCTGTTCGGCGGCGGAATGATGGGCGGCGCGGATGCCGAGGAGATCAACTTCGTGGTGCCCGCTTTCTCCAACCCCGACATCGTGGGCTGGCTGCGGGCCAACGGCGCCCATCCCGACGCCGAACTGGTCACCGAGCAGCAGCAGATGTTCTCCTCTCTGGTGAGTTTCGTGCTGCCCCTGGTCATCATGGTGGTGGCCATGATCTTCGTCTACCGCTATATCTTCTCCAAGATGGGCAGCGGCGGCGGCATCGGCGGCATCGGCGGCGTGGGCAAGGCCAACGCCAAGGTGTACGCGGAGAAAAAGACCGGCGTCACCTTCCGGGACGTGGCCGGCCAGGACGAGGCCAAGGAGTCTCTGGAGGAGATTATCGACTTCCTCCACAGCCCCGGCAAGTACACCGAGATCGGCGCCCGCCTGCCCAAGGGCGCCTTGCTGGTGGGTCCTCCGGGCACCGGCAAGACCCTGCTGGCCCGGGCCGTGGCCGGCGAGGCCAACGTGCCCTTCTTCTCCATCAGCGGCTCCGACTTCGTGGAGATGTTTGTGGGCGTGGGCGCCTCCCGTGTCCGCGACCTGTTCAAAGAGGCCAGCAAGATGGCCCCCTGCATCATCTTCATCGACGAGATCGACACCATCGGCAAATCC
>CAYPEE010000044.1:0-11774 GCA_964409665.1 uncultured Oscillospiraceae bacterium
CCGCTGACCTCTTGAATGCCATTCAAGCGCTCTCCCAGCTGAGCTATACCCCCATGGTCTTGAAACCCTTGATTTTACTGGATTTCTGCGTTATTCGGTTGTCGTACTGTGGGGGGCGTTTTACTGGTCACTTGCTCTCCCAGCTGAGCTATACCCCCATAACGCCCGGGGCGGTTTCCCCGGCGCGAGTGTTATGATACCAAACCCGGGGGAGTTTGTCAATATCTTTTTTCAGATTTTTTCGCCGGCCCTCTTTTCTAATGCCCGCGCCCATGCTATACTATCCCCAGATCTCGTAGCGGGAGGCGCGCCCATGGAACATTTGCGGGAAAAAGTGATCATCGTCATCAACGGAAAGGGCGGGGCGGGGAAGGACACCCTCTGCGCCGCCGCCGCCCGGCGGTACCGGGCGGAGAACATCTCCTCCATCGACCCCATCAAGGCCATCGCCGCCCGGTACGGCTGGAAGGGGGAGACGGACGACAGGTCCCGCAAGTTCCTCTCCGATCTGAAACGGGCCTTTGTCGAATACAACGACCTGCCCAACCGCTGGCTGGAGGAGCGCTGCCGCGAGTTTGCCGCCGGGGAGGGGGAGATCCTCTTTGTCCACATCCGGGAGGGAGACCAGATCGCCGCCTTCCTGCGCCGGGCGCCGATCCGATGCCTCACCCTGCTGGTGCGGTCCTCCCGCACCAAGGAGGTCTACGGAAACGCCTCCGACGACGGCGCGGAAAACTATCCCTACGACTACGTCTATGAGAACGACAGGCCCCTGGGCGAGGCGGAGGAGGATTTTCTGACCTTCCTGCGGGAGGTGTTCCGCCGGGAGGGGCTGGAGTGATGGGAGATTCTGTAATCTTTTGTCACCGAATACAGGGGATTTGTTCACATTTTTTTGGTAAAATGATTCCGTTAGTCCATTCTGTAAAATGAGGAGGAGATCGCTGTGCTCCAAAAACGTTCCATCCCCGTGAGTATCATACTTACCATCGTCACCTGCGGCATCTACGGTCTGTACTGGTTCGTCAAGGTCACGGACGAACTGAACTACGTCAGCGGCGACCGGGGGGCTACGACCGGCGGGATGTCCCTGTTGTTCACCCTCGTCACCTGCGGGATCTACGGCCTGTTCTGGGCATGGAAGTCCGGCGAGCGGGTCAACGCCCTCCGGGCAAACCGGGGTACGCCCGACGGGTTTCTCCATGTGATTTTCCTGGTGCTGGAGCTGTTCGGCCTGAACATCGTCAATCTGGCGCTGATCCAGGACGAGGTCAACCAGTACGCGGCGTGAGATGTCCGCCTCCGCGCGTGTCAAACGCCTTCTGCTGGGGGGCCTTGTCCTGCTGGCGGCGGGAGCGGCCTACGCGCTTGCGGTGACCCGGCTGGGGCTCTATGTGCCCTGCCTCTTCCGGAGCGTCACCGGCTGGAAGTGCCCCGGCTGCGGCGTCACCTCCCTGTGCCTGGCCCTGCTGCGGCTGGACCTGCCGGCGGCATGGGCGGCCAACCCCGTTCTGCTGCTCCTGTCCCCGCCGATCGCCTTTCTGACGGTTCGGATGGCGGTCCGCTATGTCCGGGAGGGTTCCGCCGCCCTGCTCCCCTGGGAGGGGAGGCTGGCTTGGGGGCTGGCGATCGCCCTGGTCCTGTGGGGCCTTGTGCGGAACGTGCTCGGCCTGTGACCGGCCGGACAGGGCGGAGGGCGAAAACCGCTCCGGAGATGGCGGCGGCCTGTCAAAATTGGGATCAGAAAGCCCGTCCGGCCGTTGGAAGGACCGGACGGGCTTTTTTCTCATGGGACGGAGAGGTCAGGCGTTTCTCCGGCTTTTCAGGGTGTCAGCGATCTCCTGGACCTTCTGGTCGGTGAGAATGAACTTCTTGACAAAGAAGATGAAGGCCACGACCAGGCCGATGATGGGCAGAATGGTCATCAGCAGCCGAAGCCCCAGGATGGTCTGGGCGCTCTGGGCCACGACCTCGCCCTCCTGCTCGGCGTTGCCCACCAGACCGATGAGATCCAGGCCGATGCCGGTGATGAACACCGCCACGCCGGAGGCGGCCTTGACCACGAAGGTCTGCATGGAGAAGATGACGGACTCCTCCCGCTTGCCGGTCTTCAACTCGCCGTAGTCCACCGAGTTGGACAGGAACACAGTGGTCAGCACGGAGAGGATGCCGTTGGCGGCGAACACCAGGGCGCCGCACACGCACAGCAGGATCATGTTATTGGCCTGGCCGATCAGAGAGATGATCAGGATCAGGGCGTAGCCCGTCATCGCGAGGCAAAGGGCCACTTTGAACAGATCGGTGTTCCCCAGGAATTTGCGGAGCAGGGGATAGACCACCATCATGCCCAGAATCTGGCAGACGCCGCCCACGGTGACGAACAGGGTGTAATTGTCTACCCAGCTGGCCCCCGCCGCCAGGGTGGGTCCCACGTCGTACTTGAAGAAGTAGATGACCAGGTTGGAGGTCAGATAAAGAGAGCCGTTGATGAGCAGGATCGCCAGCACGGTGATCATGGCCTGGTCATTGCTGAACAGGGCCTTGAACATCTCCGGGATGGTGGAGGTCTGCATCCGGTCTCCGTCGTGTTCCCGCACCTTCAGGCAGCAGATGAGTTCCGCCACGACAAAGACGACCGCGATGATCAGGGTAAACCGCTGGAAGCCCACCCGCTGCTGGGCGGGCAGGTCGCCGCCGCCCAGAGCGGTGACCAGTTTCAGAGCGCCGATCTGGATGAGGGCGGAGCCGATGCCGGCGCAGGTGCGGCCGATCACGGACAGGCCCTCCCGGTCCCGGGGGGTGGAGGTGATGGCGGGGATCATGGACCAGTAGGGGATGTCCATCATGGTGTAGGTGACGCCCCAGATGATGTAGATCGCGGTGAAATAGACCATCAGGGGGACCCCTTCGATGTGGGGTGTGGCGAACAGGGCGTACAGCACCACGGCGTTCAGTATCGTGCCGCTGAACAGCCATGGGCGGAACCGGCCCCAGCGGGTCCGGGTCTTGGCCACCAGGATGCCCATAAAGGGGTCGTTCACCGCGTCGAAAATGCGGGCGATCATCAGGATCAGGCCCACAAAGGACGCGGACAGCCCCAGAATGTCCTGGTAGTACATCATGACGTAGGTGGCGGACAGGGCATACACCATGTCCTTGCCGACGGCGCCGATGCCGTAGGCAATTTTCTGGGAACGGGTCAGATTCATTTCCTTTCTCTCCTTCCTTGGCGGATCATGATACGACGCGGCCCATGCCGCGGGGACAACGGTTTATTTCTCCCACTTCTCCATGACGGCGCGGAGCTGGTCGGTCAGTTTGGCCAGATCCTTGTTGGTCCGGCCGCCGCTGGCGGCGATGAGTTCCATCAGCTTCTGCCCGGTCTCGTTCAGCCGCCGGAAGGCGGGGGAGCCGCTCTCCAGCTGCTTGACCCTGGGCTCCAGCACCACGCCGGGGGCCGCCATGCGGTTCTCCAGCAGGTCGTAGATCTCCTCGTAATTGGCAGAGTGGGCGGGAATGCCCCGGTTCCGCAGGGTCTCGGCGTAGATCTCTGTGACCTCGCTCTCCCCGTGGACCACGAAGACCTGTTTGGGGACGGGCCGGAAGGCGTCGATCCACCGCAGCAGGCCGTCCCGGTCGGCGTGGGAACTGAGGCCGCGGAAGTTGACGATGCGCGCGCGCACCGCGATCTCCTCGCCAAACAGCTTGACCTTGGGGACGCCGTCCAGCAGGCGGCGGCCCACCGAGCCCTCCGCCTGATAGCCCACAAACAGCACGGTACACTCCGGCCGCCACAGGTTGTGCTTCAGGTGGTGGCGGATGCGCCCCGCGTCGCACATACCGGAGGCGGAGATGATGACCTTGGGGACCGGGTCCTCGTTGAGGGCGCGGGACTCTTCGGTGCTCTCGGTGATGTTGAGGCCGGGGAACAGGAACAGATTTCCGCCCCGCAGGGACGCGATGGCATCCTCGTCCAGGTAGCCGTGCAGGTCGCCGGAGAAGATGTGGGTGGCTGCCCCGGCCAGAGGGGAGTCCACATAGGCCTGGAAGTCGGGGACTTTACGGCAGAGCCCCTGCTCCTTGATCTCCCGCATGAAGTAGAGCAGTTCCTGGGTGCGGCCCACCGCGAAGGAGGGGATCACCAGGTTCCCGCCCCGGCCCAGGGTCTCGTCGATCAGAACGGCCAGGTCGCCGGCGTAGTCGGGCACGTCCTCCATGTCGTGGAGCCGGTCGCCGTAGGTGCTCTCGGTGACCACATAGTCCGCCTCGGTGATATACTGGGGGTCCCGGATGATGGGCTGCTCCCGGTTGCCGATGTCGCCGGAGAAGACGATTTTGCGGGTCTCGTTCCCCTCGGTGAGCCAAAGCTCCGCGCTGGCCGAGCCCAGCAGATGGCCCGCGTCCACGAACCGGAGCCGGATCCCGTCGGACAGCGGAATCTCCTGGCCGTACTCGCAGGGGATCACGTGCCGCAGGGTCTTTTCCACATCGGCCACGGTGTACAGGGGCTCCACCGGCTCCCGGCCGGCCCGCCTGCCCTTCTGGTTTTCCCACTGGGCGTCGCTCTCCTGGATATGGGCGGAGTCCCGCAGCATGATGTCCAGCAGATCCCGGGTCAGCCTGGTGCAGTAGATATTGCCGGCAAAGCCCAGCTTCACCAGCAGGGGCAGACGGCCGGAGTGGTCGATATGGGCGTGGGTCAGCACCACGTCGTCGATATAGTTGGGGGAGAAATCCAGTTCCCGGTTGTCCCGCTCGTCCCGGCCCTGCTGCAGGCCGCAGTCGATCAAAACCTTGCGGCCGCCGCACTCCACGCAGTGGCAGCTGCCGGTGACCGCCTTGGCGGCGCCGAAAAAGGTCAGCTTCATGGATACACTCCTCTCTCAGTGTGAATTGTGGATTTCTTCCAATATTATAGCGGGTCGTACGAGAAAAGTAAAGCGGTTTTTCCAAAAAAGGGGCGGGGAGATTTCTTTCACGAAAGGGCCGTAAGCGATGGACTTTTCCGCCCTGAGGTGCTATACTGTTGTCAACTTTATGAGCGCGCACCGTTTTTCCGGAACCGAAAGGAGATCATCTTAATGAGCCAGTACAGACCGGAGACCATCTGCGTCCAGGGGGGCTACACCCCCGGCAACGGCGAGCCCCGCCAGATCCCTATCGTCCAGTCCACCACGTTCAAATACGACACCGGCGAACAGATGGGCAGGCTGTTCGACCTGGAGGAGAGCGGCTACTTCTACTCCCGGCTCCAGAACCCCACCAACGACATGGTAGCGGCCAAGATCGCACAGCTGGAGGGCGGCACCGCCGCCATGCTCACCTCCTCCGGCCAGGCGGCCAACTTCCTCGCCCTGTTCAACATCTGCTCCTGCGGGGACCATATCGTGTCCTCCTCCGCCATCTACGGCGGCACCTTCAACCTGATCTCGGTGACCATGGCCCGCATGGGCATCGAGGCGACGTTCGTCCCCCCGGACTGCGGCGAGGAGGAACTGAACGCCGCCTTCCGGCCCAACACCAGAGCGGTCTTCGGGGAGACCATCGCCAACCCGGCCCTGACGGTGCTGGACATCGAGAAATTTGCCGCCGCCGCCCATCGGCACGGCGTGCCCCTCATCGTGGACAACACCTTCCCCACCCCCGTGGGCTGCCGGCCCTTCGAGTGGGGGGCGGACATCGTGACCCACTCCACCACCAAATACATGGACGGCCACGGCGCGGCCGTGGGCGGCGCTATCGTGGATTCCGGAAAGTTCGACTGGCTGGCCCACGCCGACAAGTTCCCCGGCCTCACCACCCCCGACGAGAGTTACCATGGCGTCAACTACGCGGAGAAGTTCGGCCCGGGCGGGGCCTTCATCACCAAATGCACCGCCCAGCTCATGCGGGATTTCGGCGCCATCCAGTCCCCCCAGAGCGCGTTTTACCTGAACCTGGGGCTGGAGAGCCTCCACGTCCGCATGGCCCGCCACTGCGAGAACGGCAGGGCGGTGGCGGAGTTCCTCCAGAGCCATCCAAAGGTGGAGGCGGTCCACTACTGCGACCTGCCCTCCGACCCCTGCCACGCCCTGGCGGAGAAGTATCTGCCCCACGGCTCCTGCGGGGTGGTGTCCTTTGAACTGAGGGGCGGCCGGGCCGCCGCCGAGACCTTCCTGTCCCACCTGAAGCTGGCCGCCATCGAGACCCATGTGGCCGACGCCCGCACCTGCTGCCTCAACCCCGCCACCACCACCCACCGCCAGATGACGGAGGAGCAGCTTGCCGCCGCCGGCGTCCCCGCCGGCCTGGTGCGGATGTCCTGCGGGCTGGAGAGCGGGGAGGACCTGATCGAGGATCTGCGGCAGGCGCTGGAGGCACTCTGATCTCTCCGTGGCGTCGGGGCGCGGCAGCCCATTGAGCGGGCTGCCGCGCCCTTTTTCAGAACCCGTGAAAATTTTGAAATTCCCTCTTGCTTTTTGCGCGGGGGTATGTTAAAATAGGAGTGATATGAGATACGGTGCCGGCATCCGGGTGTGGCGAAGTTTGGTATCGCGCTTGAATGGGGTTCAAGAGGCCGCTGGTTCGAATCCAGTCACTCGGACCATAAAAGGCTCTAAATCTTAGGATTTAGAGCCTTTTTTGTTGATATTTACAACTTTTTAGCCCTGTTCAAGATTGCGCCGATTTAGGTTCAGAACACTTTTCAGAACAAAATACAGAGTTTTCATTGGCAATATGGTAGCTGCAAGTGGTCAAAGTGAGCAGCTGGTCGCCGTATCTGGCGGTGACGCCGGTATCATAAAGCGATGCCCCTCGAACCTGCCGGATGTACTCAGTGAAAGTCTCCTCATCTGTCAGGTCCGCGTAGTCATAGTAGCGGAACTCACCGGTTTCATCCGCATCGTTAATCCTCGTATAGAACGCAGCCAGCACCTCGTACTCTCCCGGCGCGTCCACTGTGTCAAAGCGGATGACGGGATGCTCTCTCCAGAACGTCTCGTCTGCATAGTCCAGAAGGGTGGCAAACATCGTCCCATCGTTCATGTTGTGCCCGTATATAAGGTAATTTCCACAACCCGTATCGCAATCCGCGTCCAGGAACGGAACGCCGCTCACGGCATAGGTCCCATCAAACGCGCGGCGGAGATAATGCTCCGGGTCGTCCGGCGTGTACATGACCGGATAATTCAACTCGGTACCGTCAATACGAATCCAGCCAAACAGGTCGGGATTCCGCTCGTGGAGGACATCGTATTGATGAAAGTCCTCTGGGACATCAAAGCCTGTGTACGGCGTCGTTTCTCCGTCCTGAAACACCGTGGTTGCGCCGCCCTGCCCCGTCTGTGCGGCCAGATCCTCGAAAGCCTGATTTTCACTATGCGCCCTCATTCGCTGAGAGATGACCACATAGCCGGATACACAAAACACAATGCCGCAGAAGGCGGCCACAATAAGACGCAATTTATCTTTTCTTGATTCATGTGTTCCCATACACCATTCTTCCCGTCAAATTGGGAAGGGCGGCGGACAGAAGCGTTTCCATCCGCCGCCCTGTTTTATTGGACTCTATGTTTCCCGCGCCGGTTCCTGTCGCGTGTCTTGTGCTTTTTCCTCGCGGAGGGAACCAAAAGGGCCACCAGTCCGCCGAACGAGAGAAGCATCAAGGTGAGCCAAAGCCCGGTATGGCCGTTATCTCCGGTCTCTGGAACATCCGGCGGGTTATCCGGTGGAACGCCCGGCGGAGCAGTCGGCGGTGGGGCGTCCAGTGGCGGGGAAACCGACGGAGTAGCCGGCGGCGAGGTATCCGGCGGCGGAGAAACCGACGGGGCAGTCGGCGGCAAGGAGGCGTTCGGTGGTGGCGTAACCGGTGGTGAGGTGTCCGGCGGCGGGGAAACCGGCGGGGTCTCCGGCGGGAGATCGGGCTTGCTGTTGATAAATTCCGCCGCCGCGGTATCATCTGCCGCGATTTCTCCGCTCTCTTCGGACATGGAGGTTTTATAACCGTCCTGGTTCGCCTCCCGCTCGGTAACGGTGTAGATGACCCCGGGGGGCAGTCCCAACGCCGTCCTGCTCTCACCATGTTTCAAGGTAAATTCGGCAACGCCGTCCACAAAGGTCATTTCACCGTATTGGCCGTTTACACTCGTGTCGTTCAACTCCACGCGGAAGTGCCAGTCCTTGGCCCTGTCGCCCGTTCCGGCGACCGTCTTGGAAACCGTCAGGCTTCCGGTTTTCAACTCATTGGTGAATACCGGGACATCGTTCGGATCGTCCGGCGTCCATTCAATATCATCCACGAAATACTGGATACCACCCAGCGTCAGCGGATCCTCAGACGTGCCCTCCCCGGTGATTATGATGACGACCTTGAATACCGTGCCGTCATACCGGATGCCGCCGTCATCCCCGGCAATTTCCCGCATCGTGTAGGTGTAGGTTCCGGCCCGGGTAAACGTCACATTGCCGAAGTTGACCACGCCGTTTTCATCGTTCCACTGGCTCACGGCCGGGTTTTCCCACGGCTCCGGTTCCGGCGCCACCGGGGGCGGGTCTGGCATGGGGGGCGCCGCAGTATCTATCTGGACAACGTCGGACCCGCTATCTTCCGCGCCGTATTCGGCGCTGACCCCTGTCAACTCGAACTGGAATTGATGGGCCCACATTTTGCCGCCCGTGAAGGACTTCCTGGCCTGGATTGGCACCTGCACTTGGGTCTGGCTCGCGTCATAGAAGTTTTCAAATGTGACAGTGGCGTCCTCCACAGGCGTACCGTCCTTCGTGACGGTGACTTTGGCGTTCAGATTGCCCGTATAGACGCCCTGCTCATTGTATCGCTCTGTCACCTTTACTGTAACGGTGTAGATACTGAGATCCGTGCGGATGCCGGGGATATCGCTGGGTTTTTCGGTAATCGTATAGACAAAGATACCCGGTCGGCTGAATTGCAAATTCTCGCCAAAGATTTCCGCTGTGCCGGTATATCCCCCCTCTGGTATGGTGATGTCCACTGTTTTCCCGTCTTCCAGCGGATCGCCCTCCGGATTGTTCGAAGCGGGTTCTACAAGGAAGGTGAAGGTTTTTCCGGTCCAATTAAAGTCATCTGTTTCCGTTACCTTTTTTGACAATGGCAACTCCACCGTGACTGGCCGAACTCTCTTGATATTCTTAAATTCGACCTCAACCGCCTGATCTTCGGGCGTTACAGCGCCGGAAACCACAGATTCTCCATCTGAATCGGGGTTGCCTCTGTCCTGTGAACTGCCCACATCATAGCCAAACTCGTCGCTGCTGGCGCCCACTTCCGTAACGGTGTAGGTATAATCAGCCCCCAGGGGAAGGCCGTCCACTCGCATGGTTTGGCCGCCTTTGAGCCGGAAAGACCATGTCGTGTTGTTTGGATCGTTGGCCGCAATATCATTTTCTGAATCAGCTTCGCCATAGTCCACCAGCCAGCCTCTGATTGGATTGCCATTTCCGGAAATTTCATAGCTGAACGGGGGTGTCAAGGAACTACCGGTATCGGGATCGGTCAGCTGAAGCGTAAAGGTAAATTCGGTCTCCCTGTCGTTGTCGGTCAATGGCGCGTCCGGCCCCGCCTCAAGTATTTTGATGATGGAGATGCCGCTGGATTCCACGGTGTTGACGTAATGCGCCTGATTTTCATCGGTTTCCGTCTTTCCACTGACAGCATATCCATTGGAATGGTCAGGAAACTCCTCTCCCTCTTGGCGCTTTGTGCCGCCTGATGTCACATAATCTACATACTTCAGTTCATATCTGGCCTTTGGGTCATGCTCCGCAAAAGTGTAGTCGCTCCCTACGGGCAGTCCGGTGAACAGCAGGCCCTCGCCGTGCTTCAGGTCCACGCTGGCGGAACCATTCTGGAAAAGAATTGATTGTGTCCAATAGGCGCTGTCCGTCAGGTATTCGCTCTCGATCTCTACCTCGGTAGAGTTTTTGTCGAATGCAAGGAAAAGAAGTTTGAAATTTTCTAATGTTTTTGTGTACAGTTCCTTCTCATTGTCCTGTGGGTCGCCCTGTTCCGGATCCCTGTTCTCCCATTGACTTTTGTATTGTTCCTTAGAGACCAACCAAACTTTTGCAGCGGAAAAACCTTCCTCAATGCTGCCGGTAACATCATCTGGACTGACTGGGCCATACTGGGGATCTTCTGGATTCCCCTGGTGGACATCGGTGTTGTGGTACACCCGCAGCGCGTTTTCCGATCCGCCTGTCTCTGCCCCGCCGGTATTGGAGCCGATGTAGACATAGTAGTCGCCGCTGTCACCGGATTGAAGTTCTCCCTCCACGTTCACCGTGGCCTTTTGGCCGTCGGTCGTCTGGAGGAACAGTTTTCCGTCCAGCACCAAATCAATATAGTGGAACTGCCGCTCCCATCGTCCCTCCTGCTCATTGTATCGGACCACGATGGCATCGTAAGAACCGTTTAGCCCCTCGATTTTCACATCAAAGCTGTATTCTGTATCTGGCAAAGACCCGCCCTCGGTCTTCGGTTCTACCCTCTTGGTCAGCAGCACGCCGGAATCTGGCACCCACAGGCGGCCGTTATTGCCCAGGTAGGTGTTGACAATAATGTGGTTCTGCCCATCGCCGGAATTTGTGCTGATGGTCGGCAGATAGTAGTTGTTGGCCGTTCGGGTGATGTTGCCCGCATAATATCCCACACGAATTGCTTTTCCCGGGAAGCGCTCCCCGGCATAGTTCTGATACTCGGTATATTCGCCGCCGCCCTGTCCCAATGTTTTCCTGCCGATTGCCTGGACCAGTCTGCCGGTGCGCAGTCCGCCCTGTTTCGCCGCGAGGACCCAATCATCGCCCTCAGGTTTTTGTTCGCTGTAATCTTTGACATCTCCGGATGAGACTTGATACCAGCAGAGTACCTGCCCATCGACAGATGTAAATTCGCCTCCCTTTCTCTTAACGCAATATTTAGTCTGCTCGGCACTTCTGTCTTCATCATTAAGAAGATTAAAAAAATCTATCCGCATGAAGTAGTACCTGTTTTCAAAATCAGTGGGTTTTTCAGTGAGCCTGTCACCTTTTAAAAGAATAATGTCGCCTTCGGCAGGACTTTCAACTTCATCTGTACTGTCATAATCTGTTCCATCAACAGTTCCTTCACTAAATTCACTCACATTATCGCCTGTTATTTCCCTCCAAGTTCCGCCTTTATATATATGCGCTTTTGTGTATAGCGGCATGGGGTTCTGGAAGATATAGTAGCGGTTGTTTGACGCGGGCTGAAATGTGCTTGCGGGGTCTCCGAACGAATAGTCTGTAGCGTTATCGGTGTAGCCGCTGTACCGATTTTCCGGGTTATACCAGTTGGAGAAGAACTCCAGGTCGTTCATGTTCAAAGCGCGGGCAGTTTCAGCCGCGCCCGTCGCGACCCTGTTGTTCCCGATGTACTCCTGGCTCACATCGGCGATTTTGATATGGCGGTCGTCCGTCAGCAAAGATTCCTCGATGCCCACGGTGTAGAACACGCGCAGAGGGAAAGAGGCATAGTAGGGATCGCTAAATTCCCCCTCTCCATTTTCAGGATAATTTGTGGAATCGCGCCGAAGGTTGGTCTTATACGTCCAGTTGTGGTCCGCATCCTCCGTGAGGGTGACGGTGCGCAGCGGCAGCATATACTGGGGAATATTTATCCACAGGGCCTCGTCGAAATTTGTGTCGATCTCCATGCCCCCGCCTATCGAATCGTCGTTATAATCTCCCGTGTCCTCGACCCAGATCCTGAGGTCGTTCAGACAGTAAACTCCGGGATC
>CAYPEE010000045.1:0-10925 GCA_964409665.1 uncultured Oscillospiraceae bacterium
GGGGTCGTCCCAGCCGGAGACGTATCCCTCCTCCACCAGCGTGCGGAGTTTCCGCTTGGACAGAACGGTATGGTCGATCCCAAGGCGGGCAAACTCGATCTGCCGGGGCCTGTGGTAGGGGATGGAGACATTGGACACCACCCAGTCGTACAGGGGGCGGTGGTCCTCATACTCCAGGGAGCACAGGGAGTGGGTGATGCCCTCCAGGGCGTCCTGGATGGGGTGGGCGAAGTCGTACATGGGAAAGATGCACCACTTGGCGCCCTGCCGGTGGTGTTTGATATAGCGGATGCGGTACAGCACCGGGTCCCGCAGATTGAAGTTTCCGCTGGCCAGGTCGATCTTGGCCCGGAGGGTGTACCTGCCCTCCGGGAACTCGCCGTTCCTCATCCGCTCAAACAGATCCAGATTCTCCTCCACGGGCCGGTCCCGCCATGGGGAGCGGGCGGGGGTGGCGGTGTCGCCCCGGTACTGCCTGAACTGCTCCGGGGTCAGCTCGCACACATAGGCCAGGCCCTTGCGGATCAGTTCGACGGCGTACTGATAGGTCTGCTCGAAGTAGTCGGAGCCGTAAAACATCCGGTCGCCCCAGTCGAACCCCAGCCAGTGGATGTCCTCCTGAATGGCGTCCACGAACTCGGCGTCCTCCCTGGAGGGGTTGGTGTCGTCAAAGCGGAGGTTGCACAGGCCGCCGTACCGCTCGGCGATGCCGAAATCGATGTTCAGCGCCTTGCAGTGGCCGATGTGCAGATAGCCGTTGGGCTCCGGGGGAAAGCGGGTGTGGACAGTCATGCCCTGAAACTGCCCGCCCTGCGCGATATCCTCGTCGATGAGATCATGGATAAAATTCTGGCTCATGGGGACGTTCCGTTCTTCCGCCATGTCTGTTCACTCCTTTGGGAATCGTATGTCCGGCCATCGCCGCAACGCCGCTATTTTACTATGTTCCACCGGAAAAAGCAACCTCGATCTGCGCCCCTGTCCGAAAAGGCGTCCGGCTCACAGCGCCAGCGGCACCGCCCCCGTCACGGTCAGGCTGTCCGGGGCCGCGTCGCACCCCACCGCCAGCACCGTTACCCCGGCGGCCCGCGCCTCCCGGAGGGCCTGTCCGAATTCCGGGTGGACGGCGTCGTTGGGAGAGAAGGCCCGCGCCCCCGCCATCTGAATGACAAAGCACACGGCGGCCTCATAGCCCTGTTTTTTGGCCTCGATCAGCTCCCGAAGGTGTTTCACACCCCGCTCGGTGGGGGCGTCGGGGAAAAAGGCGCGGCCGTCCACCTCCAGAGTGACGCCCTTCACCTCCGCGAACCCCCGGCGCCCCTCCGCCTCCCAGTAGAAGTCGAACCTGGAATTGCCCCACCTGGTCTCCGGGCGGAGCAGCGTAAGGCCGCCGGCGAACCCGCCCGCCCGCGCCCACTCCGCGAACACCCGGTTGGGGGCCTGGGCGTCCATGTTCACCAGCAGCCCGTCCTTATCCACGGCGACGAGGTCATATTTTGTCCTGCGGGCGGGGTTCCCGCTCTCCTCCAGCCACACGGTCCGGCCGGGAATGAGCAGTTCCCGGCACCGCCCGGTGTTCTTCACATGGACGGTCTCCTCCCGGCCCTCCATCTCCACCTGGGCGATGAAGCGGTTGGGCCGGGACCGAAACCGGGCGGGGACGACGCGGCGGTAAACCATGGGGCTCCCTCCTTTTCCGCTATCTTAGCACAGGAGGCGCGTCCCGTCAAATTATACAAAATTCAGCGGGGCAAAATAGGCGCCGTCCACCCTTTGTGAGGCCGGAGCGCGCAAGGCCGGCACATCTTGTGGCCCTGACGGGAAAGGTCGGATTTTGTCGAAACATTTTCCTTGCGCGGGCAGTTCCACCGGGCAATAATGGGAAAAAAGGGGGCCTGACCGCGATGCGGGAACTGTTTTTGCAGACTCTGGAACTGCCGGACGAGCAGGGCGTTCTCAGGCAGTACGATTACTCCATTCTCATCGGGGAGATGGACATCGGCCGCTTCTCCTGTGAGAGCTACGGGGTCAAAGTGGCCCAGCGGGGCGGCTGCGCCGCCTGCGTGCCCGACGTGACCTGCAGCGCCCAGCGCATCGACGAACTGTCCGCCCTGCTGCTGCGCCACGGCGTCACGCCCGCCTCCCTGGCCGACGTGGTCCAGGACTGGCTGTGACCGCCGCCGGTTTTTGCCGGCGGCGGTCCCGGTCCCGTCAGCCTAAAATCTCCTCTGCGACCCGGTCGGCCACCCTGGCCACCCCACCGAAGTCCACATAGGGATGGTACAGGACCTCCAGCCGGTCGTGGGCCTCCTTTGCCTGGACCAGTCCGGCTATGCCGTCATCCATGAGGGCGCCCGCCACCCGCTTGGTGAAGCGGAGTCTGGGCCGGCCGGCCCGGTACAGGGCGGGGTCCACCATGGCGTCCACCCGGACGCGCCGGTAGGGGCGCCCGGGCCAGGGGTTCTCCGGCGCGGAGGTGACGAAGGCCAGCCCCAGTTCCGGCAGAATCACATGGGCCAACTTATTGGGGGCCATGGGGTCGGGACAGGCCACCGCGTCATGCCCCGCCGCCAGCGCCGCCGACAGGATGGGCGCCAGCAGATGATGGCTCAGGCCGTAGCCGTCCGCCAGCTCGTACACCCGGTCCGCCTGGGCGGAGACGGTGTCCCACAGGACCATCCGCCCCTGGCAGGAAACGGCGTTCAAAAAGCGCTGGTCGCACCGGCCCTCGCCGGGGCCGCCCTTCCGGATCTCCCGGCCGATGATGCCGGCGGCCCGCTTCGCCATCTTGTGCTGGAGGGCCTCGGTGTCCAGCGTCTCGCTCATGTTCTGCCGGAGTTCCCCCGCCGCCCCCAGGCACCGGTAGGCCCGCTTGTAGTGGCCTTTGTACTCCGCGAAGGCGGCCAGGATGTCGTCCTTCAGGGGCTGGAGGCCCTCCCGGTCATAGTAGTCGCTCAGATCCAGGTACCGGTCGATGACGCCGGGGCACTCCGGTTCGATGACGTGGGGGGACGTGCCGTCCACCACCGCCGCGCCCAGCGCCGGGACGATCACCGCGTCCAGGGAGCCGGGATCGCCGGAGCAGAGGATCTCCTCCACGTCGTAGCCCGCGGCCCTGGCGCGGCGGCCCACCTGCCGCATGAGGGTGGACTTGCCGCTCCCCGGCCCGCTCTTGATCACATACACCCGCTTGAATTTGTCGGGATCGGACAGCTCATGGTACAGAGAATAGAACCCGGAGGGCGTGTTGGCCCCCAGGAAGTATTGCGTATCGGGCATAGCTCATGGCCTCCTCCAGATTAAGGTCGTCGGCGGGGCCGGCGGCCCCGTGATTTCCATACCAGACTATGCCGTTTTTGCCGGATCGGTGCCCTTTTCCGGTGGACGAAAAACGCCGCCCTCCCCATATCCCGGAGAGGGCGGCGCGCCTGTTTCAACTTTCGTCTACTCGGCGGAGATCATATAGTAGTAGACGGGCTGTCCGCCGGACAGCAGGGTGATCTCGGCGTCGGGGCAGATCCTCTGGAAGATGGCCAGGGCCTCGTTCCCCTGCTTCTCGGTCACGTCCTCGCCGTAGAAGATGTTGATGAACTCGGCCTCTCGGCAGGCGTCGGACCGGGCCAGCCGCTCCAGCAGGGTCTCGACGGTCTTGTCGGTGCCGAAGAGCTGCCCGTCGGCCAGGGCCATATAGTCCCCCTCGTGGATCTCAAAGCCGTCGAAATCGGAATCCCTGGCGGCATAGGTGATCTCGGAGGTGCGGACGTTCCGCATGGCGGCGGTCATGGTCTCCCGGTTGGTCTCCACGTCGGCGTCGGGGTCCATGTTCAGCAGGGCGGCGATGCCCTGGGGCACCGTCCCGGAGGGCAGCACGACGACCTCCCGCCCCCCGATGAGGCCCACGCACTGTTCGGCGGCCATGATAATGTTCTTGTTGTTGGGCAGCACGAAAACCACCTCGGCGGGGGTGTGGGCGATCTCCCGGGCGATGTCCTCGGTGGAGGGGTTCATGGTCTGGCCGCCGGAAACGATGGCGTCGGCCCCCAGATCCTGAAACAGCGCCGCCATGCCGGAGCCGGCGGACACGGCCACCACGCCGTACTTCTTCTCGGCGGGGACGGGCGCGCCGCTCCCCCGGGCCTCCAGATCGGCCTCCACCGCCTCCAGATCGTCGGTGGACTGGGCCTTGCGGCCGGCGGCCAGATCCTGTGCCTGGGTCACCATGTTCTCGATCTTGGCCAGTTCCAGAGTGCCGTACTTCTGGCACTCGTTCAGCGCGTCGCCGGGGGTATTGGTGTGGACGTGGACCTTGAAGGACTCGTCGTCCTCCCCGATGACCAGGCTGTCCCCGATGGAGGACAGATACCGGCGGTAGGGCTCCAGATTCACCTCGCCCCGGGTCTTGCGGACGGTGAACACCGTGTCGAAGGCGAAGGTGATCTCCTCCTGGCTGAGGGCGGCGAAATCCGCCTTCTCCCGGGCGGCGGGCAGGCCGCCGTCCTCCGCCTCGGGGGCGGGAACGCCGTTCAGTTCGTCCAGCATCCCCTGGAGGATGACCAGAAAGCCCTTGCCGCCGGCGTCCACCACGCCGGCCTTTTTCAAGACCGGGTTCTGGTTGACGGTGTCGGCCAGGGCGATCTGCCCCTCGGCGATGGCGGCGGCCAGGACTGCCTCCACATCGCTCCCGCGGGCGGCGGTCTCGGCGGCTTTGGCGGCGGCCAGGCGGGACACGGTGAGAATGGTGCCCTCGGTGGGGTTCATGACCGCCTTGTAGGCGGTGGAGACCCCGGCGTTCAGGGCGGCGGCGATCTGCGCGCCGTCGGCCTCGTCCAGTTCCTTCAGGGTCTTGGCAAAGCCCCGGAACAGCAGGGACAGGATGACGCCGGAGTTGCCCCGGGCCCCTCTCAGCAGGGCGGACGCGTTGGTGGCGGCCGCCTTACCGATGGACTTCGCGGGTTTCTTCAGCGCCTCGGCGGCGGCGGTGCCGATGGAGAGGGACATATTGGTGCCGGTGTCCCCGTCGGGCACGGGAAACACGTTCAGATCGTTGATGCCCTGTCTCTGGGCGTTGATGGAGGCGGACGCGTGGATCACCATGCGCTGGAAAACAGCGCCGTCGATTTTGTTCATGGGGAACGTATCCTTTCTGTCTGGGCGGGCGCTTACCCGACCACCATAGAGTCGACGCAGACGTTCACGCCGCGCACCTCCACCCCAGTCAGGCGGTGGACGTTGTACTTGACCTCGTTCTGGATAGAGCGGCCCACGGCCACAAGGTTGACCCCGTTGTCCACGATGATGTGCAGTTCGATGGTGATGGACTGGTCGTCGTGATGGATGACCCTGACTCCCTTGGCCATGGACTCCCTGCGGAGCAGATGGACCAGGCCGTCGGTCTTGGAGCGGAAGGCCATGCCCTTGACCCCGAAACAGCTGGTGGCCACCGCGCCGGTCAGGTTTGTGTACACGTCGTTGCACAGCTTGATGCGGCCCTTCTCGGTTTGTATCTTCATGGAATCTCCTCCCTTTCCCGCGAATCGCAAGGGGAATGGACACAGTTTTTTCTATTGTATTCTTTTTTTGGAGAAATTACAAGTGTCATTTGCGCCTTTTGGGGCCGATTTGCGCTTCGCCGGGAATTTTTAGGAGATGTGCCCGGAATTTTTCAAAAACCCATTGTAATTTTTCCCGCAATCGTGTAAACTAAGAGCGGTCAAAACAGCCGTTCATTACATTGAGGAGGAACGCATTATGAAAAAAGCCGGTCTTATTGCGGGCATCGCCGCCGCGGTGGTGGCTGTGGGCGCCCTGATCTGCGCCATCATCGCCCTGGTCTCCCGCCAGCGGGACTGATCTTCCCGGAGGAGGATTGACATGGAAAAGAACCACTGGCTGCCGAAGCTGATCGCCGCCGTCCTGCTGCTGGGCGCGGCCGTCTGCGCCGTCGCCCTCTACTGGGAGAAGCTGGTAGACCTGTTCGACACGGTCTGTGACAGGATCGAGGAGCGGAGGGCCAACCGCGCCGCCCTCGCCGAGTACGACGACTATGACGACGCCGCCCTGCTGGACGAGTAAAACTCAGCCTGTGAAAATCCCCTCGACGGTGTGTCGAGGGGATTTTCCCGTCTATCGGATCTTTCTCGCCTCCAGATAGAACCGCTTGTCGTGAGCCTCCCCCATGGAGAAGGTCTTGCGGGGGAGCACCCCGTCGCGAATGACGGCGGGGAACAGCTCCTCTTTGGCCATGGGCGGCAGCAGGAAGGCGATGTTGCCGGGCCGGGCGGCGAACTCCCTCGCCACGTTCTCCCCGTGGATATAATCCACCCGTCCGGGATGTTCCGCCAGATAGTCGTCCAGGAAGTTCTGGAGGGCGGCCACCGGAAGCTGGGCGGCGGCAAAGGGCACGGTCACGGCGCCATCTCCGGCCGCGGTCACATAGGAGAGCACATGGCCCTCTTTGGGATATGCCCCCTGTCTGGCGCCGGGGTAGCGGGCGATCAGGGCCCGCGTCAGCTCCTTCCAGTCCGTATGGAACACCACCCGGTGGATGGGCTCAAACTCCAAGGACGCGTCGTGGAGGTTCACCAGTTCGCACAGGGCGAACCGGGCGGGGAGGGACTCCCACCGCGGCCGGGGAGTGAACCGTTTCTGCCGCTCGTAGCACTCCTTGGCGGTGGCGAGGGAATGGTTCCCGTCCCCCACCGCGAAGAGCATAACGGGCTGGCCCTCGGCGCGGTAGCGTCTGCCGAATTCCTCCGGGTCGGCCAGGGCTGACAGGGCGGCGGCCACCTGGACCAGCTGCTCCCGCCCCAGTTTCCACCCGGCGATATGTCCGCCCCGCTCCATCAGATCGAAGTCGTAGAGCAGCTCCATCTGTCCCTTCCGGGCCCCCAAGGGCTCGATGACGGTACACGCGGGGTCGTCAGCGAGGAGCATGGCGTGGGGCAGTTCGATGGGGGCGTTCTTCCGCACCGCCACCCGCGGCGGAATGCGGGAGAGGACCACTCCCTCGGTCGCCCGGACGGCGGCCCCGGAGCCGGGCTCATAGTCATAGTCCTCCAGATCCACCATGCCCACCAGTCCCCGGCGGACCTTTCCGCAGTCCAGGGTGCGCTCCACATAGATCATGGAGGCGGGCAGCACGTCGAACCGCCCCTCCCGGAGGTAGCCGGACATGGTGTTGTTGATGTCCATGATGTCGGTCTCCACATGGGGGCCGTCCAGGCTGCTCTCCGGCAGGATCAGCCGCAGGGCGGAGGGCGCGCGGCCCACCCGCTCCTCCACCCTCTGCCAGTATTCCGGCTGGGAGGTGTATTGGTCGCAGGCCACCACGCTCCACAGGGACAGGTCGCAGTCTTTGGGGAGCAGGATATCGGCGGGCCGGAAAGGCAGGTTGTCAAACAATTCTGCCATTGTGACTCCTCCTCGAAAATTCGGCGAACGGTCTCACAGGGCGGCCCTGATGGCGGAGAGCAGATCGGGGAACTCCTCGTAGGCGGGCAGTTCCGGATGGGCGGCCTTGATGGCGCCGGTGGACTTGAACAGGAAACCCGCCTTGCTGGCCTGGATCATAGCCAGGTCGTTGAAGCTGTCCCCGGCGGCGATGGTCTCGAACCCGCAGGACTGGAGGGCTCTCACGGTGGTGAGTTTGGACTTCTCGCACCGCATCCGGTAGCCCGTGATCTCGCCGTTCTCCCCCACCCGCAGGGTATTGCAGAAGATGGAGGGCCAGTTCAGCTTTTCCATCAGGGGCCTGGCGAACTGCTCAAAGGTGTCGCTCAAGATCACCACCTGCGTGATGGTGCGAAGTTCGTCCAAAAACTCCTTCGCCCCCGGCAGCGGGTCGATCTCCGCGATGGTGGCCTGGATCTCTCTGAGGCCCAGGCCGTGCTCTTTCAGGATGGCCAGCCGGTACCGCATCAGCCTGTCATAGTCCGGCTCGTCCCGGGTGGTGCGGCGCAGTTCCGGGATGCCGCTCCGCTCCGCAAAGGCGATCCAGATCTCGGGCGTCAGAACGCCCTCCATATCCAAACAGACGATATTCATAAGTAAATCTCCTCTACCGCAAGGTCTTCAAAAACCGTTCCAGCCGGTCCAGCGCCTTGCCCAGATCCTCCATGGAGGCGGCGTAGCAGGCCCGGACGAACCCCTCCCCGCCGGGTCCGAAGGCCGAGCCTGGGATGACCGCCACCTTCTCCGCGTCCAAAAAGCGATCGCAGAACTCCGCCGAGGTGAGCCCCGTGGACCGGATGCAGGGGAAGGTGTAGAACGCCCCTCTGGGCTCGAAACAGTCCAGTCCCAAAGCGCGGAAACCATCCACCAGGAAACGGCGGCGGCCGTCGTACTCGTCCCGCATGGCCTCGATGTCCCCATCCCCGTTGTCCAGGGCCTCGATGGCGGCGTACTGGCTGGTGGTGGGGGCGGACATGATGCCGTACTGGTGGAGTTTGGTCATGGCCCCGATGATCTCTCTGGGCCCGCACACATAGCCCAGCCGCCACCCGGTCATGGAGTACGCCTTGGAAAAGCCGTTGACCACCACGGTGCGCTCGTACATACCGGGGAGGGCGGCGATGGACACGTGCCGCCGGCCGTAAGTCAGTTCGGCGTAGATCTCGTCGGAGATCACCACGATGCCGGTCTCCCGGAGGACCTCCGCGATGGCCTCCAGATCGCTCTTTTCCATAATGCCCCCGGTGGGGTTGCAGGGGAAGGGCAGCACCAGCGCCTTGGTTCTGGGGGTGATGGCGGCCTTCAGTTCCCCGGCGGTGAGGCGAAACTCATTCTCCGCCCTGGTCTCCACATACACCGGCGTGCCGTGGTACATGGAGGTCAGCGGCCCGTAGCACACGAAGGAGGGGGTCGGGATGATGACCTCGTCCCCCGGCTCCAGGATACAGCGGAGGGTCAGGTCCAGCCCCTCGCTGCCCCCCACGGTGATCAGGATCTGCCCGATCGGGGCGTATTCCAGACCGAACCGCCGCTTCAGATAGGCGGAGACGGAGCGCCGCAGGTCGGACAGGCCGGCGTTGGGGGTGTACTTGGTGAACCCCTTCTCCAGAGAGTAGATGCCCGCGTCCCGGATATGCCAGGGGGTGGGGAAATCGGGCTCACCGATCCCCAGGGAGATCCCCCCCTCCATGCCCTGGAGCAGATCAAAATACTTACGGATGCCGGAGGGGGGAATGGCCCTTACCCGCCCGCACAGGATGCTCTGGTAATCCATCACTCAAACACAAACCTTTCCGTCTGCTCCTCCTGGGCGGGGAAGATCAGGTGTTTCTCTTTATATTTTTTTAGGATGAAGTGGGTGGAGGTGCCGGTCACGTCCTCGATGGTGGCCAGTTTCTGGGTCACGAACGTGGCCACTTCCTTCAATGTCCGCCCGGAGATGATGACGGTCAGATCGAAAGCCCCGCTCATCAGGTAGACCGATTCCACCTCGTCGTACTGGTAGATGCGTTCGGCCACCCGATCGAAACCGTTGCCCCGCTGGGGGGTCACCCGCACCTCGATCAGGGCTGTGACCGCCTCCCGCTGGGTGCGGTCCCAGTCCACGATGGCCTTGTAGCCCAGAATGATCCGATCCTTCTCATATCGGGCGATCGCGGCCTCTGTCTCCTCCTCGCTCATGCCGGCCAGGGCGGCCAGCTGGGCGGTGGTCAGGGCGGCGTTGTCCTCTAAAAGCTGAAGCAGCTGTTTCATACGGCATCCTCCCATGCCCCGGCGTCAGGGGTCCCGCGCCGGGCCAGAACTTTCAAATTTCTGATTTTATATTATACAGAAAGCCCGTTCAAATATCAACCCCATTTTCGGGGCATACTGTCCCCGACTACGCAAAGGACGGTATCGGCCATGGGCAAGAGGATAAGACAGGCAAAACGCTACATTCTGGCCGCGGCGCTGCTGCTTTTGATGGAACAGCCGGCGCTGTGGGATCTGTACCTCCCGGCGCAGGCCGCCGCCGCGAACGCTCCCCTGCCCTCCGGCCCCTTTGTGGCCCTCACCTTTGACGACGGACCCAAGCCGGAGACCACCCCCCGCCTGCTGGACGGCCTGTCCCGGCGGGGGGTCCGCGCCACCTTTTTTGTGCTGGGCCTCCAGGTGGAGGGGAACGAGGACCTGCTGCGCCGGATGGCAAACGAGGGCCACCAGATCGGTATGCACACCGCCCACCACAAGGTCCTGGCCGATTTGGGGCCCGCCGACTTCTACGCCGAGGTGGACCAGCTCCGCTTCACCCTCACCGCCCTGCTGGGCCCGGAGAATTATATGCTCCGGCCGCCCTACGGCATGATCGGCCACGGGGGAAAGGACCGGGCCGCCGCCCCCATCGTCCTGTGGTCGGTGGACCCGGAGGACTGGTCGGACCACGACGCCGCCCGCATCGCCGCCCACATCGCGGACAGGGCCCAGGACGGGGATATCATCCTCCTCCACGACATCTACGACGCCAGCGTGGACGCCGCCCTCCAGGCGGTGGACGCCCTCATGGCCAGGGGCTACACCTTCGTCACGGTGGAGGAGCTGTTCGCTCTTCGGGGGATGGAGCCGGAGAACGGCACAGTCTATCGCAAACTGCCGCCGGGATAAAAGAGGCGCCGCCCGAAACAGGCGCGGCGGCCGTCCGGCCTTCCGGTTGAGGACCGCATCGGGACATTTTCAAAAAACCGCATATTGCAAGTGCGCGCCGGAGGGAACGGGGCGGCCCAATAAGGCAGTAATCCGCAAAACTGAATTACCGGCGTTGTAAAGGCAAAGAAACGCCCAGAAAGGCAGATGCTTTTCTGGGCGTTTTCTTTTTCGCACATTCATTTTTCGGGCGGCGGTGGAACTGACAGGCATCGGCTGACCGCATCGCGGCCCGTCGCGCCGCCTATTCCCGCACGTCCAGTTTCAGGGCGATGACGGTGCGGTCGTCCCCGCCG
>CAYPEE010000046.1:0-10902 GCA_964409665.1 uncultured Oscillospiraceae bacterium
CCCTTTTCGGTTATGCCTGTTGACCCAATTCTTGATCTGCCCTTTCTCCAGTCCAAGAATATCCGCTGTTTCTTGCCGTGTTTTCCCTTCTTCTCGCAGACGTATGATCTCGCCCTCTTTTCCCTGAATATTGGTCCATTCCCCTTTCACCATAGTTATACCCCCTGTGTAATCTATTTTCCTACACAGGGGGCTTTTTGTCTATTGTCCGTTTTTACTGGATCGGTTCATGTCTGTCCACGGCTTTATCATTCGTCGGCAACAACATTGGAACGACGGCAGAACACTATCTGCCGCCGCTGTCATTCCATCAGAACTCGAAGCACATCTTCCCGGGTGAGGCGGTCTCCGCCGTCCGCCGGCAGGCCTATCCGGTGGAAAAAGTGATCCAGGTGGAAAAGCAGGGCCCGGTCCTCCGAGCGGAAGGAGGCTAGGGCGATCACCCGGACCTTGTGCTTCCGCAGCAGGCTCTGCCGACGGAGCAGTACCAGGGAGAGCTGGGTGCGGTTCGCCGGCTCGACAGACGGGAGAAAGAGCAGCCCCCGGCAGCCCTCGTGGCCCCAAATGGCCTCCCGGCGCAGCACGTCTTCCACGAACGCCTCTCCCGCCGCGCCCTCCTGTGGAAAGACGCCTGCCGCAGCCTCAATGGCTTGGAGCAGATCGGCGCTCTCCCCGTCCTCCCGCCACCAGGCGGCCTCCAGCAGCGTCCGAAGGGCGTCCACCCGGCAGACGGGATAAATCTTCTGGATCAGTTTCTGGTGGATATAGGTCTCGATGGCCCGGATGTCCCTGGGGGAGACATAGGGGGCGATGCCGATGGTGTCCGCCGTGGGGCAGTCGGTGATCCGCTTGTCCACCGTGGAGAGGATCAGGTCGGTGCCGCTGAAGTCGAACACGCTCTTGGTATTCACCGGCAGCAGCGCGGTCACGTCCAGATAGTTGCTGAACCTTCCCAGCACCTTCCGTTTGATTGCCCAGGCCGTGGATGTGTGCATATGGCAGCAGATCACGGCGCGGATCTTCACCTCCGGGCGCCGGGAGAAGAGCTGTTCGATGGCCCCGGACAGACAATTGGCCAGGTGGAGCAGTTCACGCTCCCCCAGATAGCCGCAGCCGTACCGGCAGGCGGTCTCCTGAAACAGCCACGCCAGTTCCAGTTCGGTCAGCAGATCCTCCTTCATGCGCCCCGCGTTGTCCAGGGTGTTGAAGATGTGGACGGGGGCCTGGAGATAGTGTATGAACTGGAGCAGGGTGATATAAAAATCCTCGTCCCCCCGGAAGTCCAGGCCAAAGGTGTCCCGGAGCTGATCCAGGTAATCCCTGGCCATGTTCAACACCGTGGGGGAAAAGTACTGCTCCGCCGTCTGGCAGCTAAGCTCTTCCGTGTCCATGATCCGGCCCGAGGAGATGATCAGGTATATCTCATCCCGCTCCCAGGGGTACAGCGCGCAGTGGAACTGCTCCTCCAGCGCGTCCATCAGGGCCGCCGTGGCCTTCATGGCCAGTTCGTCCGTTTTTGGGAACTCCGGCGCCGGCGGCAGGGGGTGGCCGGAGGAGATGCGCTGGAGCATAATGGCGCAGGCCAGGTCGAGCACCACGGTGTTGGCGTCCTCGATGCGGATGCCGAAGGGCCGCAGGACCGACGGGACCAGGTCTATCACCCGGTTCAGCAGTTCCCCGTCCAGAAAGTCGAAGCCGTAAAAGGCGTTGGAGCGCTCATTGTAGTTCCAGTACTCAAAAAAAAGCTCGTTGAGGATGTGCCGCCGCTTCCGCTCGTCCTTCTCAAAGGCGATGCCGCCGTTCTCGCTCACCAGCCCGATTTTCGTCCCGGACAGCACATACTTCTTTCGCAGATTTTTCAAGTCATTCTCCAGGGTGGTGCGGCTGACAAACATCTCGTCCTCCAGGTCGCAGCAGTCGATGGGGCTGCTGCTGGCGCACAGCCGGAAGGCCAGATACCGCAGCCGGTCCTCTTTGGTGAGAAAGGCCGTCTCCGCCTGGAGCAGCTTGCTGATGATCCCCGGTTTCTCCGCCTCCAGGGTGTATCCCTTGCTCCGCACGGAGCGGATCCGCGCCTGATAGGGGGCCAGGCTCCGATTGATGATGAGTATGTCGCTTCGGACGGTGCGGGAGGTAGTGCCCAGCTGTTTTGCCAACTCTGCCCCCGTGACCATCTCGTTCCGGTGCTGCAGGATATACAGCAGTTTCCGCTGGCGCAGCAGCAGCGAAATCTTTTCCATATCCGACCCCCCGTGCCGATCTTTCCCCGGCCCGTTTCCGGCCGGGGCTGCTTTGCCCCCGTCCCCGGCGGCCCGGCCCAGTATGACAGGATTTTTCCTATGGCCATTATAGCAGGGTTTATTTCCGAATGAAAGCGGAAAAAAAGTGTTTGATGAAAGATCTGTCCGCCATTATGATAAAATCATCGAACCATACAGAAGGGATCTGGGAAAATGAGCTACAACTTCTTTGTCAAAAGCAACATCCACTTCGGCCAGGGCTCCGTGGGCGTTCTCCCCGATTTGCTGCGCAAGTACGGTATGCGGAAGGTCATGGTGGTCTACGACGCGGGTGTCAAGGCAGCCGGCATCTCCATCAAGGTCCTCGAGCAGATCGAGAAGTCCGGCGTCGCCTACGCGATTTTCGACGGCGTCATCCCAAACCCCACCAACCAGGTGGTGGAGGAGGCCGCCGCTCTGGCCAAGGTCGAGCGCGCGGATGGGTTCGTGGCCGTGGGCGGCGGCAGCAGCATCGATCTGGCCAAGGCCGTCAACGTGCTGATGACCAATCCGGGCAGCATCGGCGAATACGGCGGCGTGAACATGGTCAAGAACCCCTGCCTGCCCCTCATCGCCATCCCCACCACCGCCGGCACCTCCAGCGAGATCACCAACGTCAGCGCCCTCATCGACACGGAGAAGGTCATCAAATATGTGGTCATCGACAACAACATCGTGGCCTCCGACGTGATCGCAGACCCCGAGTTCACCCGCACCGCTCCCCCCAGCGTGACGGCGGCCACCGGCATGGACGCCATCACCCACGCGGTGGAGAGCTACATCTCCAACATGGCTACCCCCCTCACCGGGTACAACTCCCTGAAGGGCCTGGAGATCCTCTATCGGAACGTGACCCGCGTGGTCAGGGACGGCAATGACATGGAGGCCCGGGAGCAGATGATGCTTGGCTGCATCATCACCGGCTTCGCTTTCTCCAACGCCAACCTGGGCTTCGTCCACGCCATCGCCCACACCCTGAGCGCCCACTTCGGTCTGGCCCACGGCATGGCCAACGCCTGCGTGCTGCCCTATGTGATGGAGTATAACGCCGAGGCCTGCCCCGAGAAGATGGTGGATCTGGCCAAGGCCATCGGCCTGACCCCCAGCGGCAGCCTGGACGAGGACAAACTGCTGCTGTCCAAGGCCCTGCTGGCCCTCATCAAGGATCTGAAGATCAAGACTCTGTCCGAGCAGGGTATCCGCAGAGAGGACTTTGAGATGCTGGCCGGCGACGTGCTGCGGGAGCCGGTGCTGGGCTTCAATCCCCGGCAGGGCGTCACCAGGGAGGACGTCATCGCCATTCTGGAAAAGGCATTCTGAGCCGGACTCCGGGCGTCAACCGAAACCGCGTGTTCAAATCGAGAAACGTTCGACATATTAAGGAGGTCATTCAAATGGCAAAGAAAAAAATGGCGCTGTGTACCCCCATCCCGGAGCACAGGCTGGCGGCGATCCGGGAGTTCTGCGACGTCACCATCTGCGGTGAGCTGAAGCACGGCAAGGGCAATGTGACTGAGGAGCAGACCCGCGCCGAGTGTACGGGCTATGAACTGGTGGTTCTGGGCGACGAGTACGCCGGAGCCGACACCATCACCGCCTGGGCCCAGTCCGGCATGAAGTTCCTGGGCGTGGCCAAGGGCACTCCCGCCACCGTTGATTACGACGCCATCGCCAACGCCGGCCTGGAACTGTCCTACACCCCCGGGCGCAACCGGGTGGCCGTGGCCGAGTTCACCATCGGCCTAATGATCTCTGCGGCCCGCCGGCTGAGCCTGAGCAGCGCCGGCCTGATGAAGGGCGACCACTGCGGCCCCGAAAGTGACATCTACGACGTGCCCGACGTCAAGAACGTCACCTTCGGCCCTCTGGACGAGAAGCACCCCTTTTCCGACTACGGCATCGGCTTTGAGCTCTACGGCAAAAAGCTGGGCATCGCCGGCTACGGCGCCATCGGTCGCGAGGTGGCCGTCCGCGCCAAAGCTTTCGGCATGGAGATCCTGGCCTACGACCCCTATCTGGCCCCCGAGAAGATCGAGACGGACGGCGCCCGCCCGGTGGACCTGGACACCATGCTGGCCGAGAGCGACATGATCAGCATCCACCTGCCCGTCCTCCCCTCCACCAGGAACAGCGTGAACAAGGACTGGTTCAACAAGATGAAGCCCACGGCCTATGTCATCAATACCGCCCGGGCCGCCGTCATCGACCAGAAGGATTTTGTGGAGGCCCTCCAGAGCGGCAGGATCGCCGGCGCCGCCATCGACGTGTACTGGAAGGAGCCGGTGCCTGTCAACCACCCCCTGCTCAAGATGCGCAACGTGGTCTGCACCCCCCATATGGCCGGCCTGACCACCGATGTGGACGGCTGGTCCGGCGTCATGATGGGCGACGAGGTCCTGGCCTATCTGCACGGCGAGCCCCGGAAGTACCTCTGGAAACTGCGCAAGTGAGAGGGACGCTGATGAATGCCAAAAGCTGTCCGGGGAAGGCCCTCTACCCCCACCTTTTTGAGCCCATCCGCATCGGGAACCTCCGGCTGAAGAACCGCATCATCGCGGCCCCCACCAGCCCCAGCATGGTGGACCGGCACGGCCACTTCACCCCCGCGATGATCGCCTACCTGGAGGAAAAAGCCAGAGGCGGCGCCGCCGTGGTCACCTACGGCGAGGCCATCGTCCACTCCCCCACCGGCAAGTCCCACTCCATCCAGGTCCAGCTGGACTCCCTGGGCGTCCGCCAGGGGCTCACCGAGGCGGCCCGGGCCATCCACAACGCCGGGGCCTACGCCAGCATCCAGCTCTCCCACGGCGGCAAATACGCCGGTCTCTCCAGCGTGGGCGGCGTAGAGGACATCCACAGCGAGGCCTGGGGCGTCAGCGACGAGCATACCCCCGAGGGGGAGGTGCGCGCCATGCCCCGTGAGATGATCTATGAGATCATCGGGGCCTACGGCAAAGCCGCCAGGCTGGTCAAGGACTGCGAGTTCGATATGGTCCAGATCCACGCGGCCCACGGCTGGCTGTTCTCCCAGTTCCTGTCCCCCGCCCTCAACAAGCGGACCGATGAGTTCGGCGGCTCCCTGGAAAACCGGGCCCGGTTCCTGCTGCTGGCCCTGGACGCAGTCCGCAAGGCCGTGGGGCCCCGTTTCCCCATCGAGATCCGCATCTCCGGGGACGATATGACCGACGCCGGCCTGAATATGGATCAGTGCGTCGAGGTGGCCAAGATGGTGGAGGACAAGGTGGATCTGTTCAACGTGTCCTGCGGCAACCATGAGGACCCGGATATGTTCTGCCGCACCCATCCCTCCGCCTTCTATCCCCGGGGCGTGAACGTCTATCTGGCGGCCAATATGAGGAAGCATGTGAGCAAGCCCGTGGCCTGCGTAGGCTCCCTCAACGATCCCGCCCACATGGAGGAACTCATCGCCACCGGGCAGACAGACCTGGTGGAAATCGGCCGGGCCCTGCTGGCCGACCCCTACATCCCCTGCAAGGCCCTCCATGGCCGCGCGGAGGACATCACCCCCTGCCTGCGCTGCTATGAGTGCTTTGGCGACGTGGTCAAGACCCATTCGGTCAAATGCTCCGTCAACCCCCTCATGGGCCAGCAGTTGGCGGCCAAGTACCCCCGCCCCGCGCCGGCGCGCCTCAAGCGGGTGCTGGTGGCCGGCGGCGGACCGGCAGGCTTGGAGGCGGCCATCACCCTGGCCGCCCGGGGCCATGACGTGACCCTGGCCGAGCGCTCCGACAAGCTGGGCGGCAATTTATACCCCGCCTCCACCCCCTTCTTCAAAGGGGACATCGCCAGGTTCCGCGGCGTGCTGGAGGCCCGGCTGAAAGCCACCTCCGCCAAGGTCCTGCTGAATACCGAGGTCACGCCGGACTTCGTCCGGAGCTTCGACCCGGACGCCCTGGTGGTGGCCATTGGCTCCGACGAACTGCGCCCCCCCATCAAGGGCATGGACCTGCCCCATGTGATCATGGCCATCGACGCGGAGCTCCATCCCGAGAAGCTGGGCAGGCGTGTCGCCATCATGGGCGGCGGCCTGGTGGGCGGCGAGGCGGCCATCTCCTTCCACCACCAGGGGAGGGAGGTCAGCGTCATCGAGATGAAGGGCGCCGTCGCCGAGGAGGTCAACTCCTTCTACCGGGGCGGCCTGATGCCCCGGATCGAGCGCTCCGCCACCTGCTATGTGAACACTCGCGTCAAGGAGATCGTCCCCGAGGGAGTGCTGGTAGAGCGGAACGGCCAGGAGTTCGTCATCGAGGCCGACTCCGTGGTCTGCGCCCTGGGTTTCCGCTCCCCTTACGCCCAGGTGGACGCCCTGTGCGACGTGGTGGACGAGTCCTATGTGATCGGCGACTGCCGGAACGTGGGCCAGATCGTCCACGCGATCCAGCACGGCTATTACACCGCCCTGCAGATCTGACCCGGCCATCCAATCTGTCTGCTCACAAATCAAAATAAAGGAGTTTTGAACATGAAGTACGAGGACACGAGAAAGATCGTCCTGGATGCCATCCTGGACTGTGTAGACCAGGGCCTCATCCACGGCACCTCCGGCAACATCGCCATGCGGGACCCCGACGACGACGTGGTCGCCATCACCCCCAGCGGCATCCCCTACAAGGGCATGACCCCCGACCAGATCGCCATCGTAGACCTGAACGGCAAGTGGCTGGACGGCCCCTTCAAGCCCTCCTCCGAGGTGCCCATGCACACCGCCGTCATGCGGGCCCGCAAGGACGTCCGCGCCACCGTCCACACCCACGGTATGTTCGCCACCATCTGCGCCATGGGCTGGGAGCTGAAGGCTATCACCCCGCCCCAGGCCGAGTTCGTCCCCGTCCGCGTGGTGCCCTTCACCATGCCCGGCAGCGACGAGGTGGCCGACCGGGTGGTGGAGGCCCTGGGCGGGGACGGCCTGTCCTGTCTCATCAAGAACCACGGTATGTTCTGCTGCGGCAAGAGCATGAAGCACGCCATGGCCGCCGCTATTTACACTGAGGAGATGGCCCAGACCACCTACTACGCCAAGGTGGGCGGCATCTACGCCCCCATGCCCGACGAGGCGGTCCAGAAGATGAAAGACCTGATCGCGGCCGACCAGGCGGTGTAAAGACAAACCGGACAGCAGCTCCCGGCCTTTCTCCGGGAGCTGCTGTTGTATGTATCCGGTTTTCTCAATCGTCCCATGGGTGGAGGACCACCTTGATGGCCTCGCCGGTCCGGGTCAGCCGGATCCCCTCGTTGATCTTGTCCAGGGGCAGGATATGGGTGATGAACTTTTCCGTGGGGAAGGCGGGGGAGACGGCCAGCTGGAAGGCCCGCCGGGACTGGTCGTAGGAGGCGCCGAAGTGACCCTTGATCCAGATGTTGTTGTAGTGGATCAGGTTGCAGTCCAGCTCAGTCATGGAGCCCTTGGGCACGCCGCCGAAGAAAACCACCAGGCCGCCCTTCTTCACCATGTGGATGCTCTGGGTCTGAGTGGCGTTCGCCGGGGTGGCGGAGATGACCTTGTCGGCGCCCTTCCCGTTTGTCAGGCGCAGCACCGCCTCGATGGGGTCCTCCCTGGAACTGTTGATGGTCACGTCCACACCGAACTGCCTGGACATCTCCAGGCGAGTGCCGTTCAGGTCGATCATGATGACCTTCCGGGCGCCCCGGAGTTTGGCTAGCTGGGCCATAAAGTCGCCAATGGGGCCGGCGCCGATGATCACCAGGGTGTCGGGGAAACCCACCTTCACGTTTTCCAGGCAGGCGAAGACGGAGGTGAGGGGCTCTCCGAGGCTGGCTGCCTCGAAGGTGACGCCCTCGGGGATCTCATAGATGCCGCCGTAGCGGATCTTCTCGCCGCTGACGGCGATGTACTGGGCGAAGCCGCCCGTGCCGGCCAGCTTGGCCACATGGGTGTTGCCGCAGTTCTCGCTGTGGCCGCTGACGCACTCGTCGCACTCCATGCAGTAGGTGCCGGGGAACAGGAACAGCCGGTCCCCCACCTTGTATTTGGTCTGGCGGCTGCCGATCTCGTCCACATAGCCCACAATCTCGTGGCCGTAGATGAAGGGGTAGGCGCCCTTCCGGGAATCGGTGGTCAGGTTGCGGATGTCGGACCCGCACAGGCCCACCGCCATGATTTTCAGGATCAGGCCGTCCTCCGGGCAAACGGGCTTTTCGGTCTCCTCCACGCGGATGTCGTTGGGACCGTACATCAGAGCGGCTTTCATCTTCACAGGTCAGGACTCCCTTCAATGTCTTTTTATGAATTCAGTATAGCCTTTCGTCCCGTTTGCCACAAATCAGGAATTTCCGTTTTGTTTAGGAAATCCCAGGCTTGAAATCTACGTCCTGCCCCTTTATTTTATATGATAGACAGAGTGATAAACTGCGGAATACCATCAATTTTGGAAAGCGGGGGAACATCGTGGCCGGACAACACAACTATGTGATCGGGATGGACTGCGGTACGACCAATATCAAGGCGGTCGTCCTGCGGGACGACGGCGCGGTCGCCGCCGAAGCGAGCCGTCCCAGCACGTTTTTGAATCCGGGACTCAATATGCACGAGCAGGATGCCCGGGCCTGGTGGCGGGACGCCTGCGCCATTTTCCGCTCATTGGCCGAGCGGTTAGGGCCGGAGGAGGCCCGCCGGATCCGGGGGATCTCCGTCAGCTCCCACACGGTGACGCTGCTGGCCGTGGATGAGTCCGGAACCCCTCTGCGCCCCGCCATGACCTATCAGGACAGCCGCTCGGCCCCGGAACTGGAGGAGATCGTCCGCGCCGTGGGGCGGGACCGCTTCGTGCGGATCGTGGGCGGGCAGCCCTCCGCGGCCTTCCTGCCCAACAAGCTGCTCTGGTTCCGCAGAAACGAGCCAGGGTTGTTTGAGCGGACCGCGGCCTTCCTCCAGGCCAGTTCCTACATCAACTTCAAGCTCACCGGCGTTCTGTCGTCCGACATCGACCAGGCCCTGCGGACCCAGTGCCTGGACATCGGCACCCTGGACTGGTCCCCGGAGATCGGTCGGGCCATCGGCGTGGACCTCTGGGCGAAAATGCCCCCCATCCGCCAGGTGGACGAGGTCATCGGCCAGGTCACCGAGGGGGCCGCGAAGGAGACCGGTCTCCCCTCCGGCATTCCCGTGCTGGCCGGCTGCTCCGACGCCATGGCCGCCATGTACGCCACCGGCATGAGCCGCCTGGGGGAGGCGGGGGAGTCCTCCGGCACCACCTCCCTGGTGTTCGTTGGCAGCGCGGTCAAAAGCCCGCCGGACGCCCCCGTGGTCACCCGGCCCTGCGCCATCGAGGGGATGCCCTGGCTGTTTGACGCCCCCATCCAGACCTCCGGCGCCGCCCTCAAGTGGTTCATCGACAAGTTCGCCGCCGAGGAGCGGGCCTATGCCGGGACCCACGACCGGAACATCTACGACTATCTGAACGAACTGGCCCTGGAGTCCGTCCCCGGCGCCAACGGGCTGATCTTCTTCCCCTATCTGCTGGGGGAACGGGCCCCCCTGTGGAACAGCCACGCCAGCGGCATGTTCATCGGGATGCGGATGGACCTGCGCCGCTGCGACCTGGTCCGCTCGGTGTTCGAGGGGACCGCCTTCGCCCTGCGCCACGTCATCGAGACCATCGGGCGGGACGGGGGCAAGGCGGATATGCTCCGCATCTGCGGCGGCGGCTCCAGGAGCCGTACCTGGAACAGGATCAAGGCGTCCATGCTGAGGCTCCCGGTCCACGTGCTCAGCGAGACCTCCGGGGACGTCCCCGTGGGGGACGCGCTGATCGCGGGCTGCAAAGTGGGCGTTTTCCACGATCTCCGGGAGGCCACCGAAAAGGCCGTCAAGGTGGCGGAGGTCATCCAGCCCGACCCCCAATGGGCGGAGGTCTACGACAAGCTCTACCCCTACTATGTGGAGATGTACCGCCACCTGGACGGGGACCTGCAAAAGCTCCAGGCCACCCTCAGCGAACTGAAGTGAATGACCGGCCCGGGAAAAGCGAAGGGTACTGCAGGCAGTACCCTTCGCTTTTCCCACGCATTATTTCGAGCCGTCCGGCGGGCCAAAGCGCTGGTCCGCCGTGGCCCTCGCCATCTCGTCCCAGATAGCAAACCGCGTGCTCTCCTTCACGAGATTGTCCATAAGGAACTGGGCGTAGACCATCTTGTCGCAGCCCCAGTTGACGATGACTGCGCTGGACGGTGAGGTACAAAGCGGGCTCGTTGGGCGGGCAGCCCAGGATCCAGTAGGCGTTGGGGTGATCCTTCGGGTACTTGCGGGTGCAGTTGCCATGGAGGACGATCCGCTCGTCGGGGATGTCCTTGGGGATCTCGTTCTTGCCGCTGGCCTTGTCAATAAACACCTTTTCGGCCCCTTGTTCCTCCATCATTTTCAACTGCCGCGCTTTGTTCTGCTCAAAGGAATATTAAGGCTTGCACCAATGCCGCTATCGCTATTGCCCCAGAAATGCACATTCTCTTTATAGTATCTTCTTCATTTCGAACTATTCCAAGAACAGCAGGGAATACTAACAATCCACTACAAACGGCGCTTATAAACAAGCCGCCAAAAAGCTGGTGCGTCTCATCTTCGCTCTGGAGAAATCCGGCCAGCCAT
>CAYPEE010000047.1:0-8165 GCA_964409665.1 uncultured Oscillospiraceae bacterium
ATGTTCATGACCTCGGAGGAGTTGGCCTTCTGGCGGCGCTTGTCCACGATGGCCATGGGCATATCCAGTTTCTGGGCGAAGGCCCGGGCCCGGGCCACGGAGCCCACGTCGGGGGAGACCACCATGGTCTCGTCGTGAACGGCGGCAAAGCGGCGGAAAAAGTATTCCACGAAAATGGGAGAGCCCAGCAGGTTGTCCACCGGAATATCGAAAAAGCCCTGGATCTGATTGGCGTGGAGATCCATGGTCAGCACCCGGTCGGCGCCGGCCCGGGTGATCAGGTTGGCCACCAGTTTGGCGGAGATGGGGTCGCGGGGCTTGGTCTTGCGGTCCTGCCGGGCGTAGCCGAAGTAGGGGATCACGGCGGTGACCCGGCCGGCGGAGGCCCGCTTGAGCGCGTCGATCATGATCAGCAGCTCCATCAGATTGTCGTTGACGGGGGCGCTGGTGGACTGGATGACGAACACATCGGAACCACGGACGGTCTCGTAGATGGAGACATAGTTTTCCCCGTCGGAAAAGCGGCCGGTTTCCGCGTTGCCCAGGGGAATGGAGAGCTCCTTGCAGATATTCTCCGCCAAAGCCCGGTTGGAACTGCCGGAGAAGATCTTCAGATCCTTGCCGTGTGAAATCATAAACCAGGTTCCTTCCTCTCTTATGTATCAGAACTCGTGCGGTTACAAAACGGTATCACAGACACATCCATTATATACACAAACGGCGGGATTTTGGAAGGGTTTTTTTCGATATTTTGAAAAATATTTTGTATTGACGAAAAAGAGGGAAATTTATTCCCGCAAAAGCGGTAAAACGGCGGAAAACCGGAGTTTCCCGCCGTTCTATCCCCCGGCGTTTTGAAAATTATTCGGGCGCGAGGGAAAAAATCTCTTGACAGGCGGGCAGAAATATGATAACTGTATTAATACAGTAAATACAGTGAGGGCGGGGACGCCCGACAGAGAGGGGAGATGGGTAAATGCTCCAGTTGAATTACCGGGACAGCCGCCCCATCTATGAGCAGGTGCGGGACGAGCTGCGGAAACTCATCATCACAGGCGGCATTTCGGCGGGGGACAAACTGCCCTCGGTGCGGCAGCTGGCGGCCTCGCTCGCCATCAACCCCAACACCATCCAGCGGGCCTACGAGGCCCTGGAGCAGGAGGGGTACGCCTACTCGGTGCAGGGGAAGGGCAGCTTCGCCGCGCTGCCACTGGACGTGAACGCGGGGCGGCGGGAGGAACTGCTGGCTAAACTGGACGGAATCGTCCAGGAACTGAAATACCTGGGCCTGAGCGACGGGGAACTGGCCGCCAGAGTGACCGGGAAAAAGGAGGACGGATCCAAATGATCGAAGTCAAAAACGTGGTCAAGACCTTCGACGGGTTCCACGCCCTGGACGGGCTGACCATGACGGTGCCCAAGGGGGCCATCTACGGGCTGGTGGGGCCCAACGGGGCGGGCAAGTCCACCATTCTGCGGCACCTGTCCGGGGCCTACCGGCAGGATTCGGGCGCCATCACCCTGGAGGGGGCGCTCATCTACGAAAACCCGGCGGTCAAGCGGCGCATCGCCGTCATCCCCGACGAGGTGTACTATTTCGGCTCGGCCTCCACCCGGGACATGATGCGGTTCTACCGCAGGCTGTACCCCGCTTTCGACATGGAGCGGTACGAGAAACTCCGGGAGGCCTTCCCGGAGGTGGACGAGCGGCGGCCCATCCGCCGCCTGTCCAGGGGGATGCAGAAACAGTCGGCCTTCTGGCTGGCGCTGAGCTGCAAGGCGGACTACCTGCTGCTGGACGAGCCGGTGGACGGGCTCGACCCGGTGATGCGGCGGCAGGTGTGGTCGCTCCTGATGGAGGATGTGGCCGGGCGGGGCGCCACGGTGCTGGTGTCCTCCCACAACCTGCGGGAACTGGAGGACGTGTGCGACCACGTGGGGCTGCTGTCCCACGGGAAGGTGGCGCTGGAGCGGTCCCTGTCTGAATTGCAGGGGGGCATCGTGAAGCTGCAGATCGCGTTCCAGACCGCCCAGCCGCCGGAGCCGCCGGTGGGGCTGCGCATCCTGCACACCTCCCACATGGGGCGGATCTACACCTATATCGTCCGGGGGACGCCAGAGGTGGTCCTGGAGCGGTTCAGCGAACTGAACCCTCTGTTCCAGGAGGCTCTGCCGCTGACCCTGGAGGAGATCTTCATTTACGAGATGGGAGGGGAGGACTATGCGGTCCGGGACATCATTCTTTAATCCGACGGTATTCAAAAAGACCGTGACCCGATACTGGCCGGTGTGGGCGGTCTATCTGGCGATCTGGGCGGTGGCCCTGCCGCTGAGACTGCTGACGGGCTTTCAGCGGTGGGGAGTCCCCGATGCCGCCCAGGACGTCTGGAGCGCCCTGTCCTCCTCCATCGACGGTATGTTGACGCTGACGGTGGTATTCGCCGCCGTCGCGGCCATGGCGGTGTTCAGCCACCTCTATAACACCCGCTCGGCCAACTTCTTCGGCGCCCTGCCCGTGCGGCGGGAGGGGCTGTTCCTCACCCACTATCTGGCGGGGCTGGCCTTCCTCCTGGTGCCCGACCTGATCGTGGGGGCGCTGACCCTGCTGGTGGGGATGCCCTTCGGAGCCAACTGCCTGACGGCCGTGCTGTACTGGCTGGCGATCGCCTGTGGCGCGGGGTTCTTCTTCTACTCCTTCGCGGTGTTCTGCGGGATGTTTGCCGGGCACATTTTGGCCCTGCCGGTGTTCTACGCCATCTTCAACGCCCTGGCCGCCGCCCTGTGTACGGTGTTTCGGTATATCTTTTCCGAGTTCTATTACGGATTCCGCTATGACGGGATGATCCTGCCGGAGGCGGTCCAGTGGCTCACCCCCACCTCCAAGATGGCCGGCGACGTATTCATCGACGCAGAGGAGAAGGCACTGCACGGCGGCGGGACGCTGGCCGTCTACGCCGTCGCAGCCGTTGCGCTGACGGTGTTTGCCTTTCTGCTGTACCGCCGCCGCCGGCTGGAGACCGCCGGGGACGTGGTGGCCGTCAGGCCCACGAAGCCAGTGTTCAAGTACAGCGTGTCCTTCTGCGCGGGGCTGTTCCTGGGCTGGTTCACCACCCTGGTGCTGGACGGATCCGAGGGCATGTGGGCGGCGGCGTCGGTGTTCTGGGCGGTGGCGGGCTGTTTCGCCGCCCAGATGATCCTGGACAAGAGTTTCAAGGTGTTCCGAAAGTGGAAGGGCCCCGTGGTCATGGGCCTGGTGTTCTGCGCCCTGTTCGCCGTGGTGCGCTTCGACCTCACCGGGTTCGAGACCCGCGTCCCCGAGACGGCCGACGTGGAGCGCGTCACCATCGACGATCTGCGCGGCACCTGGAGCGGGAACGACTGGTACGGCGTGGACACCGGGAACCCGGAGCGGGTCCGCGACTTCGTCATTCTCCACCGGGCGGCGGTGGACCAGCGGGACGGCTGGACGGACCGCTTAAACGAGAACGTGGGCTACGCAGAGATGACGCTGACCTATCACTTAAAGTCCGGCGGCACCCTGACCCGGGAATACAGCTTCTATATCGACGCGGGCCGGGTGAACGAGGAGGGCTCCCCCGCCTGGGCGCTGGAGCGGATCTACGCCGACCGGGAACTGATCCGGATGGGCTCCGGGCTGGACCAGATCACCGGAGAACTGGAAAGCGTGTCCTATGAAAACGAGGACTGGTGGAACAGGGAGGAACTGGACGAAAACGGAGAGCTCACCCCCGAGTGGGAGTTCGCCCGGCGAAACGGCGCCATGAGCTTCTACGGCCCGGAGGCCCGGGAACTGCTGGAGGCGGCGCTGGCCGACTTTGACGCCGGGCGGCTTGCCGCCCCCCATGTGGGACAGGAGCGGGCGACCGCCCGCTCGCTCTCCTTTGAGATGCAGGCGGAGGACGGCGGGCGCCCCCGGCGCGTCCAGGTGGAGATCCCCGAGACGGCCACGGAGGTCATCGCCGTGCTGGACCGGCTGATCCCGGAGTTGGTGAGCAGTCTGGGGTAATGGAAGGAGGTGAACGGACCTGTGGATGAGAGACAGCCGGGGCGGCGCGGCCGCCGGCGCGCGGCCATGTTCTGGATCGCCGCGCTGGTCGCGATTCCGGCGGGAGCGGTGCTGATCGTCTTCGCCGGCGCGAAAGGCGCGTCCAGACCCCCCGCCGCCTCCATGGAATACGGCTGGGAACTGGTGCTGGTGAACCGGGACCACTCCCTGCCCGAGGACTGGGACCCGGAACTGGTGACCCTCTCCAACGGGACCCAGGTGGACCGGCGGATCTACCCGGCCCTCCAGGAGATGTTCGACGATATGCGCGCCCAGGATGTGTACCCCGTGGTCCGGGACGGCTGGCGGTCCGAGGAGGTCCAGCGGGAACTGATGGACGACAGGGTGGCCCAATACCGCGACCAGGGGTATTCCCGGTCCGAGTCCAGGGAGATGGCCGAGCAGTGGGTGGCCGTCCCCGGCACCAGCGAGCATCAGCTTGGGCTGGCGGTGGACGTCAACCCGGACACACGCTATTCCACCGGGGATCAGGTCTACGGCTGGCTGGCGGAGCACGCGCAGGAGTACGGGTTCATCCGGCGGTATCCCCCGGACAAGACGGACGTCACCGGCATCTCCAACGAGCCGTGGCACTACCGCTATGTGGGGGTGGAGGCCGCGGAGGAGATGACGCGGATGGATCTCTGCCTGGAGGAGTATCTCGACTATCTGGAGGAGGAGCGGGCGGCGTAAATCCAATTCAAAGGCGGTATATGGGCCGGACGGGAAACCGCCCGGCCCTTTTCCCGCCCTTGCAAAACCGCGGGCGATGGGGTACAATAGGGCCGTAAAAACATTCCCAGAGAAGCGAGGGATCGTCTATGTGGGCGCTGCTGCGGAAGATCAGGCGGTTTTTCTTCCCCGACCCGATAGCAAAGTTCTGGAAGAACCGGGAGAAGATCGTCCGGCCCCGGGGCCGGGTACAGAGGCTGTTACAGCCTCTGTATACCCATTCCAACCAGAAGATCCTGGACCGGCACAACGCCTGCATCCCCTGCCTGGAGCGGATCGCCCCCTTCGACGCCCCCCACGGGCTGGCGGGCATCTTTATCTCCTACGGGGCCGCGGTGGGGGAGGGCTGCACCATCTTCCAGCAGGTGACCATCGGCTCCAACAACCTGCCGGACAGCCGGGGGCGGGGCGCCCCCTCCATCGGCAAAAACGTCTATATCGGCGCGGGGGCAAAGATTATCGGCAACGTGACCGTGGGGGACAACGCCCGCATCGGCGCCAACTGCGCGGTCACCTTCGACGTGCCCGCCAACGCCACCGTGGTGCTGCCCGCGCCCCGGGTCATCCTCCACGACGGGCCCAGGGACAACACCTTCGTCCCCTGGGCGGAGCGGGACAAAACAGCGGATCAGGGGGAATAAATGATGCCAAGCCGTGATGAATTTATCGAAATATACAATCAGTATATCCACCGGGAGGGCTCGGCGGAGCTGCTGGAATATCTGACCGACCGCAGCGACTTCTTCACCGCGCCGGCCTCCGCCCGGTACCACGGGGCCTACGCGGGAGGGCTGTGCGACCACAGCGTCAACGTGTTCCGGTGCCTGGAGGCCTATCTGGAGCGGCAGCGGGTGAAAGAGGTCTACGGCCTGGACTACGGCATGGAGTCGGTGGCCATCGCGGCGCTGCTCCACGACCTGTGCAAGATCGGCTGCTACCGGGCGGGCACCCGCAACGTGAAGGACGACGCCACCGGCAAGTGGGAAAAGGTGCCCGCCTTCTTCTACGAGGACAAGCTGCCCTACGGCCACGGGGAGAAATCGGTCTACATCGTGTCCGGATTCATGAAACTGACCCGGGAGGAGGCCATGGCCATTCGCTGGCACATGGGGTTCTCCGGCCCGGAGGACAGCAAACTGGTGGGGCAGGCCCTCCAGCAGTATCCGCTGGCCTTCGCCCTGGCGGTGGCGGATATGGAGGCATCCTATTTCCTGGAGAGACAGGGCAATCCGTGACGAGGTGAGAGTATGGAGATCCATGTGATGCGCCTGGGCGCGATCGGCACCAACTGCTATATCTTCCGGGAGGGGGACGGCCCGGCCTGCGGCGTGATCGACCCCGGCGACAGCGGCGGCCAGGTGGCCGCATGGCTCAAAGAGCGGGGACTGACGCCGGAGGCCATCCTGCTGACCCACGGCCATTTCGACCACATTCTGGGCATCCCCGGCCTGCGGGAGAGCTGGCCCGGCCTGCCCGTCTACTGCCATCCCGCCGACCTGGGGGAGGAAAAGACGGTCAGCGTGTTCGGAGAGACCTTCCCCTCGGTGTCCTCCTTCGGGAACATCCGCACCTACCGGGAGGGGGATCTCCTCCCCGTGGCGGGGACGGCCGTGAAGGTTCTGGAGACCCCCGGCCACACCCCCGGCTCGGTCACGCTGATGGCGGGGGAGGTGCTGTTCACCGGGGACACCTTATTCAATGAGTCCATGGGCCGCACCGACCTCCCCGGCGGGGACGAGGGGCAGATCATGGCCTCCCTGAAACGGCTGGGAGAACTGCCCGAGGACTACCGGGTGTGCCCCGGCCACGAGGGACAGTCCACCCTGGAGCACGAGCGGCAGTATAACCCCTTCCTGCGGGCGGCCATGCGGGGCGCATGAAACTGTATCTGCGGGGGCATTCCTACGCCTACGCCGCGCAGGAGATGCTGTTCACGTTATTCCCCGGGCAAAAGCCGGAATACCCGGAGGGCGAGCCGGACGGGACCTCTCCCTCTCTGCTGCTGTCCCTGGACCGGAGGGAGGGCGAACTGATCGCCTCCGCCACCCTCCTGTGGGAGGGGCGGACCTGTACCGGGGAGCGGCGGGCGCCCGTGTCCGAACTCACCGGGGGACTCGCAGACGACCGGGTGAAACAGCGGATCCTGCGCATGGCCTTTTACGACGCGGGGGTGAAGGCCCGGGGCTCCGAACCCCCATGGGGGGCCCTCACCGGGGTGCGGCCGGTGAAACTGCCCACCCGCCGCCTGGCCGCCGGACAGAGCCGGGCGGAGGCCAAGGCCGTCCTCACCGAGCTGTACCGGGTGGACGAGAGCCGCGCCGAACTGGCCATGGAGTGCGCCGGGACCGCCCTCGCGGTCCGAGAGCGGCTGCCAGGAGACGGCCTCTCCCTGTACGTCGGCATTCCCTTCTGCCCCAGCCGGTGCGCCTACTGCTCCTTTATCTCCGCCGACGTGAAGGGGGCGCTGGGAATGGTGGCGCCCTATGTGGAACTGCTCTGCCGGGAGATCGGGGAGGCGGGGCGGCAGTTAAAGGCCAATGGTCTCCATGTCTCCACCGCGTATATGGGGGGCGGCACCCCCACCACCCTGTCCGCGGAGCAGATGGACCGGGTGCTGTCCGCCATAGAGGAACACATCCCCATGGAGCGGTGCGGCGAATTTACCGTGGAGGCGGGCAGACCGGACACCATCACGGCGGAAAAACTGGCGGTTTTGAAAACTCACCGTATTAACCGAATCTCAATCAACCCGCAGTCTATGGAGGACAGCGTGCTTGCCGCCGTGGGCCGGGCCCACACCGCCGCCCAGATTGAGGAGGCCATGTCGCTGGCGGAGAAACACTTCGGCGGACCGGTGAATATGGATCTCATCGCCGGCCTGCCCACCGACACGGCGGAGGGCTTCGCCCGAACGCTGGACAGGGTGCTGGAGATGGCCCCGGCCAACATCACCGTCCACACCCTGGCGCTGAAAAAAGGCTCCCGCCTCACCGGGGAGGGGGGAGACCTCTGTCCACCCGGGGACGTGGCCGCCATGCTGGAGCGGGCCGGGGAGCGGCTCCGGGGGGCGGGATACCGGCCCTACTACCTCTACCGGCAGAAGTATATGTCCGGCTCCTTCGAGAACGTGGGCTGGTGTCTGCCGGGGACGGAGTGCGCCTACAACGTCATTATGATGGAGGAGTTGCAGACGGTACTCTCCCTGGGGGCGGGGGGCGTCACCAAACTGACGGACCCGGACACGGGGTACATCAGACGGATCGCCAACCCGAAATACCCGGGGGAATACCTGCGCGCCTGGGACAAACTGGCCGCCGCCAAGGGGGAGGCCGCCCGGTTCCAGGCGGAACTGGCGAAAAAAGCGTAA
>CAYPEE010000047.1:8265-10877 GCA_964409665.1 uncultured Oscillospiraceae bacterium
TGCAGGTTGAGGTCGAACTGGAACTTCCCGATTATGTCTTTGATTTTTACGCGCAGGCGGCCCGGCGGGCGGGGCTGCCCGTCCGGCAGGTCATGTCCGACGCGCTGTTCAAGCTGGCGGGGGAGCTGTCGCTGAACGCCATCCACGAGAAAAACAGGAAAAGCGGATCGCCCGGCTGAAAAAAAGCAGGAAAACCACTTGACATCGGGTTTTCCCGCTGATATACTATCAAAGCCGCTTTGAATGGGCGCGGTATATCCGCGGAAAAGAGGGAGTTCTCTCCGCCCCCGACAGCGAGCCCGTAATAAAGGAAAGGCAGGTGCAGACAATGCACGCAATCATCGAGACCGGCGGCAAACAGTACAAGGTGACCGAGGGCGACGTCCTCTACATCGAGAAACTGAACGCCGAGGCCGGCGAGACCGTCACCTTCGACAAGGTACTGGCCGTCATCGACGGCGACAAGGCCACCTTCGGCACGCCCGCCGTGGCCGGCGCCTCCGTGGCCGCCAGCGTGGTGAAGAACGGCAAGGGCAAGAAGATCTTAGTGTTCAAGTACAAGCCCAAGAAGAACTACCGCCGGCGCCAGGGCCACCGTCAGCCCTACACCAAGGTGGAGATCACCGCGGTCAACGCCTGACGGGGCCATGACCACCGTTACGTTCCACAGGGCGGACCGCCGGATCGACAGCTTTCGGGCCGAGGGCCACAGCGGGTACGCCGAGGCGGGCGGCGATATCGTTTGCGCCGCCGTCTCCGCCGCGGCGGGGCTGGTGGAGTGTACCGTCAACGAGGTGCTGGGCCTGGGCGCGGCCGTGAAGGTCAGACCCAAGACCGCCGGCCTCTCGCTGAAACTCCCCTCCGGGCTGAGCCAGATCGACGAGCATACCTGCCAGAATCTGCTGGCGGGCCTGATGGTCTACCTCCAGTCCGTGGCGGAGGAATATCCCGACAATCTCATCGTCCTGCTGGACGATGACGACGAGGAGGACGAGACGCCCTCCCGACATCCTGAACAGAAAGGACGGAAAGCGACATGAAGATCGGCATTCAGTTCTTCGCCCATAAAAAGGGCGGCGGCTCCACCAAGAACGGCCGCGACTCCAAGGCCAAGCGCCTGGGCGTCAAGCGGGCCGACGGGCAGTTCGTGCTGGCCGGAAACATTCTGGTGCGGCAGCGGGGCAGCCACATCCACGCCGGGACCAACGTGGGCATGGGCAGCGACGACACCCTGTACGCCCTGAAGGACGGCCATGTGAAGTTCGAGCGGATGGGCAAGGACCGCAAGAAGGTCTCCATCGTGGAGATCGCGCAGTAAACAGGACGAAAAACGTCCCGGACAGACCCTGTCCGGGGCGCTTTTTTGGAAAGAATACCGTAGGGGCCGCCGGGGGCGGCGGCCCGCCTGTTTCCGTGACCTTATGCTTCGGGCGGCGGCCCGCCGCCCCGACCAAAGAGGTGTTTCTATGGCGAATCAATTTATCGACACCGCGAAAATTACCGTCCGGGCCGGCGACGGCGGCGGGGGCGCGGTGTCCTTCCACCGGGAGAAATATGTGGCCGCCGGGGGACCCGACGGCGGCGACGGCGGCCGGGGGGGCGACATCGTCCTGCGGACGGACCCCAACCTGTCCACCCTGATGGACTTCCGCTACAAGCGGAACTATGTGGCCGAGAACGGGAAGGACGGCTCCGGCAAGCGGTGTTCCGGCAGGGACGGGGCCGATCTGGTCATCCGGGTGCCCAGGGGGACCGTGGTCCGGGATCCGGAGACCGGGGAGATCATCCGGGATATGTCCGCCGGGGAGGACTTCGTGCTGGCCCGGGGCGGCAACGGCGGCTGGGGCACTTCGCCACCCCCACCCGGCAGGCGCCCCGGTTCGCCAAGGCGGGGCTGCCCGGCCAGACCAGAGAGGTCCTGCTGGAGCTGAAACTGCTGGCCGACGTGGGGCTGGTGGGCTTCCCCAATGTGGGCAAGTCCACCCTGCTCTCCGTGGTGACCCGCGCCCGGCCCAAGATCGCCAACTACCACTTTACCACCCTGTTCCCCAACCTGGGGGTGGTGCCCATGGAGGAGGGCCGCTCCTTCGTGCTGGCCGACATCCCCGGCATCATCGAGGGGGCGGCCGCCGGCGCGGGCCTGGGACACGACTTTCTGCGGCACATCGACCGCTGCCGCCTGCTCCTTCATAAGATAATTTTCCTCCTTTCTTATGTCAACTTTACTTCCGATTAGGCATATCGGCATTGAAATTTCTATTTCAGCATCAACTCTTGCACTTACAAATTCTGATCTCTCATCTTCTCCATAATCTCTCTCGGGAATTTCGCCCGCTTCTGCCGGCAGTATTTTCTGCGCTGTCTCCGTTACCATCTCCGGAACTACGTCGCCTACAACGCAGAGCACCATATTTGAAGGATTATAGAACACCTTATGACATTTATTCAGTATTTCCGCGGTTATTTGGGAGATGCTTTCTATTGAACCGGCAATAAAATCCCTAACCGGATGATATTGAAACAGAGATTTTAACAGGTTATGCTCTACTACCTCATTAGGATCGTCTTCATACATCCTGATTTCCTGTCCTATTATTCCCTGTTCTTTAGCT
>CAYPEE010000048.1:0-10827 GCA_964409665.1 uncultured Oscillospiraceae bacterium
CGGCGCCCACCGCCCAGCGCATCGCGGTCTCGGCCCCGTCCCAGCCGCTGATGGAACCGGCGTCGGCGTAGCCGGACAGGTCGGCCAGATTGGACACGTCGTAGCCCTTATATTCCGCGTAGCGGTGCAGGATCACCGCCATCTGCTCCCGGGTGACCGGATCTTCCGGGCCGAACTGCTCGGGGCTGTACCCGTTTACAATGTCGTTGGCGGCGGCCCAACCGACGGCGGCGGAGTACCACCCTTCGGCGGGCACGTCGGCAAAGGCGCTGGCCCCGGCCGCGGGTTTGCCCTCCAGACGGTACAGAATGGTCACGACCATGGCGCGGGTGGTGGTGGTGCCCGGCTCAAAGATGTTTTCGGCCGTGCCGTTCATCAGGCCGTTGGCGATGGCGTAGTCCACAGCCGTGTGATACCATTTGCTGTGGTCCACGTCGGTGTAATTCCTGCTGGGGCACTGGTCCCCGCCGTCGCAGACGAAGGTCACCTCCACCGTCACGGGCTGGACGGCCCGATCCACCATCTCGAAGGAGTAGGTGCCGTCGCTGTTGACCGTCACGGGCACCTGAACGCCGTTCCGGTCGGTGACGGTGACCCGGCCTACCACATAGCCCTTGTCGGGCTTGAGCGTCACGGTCACGATCTCGCCGGCCTTGGCGTGGGGATCGCTGACGGTGAAGCTGCCGTTGGCGGCGCTGCCGGTGTCTACGGTGGCGTCGGTCGTGTAGTCGGGGTCCTTCGCGCCGCAGACCGTGCACTGTCCGTTCTCGAAGTTGTGGGGGATGACGGGCAGGACCATCTTCTTCGTCTCCGAGCAGTGGACGCACTTCATATACTCATAGCCCTCCTCGGTGCAGGTGGGCTCTTTCTTCGGGTCCTCCAGCGGGACCTTGAACTCATGGCCGATGGCCGGGATCGTCTGGAATTCCTGGAGGACCTGGCCGCAGTCCCGGCACTTCCGGCCCTCTGTCTGTCCCGCTGTCTCGCAGGTGGCGGCCTTCGCCTCGTGTGTCACGGTCACATGACTGTGGGCGCAGACTTTGGGCGCGACGGAGATGCGGTCCGCATTTTTGTCCGCCTGCTGGACAGTCTCGGGGATAAAGGTGAAGTTGATGATCTCGTTGGCCGCGCCGTCGTAGTCCCCGGAGACAGCGACGGTGACGGTGTTATTGTGATTGTCGGTGACGGTGAGCGTCTGGTCGTCGCTGACGGCGGCCGCCTCGAACGCGTAGCCGTCGTGGGGCTTCACCGCAAAGGTGTAGGTTTCGCCGGCCTCGAGTTTGACCATGTTCTTGTATTCGGTGCCGGTCTCGCCGTCTTGGAGAGAAACGCTGCCGTTCTCGTCGTTGGCCACGGTGAGGATGCCCGTAAGGACGTTGGGGTCCGCGTCCCGCGCGCCGTCGGCGTCCATGGCGACGATCTCAAAGGGGGAGAAGGAGTCCACCATGATCACTATGCCGTAGGGGGTGGGGACGATGGGGATCTCCTCCACGGAGACGATGTGGGAACCCCAGGCGTGGTTCTTTCTGTCCCCGCCTGCGGCCAGTTCGCTTTGCAGCACCTCGCAATGCTTGCCCTCCGCCTCATGGGCCTCGGCGCAGCGGGTGAAGTGGTAGACTTTGAGCACCACGTCCTTGCCGAAGTTCTCATACGTCACGCCGGCGGGATAGCCGATCTGAATGCGGATGGTCTGGCCGGGCTCCGCCATGATCTGGGAGCACAGGCGCGTGAAATTGATCTCGTAGAGGGCGTTGGCGATCAGGCTGGCGGGGTCGATGCCCTCCTCCTGCTCCAGCGCGTTGGTGGTCTCGTCATACTTCTGGCGGGAGCCGGCGCCCTCGCTGATGTCCTCCACGGAGAGCAGCAGGCGGCCGTTCATGCTGTCGACATTCATATCCTCCTGAAGTTCCGCGAGGGATTGCTGCCTGCCGTTAAAGTCCTCCATCATGATTTGCTCCATGTCCAGATCGGAGAAATTGTCCAGCAGCATCGGGCGGCCCCAAAGGTTCCAGTCGATGCCCTGGCTGCGCAGGCCGGAGGGGCAGGAGCCGGGGACGACACAGGTGACCTCCCAGGAGTTGGGGACCTTCCAGGAGCGGCTGCCCACGACGCCCTCCAGGTGGAAGCTGTACCGGGTCACGTCGTCGGCCCACATATCGCTGGGCTCGAACTGGAAGGAGAGGCCGTCGATGGGGCAGCCGTCCTGCACGGAACATTTGTGGTTCGCGTCCGCTTTGGCCTTGGGGCAGACGTCCTTCCGATAGTGGAAGGTGACGAGCCCGTCGTCCACATAGCCGTCTCTGTTCGCGTCGTAGGGGGGGTCCTTGGTGAGGACGCTGGGCATATCGCCCTTATAGTCCTTGTCGGGCTGGACGGTGTTGTATTTGACCCGTATTTTCTGCGCCAGGGCGGCGGGGCGGTTGTCCTCCACATCCTGGACGGCGGGGGCGTCCGTGCCGGCGGCGATGGGGCCCCTGTCCTCAGGGGACTGAGGATGATAGAGGATGTCGTCCCAGGTGACGGTCATGGTATATTCCGTCCCGGTGGACACCTGGTAGTTGCAGCCGGGGTACTGGGTGTAGACATAGGGAGGAGCGTAGTACTGGGAGTTTTTGTTAAAGAGCATCCCGCTCTCCGCGACGATCTCGTTGGCCGTGCCGTTGAAATAGCCGTGTTCCGGATGGTTGGTCAGGTCGTTGTTGCCGCCGGTGGGCGGATTTGTCCAGGTTTCGACTTTAATTGGCGCGCGGGTGGTGACGGCGACCTCCACATAGTCGCAGTGGCCGGTGCTGACCCGCAGGCCGTTCTCCGTGTCCCCGAAATACTGGCTTCCGGTGCCGCCGCCCATGGCCGCCAGCGCGGCGTCCACATAGTACCACTGGTCGAAGCCCCTGTCGGTACCGTCGAGGTAGGACTGGTGCATTTTCATCATGAAGTAGTAGCCCTCCGCCTTCGCCCTGGCCAGATTCATGCCCTGATAGGTGATGGTGAAGACGCCGGCGGGGATGCCCTCCATGTTGCCCCCGGTGGAATATTTCACCTCCAGGTCGGAGTCGATATCCGTCGTGATTGTTTCGCCTGTATAGCCGGTCTGACTCATCTCGGGGTAGGTGAACTCGAACGCCCCGGAGGAGACGATGCCGGAGGGACGCCAGTTGGCGCCGACCTTGTTCTGGCCCACCAGGAGGTACTTATCGGTCTCCTTGCCGTCGAGACCGTCTTTATGGTCCGCGCGGGTCCCGTCCCAGTCGGCCACAAGGGGGTCGTCCCAGGTGGCGTCTACCACATACCAGTTTCCGCCGATCTTCACGGCGTTCCACATATGGTCCTCGGGGGCATTGCCGGAGGTCTGGACGCCGTGGACCAGCACGCAGGGGATGCCCAGTTTGGTCAGGATGACCTGCATGGAGCGCGCGTAACTCTCGCACACGCCCTCATGGGTCACCAGGGCATAGATGGTGCGCACATAGTATTCGTTGCCGGAACCCGCCTTAACGTCGGTTTCGTAGCGGTAGCTGATGCGCTCGGTGATCTCGTCGTGGACGTAATTCACCATGGCGACGGTTTTATCGTTCCCGGAATCGGCGCTCTGGGCCGCCGTCTCTGCCCCCGCGACGATCTCCTCAATTACAGTTTCCAGCGCCTGCTGTTTGGTGTCCACGTCCTCGATGACCTTGCCGCCCAGGTGGTAGTTGTCCGCCCGGCCGGTGCCGATCCACACCTCGTAGGAGCCGTCCGACTCCTTCGTCGGGCGCAGGGAGAGGTAGGAGGAGTCCAGATACCAAACCTCGGAGTGGTCCAGATCAAAGGCGTCCTTCGCCGCGGCGAAGTCGTTGAGCAGGGTCTGGTCGCCCTTTTTGATATAGTTGTCGATCGCCTCATTCCCTACGACTGTGGACAGTTTGATGTCCTCCGTGCCGCTTTTGAAATCGGCGCTGTTCAGGGCCTCATAGATCTTTTTGGCCTGAGGGTTCAGCTGCTTGTAAAAGTACCCGACGGCCTCGTTGCTCTCCGAGACCGGCCCCGCCGCCAGAGCGGAGGCCGGCAGCAGAGACGCCGCCATGACCAGGGCGAGCAGCAGACACAGTACTTTTCGTTTTGTCATGTCAGTTTTCCTTTCCGCCGCATAAGATATTTTTATTGATATTATATGTGTGAGCGAAACCTTTGACCGGGGTTTCGCCTGTAAAAAAGGGAGAGCGCCGCGCGGTCCCTCTCATCCCGCCGTCCTGGGGGGCCGTGGCTGCGGCAGACCGCGAGTCCCCCTGTACGGAAGGAAAAGAGAAGATATATGCGCCCTCATCAAACGGCTCCCGGCCGGGACAGGCCGTCCCGCGCGCCGTTCCATGGGGGGGCACAGGCGCATTATAACACAGGGAGGCTCTGATTTCCATACCTCCGAGGAAAATTTTCCCGTTCTCTCGGCTCTGCCCCGCGGCTGTTTTGCCGGGCTTACGCCAGGGCGCCGGACTCCGCGGTCCGGGCGACGTCCCGCTCCAGCAGATCGCAGATGGCGGCGGTGGCGTTGTCGGGGATCACCTGCTCCTGTTCCACGTCCCGGCGCGGGGCCGCCTCCTGTTCCAGGAGCTGGTCGCAGACCTTCAGCAGTTTGGGGCGGAGAAAGGGCACCGCCACCCCCAGGCCATAGTGCTGGAAAAAGCGCATATTGCGGGTCTCGCAGCCGGGGATGGGGGCGATGTGGATTAGGGACGCGCCGGAGACGACCGCCTCGGTGGAGGACAGCCCGCCCGGCTTTGAGATGAACAGGTCGCAGGCGCGCATATAGGCGGCCATGTCCGGGGTACTGCTCAGAACGGTACACCGGCCGCCGTACCGCCGGCTCAGGCTCTGATAGAGCTGCCGGTTGCTGCCGCAGATGACGATGAGTTCCACCGAGGCCCGGTCGTAGTGGGACAGCAGGGCGGAGACAGCCTGGCTGATCTTGCCCGCGCCGATGCTGCCCCCCGCCAGAAGGATGTACCGCCTGTCCGGGTCCAGCCCCAGGCGGGAGCGCAGTTCCGAGCGGTCGCTCTGCTGATAGAACTGGGCCCGCACCGGGATGCCCAGGGGGTAGAGCCGCTCCTTCGGGATGCCCCGCCGGCAGAATTCCGGAATGAGTTTCTCCGAGGGGATGATGTACCGGTCGCACTTGGTCTCCTCGGTAAAGGGAATGCAGGTGTAGTCGGTGGACACGAGGTAGACGGGAGGGAGGGGAAAGCCCTTGAGCCGGAGGCTGGTCAGGATCTCCGCCGGGAAGATGTGGGTGGCGACGATCACATCGAAACGGTGCTCCATGAGGTACCGGCTGAGATAGGCCCCCATCCGCCCGTTGGCGTAGTAGACCGGGGAGCGGAAGGGCGTCCGCCGGTAGACGTTGCCCAGGGTGTAGACCATTCCAAACACGTGGGGGGCCTTCTGGACCAGTTTTACATAGGCGGAGTTGACCGCCGACTCCAGCCGCTCCCCCCGCAGGGCGTATGGGTTCAGCAACTCCGCGGAGTGGCCCCGGGCGGCCAGCTCCTGCTGGATGGCCACGGCGGCGGCGTTGTGCCCGCCCCCTGTGCCGCAGGAGAGGATCAGCGCTTCCACGCCAGTTTCACCGTCATCCTTTCCCGCTCCTCCCTGCTCATGCGCAGCCGGACGCACACCGTGGCGGCCATGATGAGAAAGGCCGCGCATACCGTGCCGGGGGCGCCCAGAGCCGGCAGAAGGAGCGCCGTTCCCAGGTAGGTCAGGAGAGTCCGGTAGAAGTGGGGGGAGATTTTCAGGACCACCGAGAAAAAGATAAATACCGCGGCGAACAAAACCAGGGGCAGGGGGGAGTAGGGAAACAGCCCCAGCAGGCAGCCGAAGGTGGCCGCGATGCCCTTGCCGCCCTGAAAGCGGCGGAACACCGGGAAAGCGTGGCCCAGCACCGGAGCGGCCAGGGCCAGGGCGTACCGCCAGTTCAGGGACTGGGCGGACGTGCTGCAGACCAGCAGAAAAACGGGCAGGAAACCCTTCAGCACATCGCCCAGCAGCGTGCAGGTGCCGCACCAGAAGCCTCCGTAGAGGTAGGCGTTGGCGACGCCGGGATTTTTGTCCGGACTGGGGGTCAATATATCTCTGTGAAACAGCCTGCTGAACAGGACGGCGAACAGGATGCTGCCACACAGGTATCCGAACAGTGAGAAAAGCAGAACGTTTGCCATAACCGTATGCCCGCGCGCGGGCCGTCCTCCATCTCTTTTCTTTATCTGGATGCCCGATCTTCAGCGGATGAAGTGGGTATAGATATGTTCCTCCTGCTCCGGCAGGCCGAACTGCGCCCTGCCGAGGGCGATGCTCCTCATCAGAAAGGTCATGTTCCGGGCCAGCACCCGCACGGTCTGGAGGCCCTCCCGGTCCTGAGCGGCCTCGCCGGGGCCGCGGCCGTGGACGGAGTTCCAATACTGGCTGGAGGCCACCGGCATATTGTTGATGGTGAAATACTTGTTCAGTTCGTCAAAAGTAGCGGACAGCCCGCCCCGGCGGGCCACCGCCACGGCGGCCCCGACTTTCATTCGCTTGTCGCAGCGGCAGCTGTAAAACAGCCGGTCCAGCAGGGACACCAGCGTGCCGTTGGCGGAGGCGTAGTACACCGGACTGGCCACCACCAGCCCGTCCGCCGCCGCGAACTTGGGAGCGATCTGATTGACCGCGTCGTCGAACACGCAGCCGTCGTGGTCAAAGCAGTGGCCGCAGGCGATACAGCCCCGGATGGCCTGATTGCCCACCAGGACGGTCTCCGTCTCCACGCCGCTCTCCGCGAACACCCTTTCCATCTCGGCCAGCGCCAGGGCGGTGTTGCCCCTGGGATGCGGGCTGCCGTTGAGCATCAGTACTTGCATGAGAGATCGCTCCTTTACACGAGATGATTCTTATTATAGCACCTGAGAGCGTGTCCGTCTATCGCCTGAGAAAAATTTTTTCATATACGGCGGTTTCGACGGGCGCGAACCGGCGCGGCAGGCCCCGTTTTTTGCGTTTTTTACAATTTTTTTGGGCAGACCGGCACGGCGGGCGGCGGGGCCGGCGCGGTATCATGGCTTTTACGGAGGGGATACGCGGGGGAGAACGCGTCTCGGCGGGCCTCTCCCGTTCTGGTCAAAATCGCCAAAGCATGCCCCGCGCGGCCCGCAAAACTTTCCCAAAATTGGGGTTGACAGGGGAAGTTAGCTATGGTAAACTACAATTGTCCGAGGGTTAGCGGGAACTAACCTCCGCTGTACCAGAGAAAATCAGAATCCGGCGAGGAGGTTGGGCGTTATGATGCCGCTGACGATGGCGCGGGCGGGGGAGACCGCCGCGATTCAGAAGATCACCGGGAAGGACGAGGTCCGCCAGCATCTGGCCGAACTGGGTTTCGTGGTGGGCGCCACGGTGACCGTGATCAGCCAGATGGGGGGCAATCTCATCGTCCAGGTGAAGGACAGCCGGATCGCGCTGGACAAGAGCATGGCCAACCGCATTATGATCTGAGAGGAGAGGGCGCATGAAAACATTGAAGGATGTCAAGGTGGGCGAGACCGCCACGGTGGTGAAACTCCACGGAGAGGGCGCGGTGAAGCGCCGCATCATGGACATGGGCATCACCAAGGGCGTGGAGATCTATGTGCGCAAGGTGGCCCCTCTGGGCGACCCCATGGAACTGAACGTGCGGGGCTATGAACTGTCCGTCCGCAAGGCCGACGCGGAGATGATCGAAGTGCGGTAAAGCGGAGCCCGCCGGGGGACCGGCGGGCCGGACAGACCGGAGGCGGCGGGAGCGCCGCCCATTTTTCACACCGGCGGTTAGTGATTACTAACTCAAGAAGGGAGAGGTCAAATGGACATTAAGATCGCGCTGGCGGGCAACCCGAACTGCGGCAAGACGACGCTGTTCAACGCCCTGACCGGCTCCAGCCAGTACGTGGGCAACTGGCCCGGCGTCACGGTGGAAAAGAAGGAGGGCCGTCTGAAGGGCCACAGGGACGTGGTCATCCAGGACCTGCCCGGCATCTATTCCCTGTCCCCCTACACCCTGGAGGAGGTCGTGGCCCGGAACTACCTGGTGGGCGAGAAGCCCGGCGCCATCCTGAACGTCGTGGACGGCACCAACATCGAGCGGAACCTGTACCTGACCACCCAGCTCATCGAGTTGGGGCTGCCCGTGGTAGTGGCGGTGAACCTGATCGACCTGGTCCGCAAAATCGGGGACCGGATCGACCTGGGCAAGCTGGGCAGGGCCCTGGGCTGCGAGGTGGTGGCGATGTCCGCCCTGAAGGGCGAGGGCGGCATGGAGGCGGCGGAAAAGGCCGTCAATCTGGCCCAGGCCCAAAAGGTCGGGGAGCATCCCCATGTGTTCACCGGCAGCGTGGAGCACGCCCTGGCCCACATTGAGGAGTCCATCGAGGGCAAAGTGCCGGCGGGGTATCTGCGCTGGTACGCCATCAAGATCTTCGAGCGGGACGAGAAGGTGATGGAGGAACTGGCTCTGGAGCCCTCCCTGAAGGAGCATCTGGAGCGGCACATCGCTGACTGCGAGACCGAACTGGACGACGACGCGGAATCCATCATCACCAACCAGCGGTACGCCTACATATCCGGCGTGGTGAGCGGGGCGGTGGTCAAGAAGGCCGCCAGGGACAACCTGACTGTCTCCGACAAAATCGACCGGGTGGTCACCAACCGGGTGCTTGCCCTGCCCATTTTCGCGCTGGTCATGCTGCTGATCTACGCCATCGCCATGGGCCCGGGCTTTGCCGACGGCGGCATCGGCATCGGCACCATGGGCACCGACTGGGCCAACGACGGCCTGTTCGGCGACGGCTGGTTCCTCCCCTTTACCGCCGACACTGACGCGTTTGAGGCGGACTCCGCCGCCTTTGAGGAGGCCAGCGCCGTGATCGAGGCATACGAAAACGGCGAGAGCGTGGCCTACCTCTACGACGCCGACAGCGCCGAGACCACCGAGTTGGAGGTCAATGACGAGACCTACGCCGCCGCCCTCGAGGTGCCGGAGCCGGACCCCGGCGACTACGGCGTGTGGGTCCCCGGCATCCCGGTGCTCATCGAGAACGGCCTGGACGCCATCCACTGCAATGACATCGTCAAGAGTCTGGTGCTGGACGGCATCGTGGGCGGCGTGGGCGCCGTGCTGGGTTTTGTACCCCAGATGCTGGTGCTGTTCCTGCTGCTGTCCATCTTAGAGGACGTGGGCTATATGGCCCGAATCGCCTTCATCATGGACCGGCTGTTCCGCCGGTTCGGCCTGTCCGGCAAGTCCTTCATCCCCATGCTGGTGGCCACCGGCTGCGGCGTGCCCGGCATCATGGCCTCCCGGACCATCGAGCAGGACCGCGACCGCAAAATGACCATTATGACCACCACTTTCATGCCCTGCGGCGCGAAAATGCCCATCGTCCTGATGTTCGCCGCCGCCCTGTTCGGCGGGTCCTTCCTGGTGGCCTGGTCCGCCTTCTTCATCGGCATCGCCGCCGTGGTGGTATCCGGCATCATCCTCAAGAAGTTCAAGGCGTTCGCCGGCGAGCCCGCCCCCTTCGTCATGGAACTGCCCGCCTATCACGCCCCCTCCCCCGGCAACGTGCTGCGGGCCACCTGGGAGCGGGGCTGGTCCTTCATCAAGCGGGCCGGCACCATCATTTTGCTGTCCTCCATCATCCTCTGGTTCCTCCAGGGCTTCGGTTTCGGCCCCGGCGGTTTCGGCCCGGTGGCGGACAACGAGTCCTCCCTGCTGGCATCCATCGGCAACGCGGTGTGTTTCATCTTCGCCCCGCTGGGGTTCGGCAACTGGCAGGCAACCGTGGCCACCATCACCGGCCTCATCGCCAAGGAGGAGGTCCCCGCCACCCTGTCCGTGCTCTATCCGGGCAACTTCACCGCCCAGGTGGCCGGCCACTTTACCGCCCTGACCGCCTATACCTTCCTGATCTTCAACCTGCTGTGCGCCCCCTGTTTCGCCGCTATGGGCGCCATCCGGCGCGAGATGAACAACGCCAAGTGGACCTTCGCCGCCATCGGCTATATGTGCGGTTTCGCCTATGTGGTGTCCCTGATCGTCTACCAGCTGGGGACGCTCTTTACCGGCGGCGGGTTCGGTTTCTTCACCGCCGTGGCCCTCGTCCTGCTGGCCGGAATGCTCTACCTGCTGTTCCGGCCCGCCCCCAAGCTGTCCCAGGTCTCCTCCCAGCGCAGCGTGGACGCTGCCCGGATGAAGTGACGGAGAGGGGGACGGGCATATGTCCGAGATCCTTGGAACTGTGATCGTCCTGCTTGTGGTGGCGGTTTTGGCCGCCCTGTGCGTCCGCGCCCTGTGGAAGGGCCGCAGGACCGGCGGCTGCTCCGGCGACTGCGCCTCCTGCGGCGGCTGCCCGGGGTGCGCCCCCAAAAAAGATAAAAAATAATGTGGTTATCGTGATAAGTCAACAAGATACAAGCAGTAGAAAAAAGCCCGGTTAATAGGACCGGTAAAAGAATAGCATGGACGCAGAGAAGCGGAGAAAGGAAGCGGCGTCTATGGCACAGCGGGAGAGCATGAGTTTTCGGGAGTTCCGGGAGCGGTTCCAGACGGAGAAGGGCTGAGTATCTGTTCCATTTGCGGTGGTCGAAAGGGTTCAAGTGTCCCAAATGCCAGTGCGAGGGAGCAGGCTGTTATGAGATCCGCAGCAGGAACGAGTATGTGTGCAGGCATTGTCACAGGCAGACCTTGGTGACCAGCGGAACGGTAATGCACCGGACCAACCTGTCTCTGACGGTCTGGTTCTGGGCGATCTACTTGGTCGCCGGGGATAAACGGGGGATGTCGGC
>CAYPEE010000049.1:0-6695 GCA_964409665.1 uncultured Oscillospiraceae bacterium
AGTCCTCGTTCATGAACCGCTTGCCAAACTTGTTCACCAGCAGGTTTGGCTGTAACATCACATTGCCCACGCTGCCGGGCAGATCGTCCACGCCCATAACGCTGGCGGCCTGCTCGATACGGACGGGCAGCTTGTCGGCGCCGGCCTCCCATGCCATACGCAGACCGTCGCCCATGATACCGGGGATGGCGAAGTTAAACATATCCACTCCGTGGATGTAGCCGGTCTCCTGGCGGATCAACTCGGCGTTGGCGCCGGCGCCGCCGGTGCAGATGATGGCCGCCTGGCAGCGGACCTCCACCTCTTCCCCATTCTTATCGGTGGCCAGTACGCCCACCACCCTGCCGTTTTCCTTCAGGATCTTCTTAGCGGGGGTCTCCAGCAGGAATTTGACCCCCAGCTCCTGGGCCCGGGCGTACAGCGCCTTGTTCATGAAGGACGCGGCGCGGGGGCCGATCCCCGTGTCGGTTTTGACGATGTGCCAGGTGGGCATGGACTGGGGGAAGTAGCGGAACGCCCCCTCGAACTCCACGCCCATGTCCTCCAGCCACTCGATGGTGTCGGCGGACAGGGCAAAATAGCGGCGCACCAGGCGGGCGTCCACGTTATAATGCGTATACTCCATGAACATATTAAAGGCCTGCTCCACGGTGATGTCCTGCATACTCTGCTTCTGGTAGCGGGTGCCGATGCCCAGCGGACCCATACCCATGTTGGCCGCACCGCCCACGGCTGCCGCCTTCTCCAGGACGATGACGCTGGCGCCGTCCTCGGCCGCCTGGACCGCGGCGCTCAGGCCGGAGGGGCCGCCGGCGATGACGCACACCTGCGCTTCATATTTGGCCATGTGAATCCTTCCTCCTAAAATGATCAAATCACAGCACAAATCGCTCTATGCAGCCCTTGCCGGGCTTCATATTCTGTTGACATTCCTTAATTGTTTCCCGCTTTCTGACGGCCCGGTGCGGACAGGAACCGCGCCGGGCCTGCATATGGACGGACCGGGATAGCAGCCCGGCAGGATCGGGTTGACAAACTGTCTGTCGCTCATAATTCATCTTTATCGCGGTGCGCACACCGGGCCCAGGCCCGGTGTGCGCACGTAAAAGCGCTCCTTACAGGAATTTTTCCGCAAAATGGCACGCCACCTGGTGTCCGGGTCTCATCTCCCGCAGCTCAGGCTCCTCTTCGTGGCACTGTTCCGTGGCATAGGGGCAGCGGGCGGCGAACCGGCAGCACTTCTTGGGGTTGATGGGGGAGGTCAGCTCTCCCTTCATGATCATCCGCTCCCGTTTGACATGGACGTCCGGGATGGGAATGGCGGACAGCAGCGCCTGGGAATAGGGATGGATGGTATTGGTGAATATCTCGTCGGCGGGGCATTTTTCGATCAGCTGCCCCAGATACATCACGGCAATATCGTTGGAGATGTGCTTCACCACGGACATATCGTGGGTGATGAACATATAGGTCAGGCCGCGCTCCTGCTGCAGGTCCTGAAGCAGGTTCAGGATCTGCGCCTGAATGGACACGTCCAGCGCGGACACCGGCTCGTCGCAGACGATGAACTCAGGGTTCAGGGACAGAGCCCTGGCGATGCCGATCCGCTGCCGCCTGCCGCCGTCCAGCTCATGGGGATAGGCGGACTCCAGCCGCTTGGCAAGGCCCACCAGTTCCATCATCTCCTGCGCCCGTTTGGTCACCTCAGACTTTTTCAGGCTCTTGTTGTTCACCTTGATGGGCTCTTCGATCAGCTGGAGGACGCTCATGCGGGGGTCCAGGGAGGCATACGGGTCCTGGAAGATCATCTGGATGTTGGAGCGGTATTCCCTCTTGAACTGACCGAGGGGCATGGAGGCGATGTCAACGCCGTTGTACATGACCTCGCCGGAGGTGGCCGTGTGCAGGCGCATCAGGGTCTTGCCCAGCGTGGACTTGCCGCAGCCGGACTCGCCCACCACGCCGATGGTCTTCCCCTTTTCAATGTCCATGGACACGTTGTCCACCGCGTGCAGCTGCCCTCTGGGGGTGGCAAAGTATTTCTTCAGATTCCTGATCTCGAGGAGGTTTCCCATCATTCTGCCTCCTTTCCGGCATACTTAAAGCATTTCGCGTAATGGTTGGGCTCCACGAGCGCCATTTCGGGGTCCCCCGCCTTGCACCGCTCGAAACACTCCTCGCATCGGTCGGCAAAACTGCAGTATTCCGGCAGGCAGGTGGGATCGGTCACCATGCCCCGGATGACGTGCAGACGGTCCGTCTTCTTATCCAGGGAGGGAATGGACTCGTACAGCGCCTTGGTGTATGGGTGCTTAGGCCGGTCAAAAATGTCCTCGACCGTTCCGTACTCCACGATTTCGCCGGCGTACATCACCGCGCAGTGGTCGCACATCTCCGCCACAACGCCCAGATCGTGGGTGATGAGGATCATGGAGGTGCCGTTCTGCTTCTGGAGGTTCCGCATCATGTCCAGGATCTGGGCCTGAATGGTCACGTCCAGGGCGGTGGTGGGCTCGTCCGCGATCAGCAGGTCCGGCTGGCAGGCCAGCGCGATGGCGATCACGATGCGCTGCTTCATGCCGCCCGAAAACTGGTGGGGATAGTCCTTATACCGTTCCGGCACAATGCCCACCATGGCCAGCATATCCTGGGCCCTCCGCATGGCCTCCACATGGCTGCAGTGCTCATGGAGCAGGACCACCTCGGCGATCTGCTCGCCCACCGGCATAACGGGATTCAAGGCGGTCATGGGGTCCTGGAAGATCATGGAGATCCTTCTGCCCCGGATCTTCCGCATCTCGGACTTGCTCAGCTTCAGGAGGTCCTGGCCTTCCCACTCGATCCTTCCGTTCACGATATTTGCCACGCGCTCGGGGAGAAGGCCCATGATGGCCAGCGCCGTGGTGGTTTTCCCCGCGCCGGTCTCACCCACCAGGCCCAGGATCTCGCCCTTGCGGATGGAGAGGCTGATGTTGTTGACGGCCTCGACGACTTCCTCATCCGTCTCATAGTGGACCACGAGATCCTTGATGTCCATCAGTTTCTCGCTCAGCCCGGCATTGGACAGCTCCTCGCCGGTTTTAACATCTAACAGATTCTCACTCATCGTCGCACCTCTTATTTCAGTCTGGGGTCGAAGGCGTCGCGGAGACCGTCACCCAAAAGGTTAAACGCAAAGCAAGTGATCATGATGGCCAGGGCCGGGAAGATCATGATGTGGGGATAGGACGAGAAATAAATCTTGCCCTCGTTCAGGATGAGGCCCCACTCCGGCGTCGGGGGGGAGAGGGCCACGCCGATGTAGCTCATGGAGGACATCATCATGATGGAAACGGCCAGGAAGCCTACGAAGTAGATGACCATCACGCCCACGGCGTTGGGGATCATATGTTTGATGATCATGCGAACCCGGCCCACACCGATGGCCTCGGAGGACTCGATGTAGTCGCTGCCCCGCACCCGGAGAATGGCCGCCCGGTTATTGCGGGCCATGGTGGGCATGGAGGCGAACATGATGGCTCCCACCAGCTGCGGGATGCCGTTGCCCAGCACCGCGACGATACAGATGGCCATCATGATCATGGGGATGGACTGGAAGATGTCCATGATCCGCATGATGATGGTATCCACCACGCCGCCGAAGTAGCCGGCGATGATGCCCAGCAGGCCGCCGGAGAAGAAGGCCGCGATGGTGCAGCCCAGGGCGATAAGCAGAGAGTAGCGGGCGCCGTAGACCACGCGGCTGAAGATGTCCCGCCCGAAGGCGTCCGTCCCGAACAGGTGCTTCAGGGAGGGAAGCTGCCTCATCGCATTATAATCCTGGGCGTCGTACTCATAAGGAGCGATGAACGGGGCAAAGATCGCGATCAGGAGCAAAGCTATCACGATGGCCAGCCCCACCAGTGCGGTGGGATTCCGCTTAAAACGCTTCCACGCCTCGCGGCCGGGGGTAGCCTTGTACGCCTTTTTGCGCTTGGCGTTCTTCCGCTCGATCTTTTCCATTGCAGGCGTATGTAATTTTGCCATATCGAATTCCCTCCTTTACGCCGACACAGCCTTTTGCTTGGCGGCTTTTACGGCCTTGTTTTTGCCTCCGGAGATAATCGTGGTCTTTAGTCGGGGGTCGATCAGCACGAAGCTGATGTCCACCAGCAGGTTGATCAATGCGAGGAAGATGGCGATGATGAGCGCGCCGCCCAGCACACAGGGATAATTTCGGGACGAGATGCCGTCTACAATGTACTTGCCCACGCCGGGAACGCCGAACACGGTCTCCAGCACCATACCGCCGCCGATGGCGTTGCCGATATGGGTGCCGACGCTCTGGACCACAGGGATCAGCGCGTTGCGCAGGGCGTGCTTCTTGGTGATGTTCCCCTCCGTCTGTCCCTTGGCCCTGGCGGTGCGGATGTAGTCCTCGCTCATCACTTCCAGCATGGAGGAGCGGGTGATACGGGTGTAGTTGGCGATGGAGGAGAGGGCGATGCAGAGCATCGGCAGGATATATCCCTTCCAACTGTCAAGGCCGTTTGCCGGCAGCCAGTGCAGCTGGACGGCAAACAACATGATCAGCAGCAGGCCCACCACAAATTCCGGGACCGATTGGAAGACCATCGAGATCACCAGCACCAGCGAGTCGGCCCAGGTGTATTTTTTCAGCGCCGATACAATTCCAAGCAGGACTCCCACAATCGCGCCGAGAAACACGGCGAAGATAGTGATCTTTGTGGAGACCCACAGCCTGGGGAGGATCTCTTTCAGAACGGGCTCCTTGGTCTTGTAGTTATCTCCGAAGTCCAGCTTGGTGACGATATTCTTGATATACCGCACATACTGCACCACCGGATGGTCGTTCAGGCCAAGTTCCTCGCGCAGATCCTCCACCTGCTCCTCCGTAGCGGAGTTGCCCAGGATCATCCGGGCAGGGTCGCCGGGGGTAAAGGTTTTCAGAGTAAAAATAATGGCTGAGACCCCGAGCAAGATCGGGATCAGAAAGAGCAGTCTTTTCAATATATACTTCGCCATATACAATCTCCTCTCCTGATAGGCCGCTACCCGAAGCAACGTCTGATTCCTTCGGGTAGCAACACATATATTCCTGCCATGTGCCTTGCGGATCGGGGCTGCCACCCCTCTTGCGGGGCCGGGGGCGGCGGCAGGCGCCGCCGCCCCCGGTGGAAAGAACGGGTATTACTTGAAGAGGGTGGTCACGTCCACATAGCCGCGCTCACGGATGGAGAAGCCCTTGATGTCGGCGCCCACGATGCTGGAGCGCAGCGCCTCATACAGGTTCACGCACATCAGGTCCTCCTTCACCTGCGCGTTGTACTCCTCCAGGATGGTCTTGGCGGAGGCGTCGTCCTTGGCCTCCATCAGCCGGGTCAGGATCTCGATGTGGTCCTCCAGCACGATATTGGGGCCGCCGAACACCACGCCGGGGGAGACGAACTGGGGCAGCTGGGGAGTACGGAAGCTGACGTCGTCGCCCACAGCCACGATGTCATAGGACTTGTCGAACAGCATGGCGGGGACGAAACCGCCCATATCCACCTGCTGGATTTCCAGTTCGATGCCGGCCTCCTTCAGGTTGCCCTGGATCACCGTGTAGACGTCCATCAGGTCGGGCAGGGTGACGGTGGTGAGCTTCAGAGGATTGTCGTCCCCATAGCCCGCGTCGGCCAGCAGGGCCTTGGCGCCCTCGATGTCCGTCGCCAGATCCGCCTCGGTCCAGCCGGCGACATAGTAGGACGCGTTGCTGCCGGCATAGGACAGGGCCACATTGCCGAAACCGGCGGTGGCGGTGCCCGCGATGGCGGGATAGTTCAGGGCCTTGGCGATGGCCTGGCGGACCCGGATGTCGCTGGTGGGATGGCCCTCGCCGTGGTTGAAGAACAGGTGCTCCACCTCGCCGCTGCTGTACAGATAGGTTCGGACGGCGGGGTTCTCAACAAAGGTGCTGGCCTGGGCCACGGGCAGATCGCACGCCACCTGCGCGTCGCCGGACATGACGGCGGAAACCATGGAGTTGGGGTCGTTGACGAAGGTAAACCTGATGGTCTTAAAGTAGCCGGCATAGTTGGGATCCCAGTACTCCTCGTTCCGCTCAAGGATGACGTACTCGCCCTGCTTGGCCTCCTTGAAGTGATACCTGCCGCAGCCGATCACGGGGTTCTTCGCGGCGGCCTCGGGGCCGCCCGCAGCGTTGACCTCGTCCTCAGACACGATGCCATAGTTGCCCCAAGTCAGCATCTTGATGATGTCGGGGGCCGCGCTGTTGAAGGTGATGGAGACGGTGCTGTCATCCACCTTGGTCACGGTGTCGATGTACTTGCCGGTGTCGTTGGAGGCGCAGTTGGTCTTCCAGAGGTTCGCGCTGTAGACCACGTCGTCGGCTACCAGGTCGCTGCCGTCGGTCATCTTGACGCCGCTCCTCAGTTTGAAGGTGAAGGTGGCGCCGTCCACTTCCCAGCTCTCGGCCAGCATGGGGACGACCTCTTTCTTGGCCTCGTCATAGTCCACCAGCCGGTCCAGGAAAGCGGCGCTGATGACCTGCTCCTCAAGGGTGCCGCTGCCGCCCTCCATGCCGGGGTGCCAGAAATAGTCGGGATAGCTGCCCAGCTGCACGACGAGGGTCTCATCGCTCTTCGTGGTGTTGCCGGTCTCAGAGTTGGCGATCTGGATGCCGGCCTCGGCCA
>CAYPEE010000049.1:6795-10651 GCA_964409665.1 uncultured Oscillospiraceae bacterium
CTCTTCGTGGTGTTGCCGGTCTCAGAGTTGGCGATCTGGATGCCGGCCTCGGCCATCTGACCGCCGGGGGCGTCGGAGCCGGCGGGCTGGCCGCTGGGATTGTTGCTGGGGTTCTCGTCGGGGCCGGCGGGGCCGCAGGCGGTCAGAACGAACACGGCCAGCAGAATGGCAAGAACCAACGCGAGATACTTCTTGATTTTCATGGTAACCTCCTATAATTCTTGTTTTATGTGAATTGATTTGTGCGCTTACTGATTGATGAGGGTATCGAAGTCCTTGATCCGCTTCATTTTTTCATCCAGCATAGCCTTGTTGGCCATGATCTTCGGGCCGCAGATGGCGCCGAAGCCCTGGATCTCGGTGGTGTGCTCCCGCAGGCCGGCGAAGGTGCCGCGGGCGCGGGCCCGCTGCTCCGGCGGGAAGTCCACGCTCAGCTTGTCGCCGTCCACGTTCAGCTTGCCGTGGATGCCGCAGATGGGGCAGGTCACGGTGGTGGTGCCATTGACCATCAAAAGATTCTGGTGGCAGACCGGGCAGGTGGTGACAGAGTTCTTGGGGTTGTAGTACTCGATCTCCTCCGTCTTCTTCCCGTAGGCGGCGGCGGTCCGCTTGCCGATCTCGTGCATCCGCTCGATGGTCGCGTCGTCCAGGTACGGATTGCCGATGACCCCCATGCCGTTGGCGTTGTAATTGGCCACCACGTTCATCATAGCGGAGAAACCGAACAGGTGCAGGGTGGCGGTGCCCATGGACGTCCAGTCCTCCGTGACCGCGCCGCCCACGGAGATATAGGAGACGGATCTCTGACGCAGCCGGTCGATGGGATAGTCATCCGCGTTGCCCGGGAATTCGCCGGTCCTTCTCCTGTCCAGCACCCAGTTGATCGCGGACACATCGTGGCGGCAGGAGAACCGATCCACGATGTTTTTGAACTGGCCCACAGGCTGCAGGCAGTACACAGGGGCCGCCAGGATGATGGCGTCAGCCTTGCGGATCGCTTCCTCCACCATTTGGAAGTCGTCCTTGACGACGCACACGTTATCCTTGCCGTGCTCCAAAGCCGTGGAACAGGCGCCGCAGCCGATGCAGCGGCCGATGGTCAGGCGCTGTGTGTTGATGAAGGTGATCTCCGCATCGGGAAACGCCTCTTTCGCCCCGTATAGCGCCTCCTTACAGAGAATGTCGCAGTTGGCATTCTTTTTCCCGAACGAGAGACCTAATACATGAAGCATCTTTCTTCCTCCTTCCTTGTGCTTTTTGGCAAAATCCACAGGGCACATTTGTGCAAAACTGATAAAGTAAAGGTGCCTTCCCCGTGTTTCCTTAACAAACAATAACATGACTTGTGAATTTTGTATAATAGTTAAATCAAATATCCTGATACGAGTTATGAATAACGCACAGCGCAAAAATGGAGCAGGGAGGCTCTGTTCCAGAGTCTCCCTGCTCCATACTTTCTGTGTCGGGGCGCGGCGTCCCTGATCGTGCGGAACGGGCGGCGCTCAAAACGCGCCGTCTTCGGTGGGCGCGTCGTTTTTGAACTTGGAAAACAATCTTTCCAACTGGGGCATCGTCTGCTGGTTCCAGCAGACGAATACGCGGAATTTTTTCGCTCCTTCCGGCAGCGGGAGCGTCTTGAGGCCGCGCTCGGAGGGGTTGCAGAATACGGCGAAGGAATCCTCGCAATAGTTAAACATCAGCGCGGCGAGAACTTCATCCGCGTAGACGCAGTTCTCCTCCTTGATGGTCAATCCCACAGATTCCATGATCTCATGCTGGCGCCGGACGACGCTGCCTGCGCCGGGTCTTGCCGCGAATACAAATTTTTTGTCCCTGAAATCCTCGATGGTGGGCTGATACCCCTCTGGGAACAGCCGGGGAGAATAGGTAAAATAGGCCGGCAGCGTGTTATAGACCCGCTGCCACTGGGGAGCCCAATTGTCATAATCGATTTTTTCAACGCTTACCACAATGTCCAGCATTCCCCGCTCCATCTGATACTTCAGCTCAGAGTGATAGCCCTGGCTCAATCGGATGCTGTACTCCGGGAAACAAGCCCTGATCTGCTCGATCAGGTCCACAAGGTGCAGCGAGATCATCATCTCCGAAAAACCCACCCGGATCTCCTGCTGCGTCTCACTGGCCTTTTTGACCCGCGTGATGGCCAGCTCGATCTCGGCGTCAATCTTGCCGAACTCATTGCGAAACACTTCCCCCACCGGCGTGAGGATTACTTCCCGCCGATTCCGCTTCAGCAGCGTTACGCCCAGTTCCGTCTCCATCTGCTGGATCTGGCGGCTCAACGTCGGCTGGGTCACATACAGGTTTGCCGCCGCTTTTGTAAAGTTCATGGTCCTGCACAACTCCAGGAAATAGCGGATCTGCGTTAATGTCATGACTGCCCCTCCTAACATGGCCGCAGGCCCCCCGCAAAGCGCTTGGCCGGCGCGTTTGCGGTCTGTGAGATCTTCCGGGTGTTGATAATGTGATTATACATAAAAAAACTGGGGATTTCAAGCGATTTTCGCGACTCTTTTGCCAAGATGATTGAAATCAACGTCATATTTTGCCTGTGTTATATATATGATATATATAACTGACAATCCTTGCTGTCCCCCCTCCCATTCCCCGCGGCGATCCGTTCTTTCGATTGACTTGCGGGGCATATACTGTCCTTGGGGGACTACATCGGGCCAAAACGCTCCCATTCTGACAGTTAAGGCAACGATGCGGAAAAGGACACGGCTGGCTGCCGTGCCCCTCACCGTAAATATATTGTAATAGGGGGATACTGACATGGCATTGATGACCGTCGTTTCCCCCGAGACCGGCGAGCGCATCAACCGTTTCACCCACATCCACCGCAGCACCGAGGATCTGTGCAACAAGGTGAAAATGCAGCGGCTGTGGGCCAAAAGACCGCCGCTGCTTTCAGCGCTGCATGGGCATGGACGCCTTCAACGCCCTGTACTCCACTACCTACAACGTCGATCAGCGCTGCAGCGCCGGCTACCACGAGAACTTCAAGAAGTTCATGCTCTATGCTCAGCGGAGGACCTCGTCAAAGGCCAAGACCGAACAGGGCAAGTACAGCAAATACGTTCTTAGCGGGCTGCTGGTGTGCGCGGAGTACGGCATCGAGGGTTTCGACGAGGGTATGGTCCGGCAGACGGTGGCCAGCATCACGGTGCTGGACGCGGACAGGCTGTCCGTCCGATTCAAGGACGGGACAGAGATCGAGCAAAGCATTCCACAAACCGGTCGATCGATGATCGGTTCGCGGTGCAGCGGGGGCGGATATCCAAGGTCGAGACTGACGAAGAATAGCAGGGGGACAGAAAAGGGGGGCCGGAGCGGATGAAACCACTCCGGCCCGTAAAAATGGAGGAAAGAATGAAGAAGAAAAGCGCTCCTTACAACTATTATGATAGTGGGGGCCTGTTACGAAAGTTCACATACAGGTGTTACAAAAACGTTAAACTTCATTCCATCGACACATCCAACGCTGCGTTGACGTATGGAGGAGCCTCAGGGCCGGGAAATCCGGTTATAGAACAACGCATTCTCAGAAAACATTTTTTGCCACATTGAGCCACCAGCAGGTTTGCTTGAAGGCAGGCCTGCTCTTTTTATGTCCCCACATAGGGTGACCGACCGTTGGCCCCCTGCCCTCCGTGGCAAGGGATCCGGGCCGATCGCCCACAGCCACGGCCTGTCCCAAATCAGGCTGAGCGCCTCCGCGGGAGGGGCGCTCCGGCCGTCCTCCGTCAATATGCCTGCTCCCGGAATTTCCGGGGGGACATCCCCACGCGCTGCTTGAACACCTTGGAAAAATAACTCTGGTTTCCATAGCCCA
>CAYPEE010000050.1:0-10578 GCA_964409665.1 uncultured Oscillospiraceae bacterium
AAATGATCCTCAACTTTCTTTCCAATGATGCGGCGTTGAGCATTGCCGCGTTTTTTATCGCGTCAGGCCGAGTCCGGCCATGACGGCCTCCTCCCTGGCCCGCATCCGGGCCTTCTGCGGCCCCTCGTCCAAGTGGTCGTAGCCCAGCAGGTGAAGGGTGGAGTGGACCGCCAGATAGGCCAGTTCCCGGCGCTCAGAATGGCCGTACTCCCTGGCCTGGGCCTTCGCCCGCTCCAGGGAGATGACCATGTCCCCCAGGGGGACCAGACCGGAGCCGGGGTCGGCGTCCAGGTCCGGGTCGGGCAGTTCCCCCGGCGTCAGGTCGAAGGCCGGGAAGGACAGCACGTCGGTGGGCCTGTCCACCTTTCGCGCCGCCCTGTTGACGGCGCGGATGCCCTCGTCGCCGGTGACGGACACGTCGATCTCGCAGGGGAAATCCACCCCCTCGGCGGCCAGCGCCGCGCGGATGGCTTTCCGCAGGAAGGTTCGGGTCCCCTCGCTGACCCCCGGCACGTCGGCGGTGACGGGGATGTAATGCCGTTTCGCCATTATTTTTTCCCTCTCCCGCCGTTTTTGCCGTTCTCGTAGTCCTCGTAGGCCCGGATGATCCGCTGGACGATGACGTGGCGCACCACGTCGGCCTCCCCCAGCCGGCAGATCCCGATGTCCTCCACGCCCCGCAGCACCCGCATGGCCTCCTTCAGGCCGGACGCCTTGTCTGCGGGCAGGTCGATCTGGGTCACGTCGCCGGTGATGACCGCCTTGGAATTGAACCCCATGCGGGTGAGGAACATCTTCATCTGCTCCCGGCTGGTGTTCTGCGCCTCGTCCAGAATGATGAAGGAGTCGTCCAGCGTGCGGCCCCGCATATAGGCCAGGGGGGCCACCTCGATGTTCCCCCGCTCCACATACTTCTGGTAGGTCTCGGCGCCGAGCATATCGAACAGGGCGTCGTACAGGGGGCGCAGATAGGGGTCCACCTTGGACTGAAGGTCGCCGGGGAGAAAACCCAGCCGCTCCCCCGCCTCCACGGCGGGGCGGGTGAGGATGATGCGGTTCACCTGCTTGTCCCGGAAAGCGGCCACGGCGGCGGCCACCGCCAGATAGGTCTTGCCCGTTCCGGCGGGACCCACGCCGATGGTCACTGTGTTTTTCAAAATGGAGTCCACATATTTCCGCTGGCCGATGGTCTTGGCCTTGACGGGCCGGCCCTTGGCGGTGACGCAGATCACATCCCCGGCCAGCTGGGCGATCTTCTCCTCGTTGCCGGTGCGGACCAGTTCGATGATATACCGCACGTTCTGCTGGCCGATGGCCTCCCCCTTGGCGGACAGGGACAGCAGGCCCTGGATGGCCTTCTCCGCCAGCATTACGTTCTCGCCCTCGCCGGTGATCTTCAGGCTGGATTCCCGGTTGACCACTATCACGTCCAGTTCCTGCTCGATGATGCGGATGTTCTCGTCAAAAGCGCCGAACAGGTTCACCGCCTGCTCCATCCGCTCGATGCTGATGCTCTGCTCTGTCATTGGCAGATCCCTCGTTTCTCTATTCCGCGCCCTCCGGGTCCGAACCGCCGTTTTCCAGATAGCCGGCCTTCCCCGGCAGTTCCACCGTGCGGCCGATCTCCTCCCGGCACTCCGCCAGCAGAGTGACGGTGAGCCTGCCGTCCGCCACCCGCGCCGTAAAGTCTGTGCGGAGGACCTCGCCGTGATCGGCGGCCATGATCCGGTCCAGCCGGCCGGTCAGCAGTTCCCGCAGGCGGGCCCGCGCCGCCTCCTGGTCGATGGGCTCCTCTTTCAGCGTATAGCCCCGCAGGGTGGTGGTGACGGTCCTGGCCGGCAGTTCCACCCCGAACAGGGTCACCGGGACCGTTTTCGTTATTTTATCATATCTGGTGTCAGAAATGCTACTGTTTTTGAAAATTTCCCATCTGCCCCCCAAAAACTCCAGAGCGTATCTGCGGACCTCCTCTCCGGTGTAGTCCTTGACCATGGCGGTGAGGGGGACGGTCTCCTCCAGGGTGCGCCAGGTGCGGGCCCGCACCAGCCCCGCCGCCCGCACCAGCATCCGGCCGTTCGGCTCCTGGCTCCCGGTCTCATAGAGTTCCATATCCCCGGTGATAAGCACCTCCCCTTTGGACACCACATCGCCGTCGACGAACATGGCCCGGCCGCTCTCCGGCTGGATCTCCTCGATGATGCCGTCCGCCGCCGCCACCACGTCGGCGGGGATTGACTCGTCCAACAGTTCCGGGGGCTCATCCGTCTCCCGGACGATGACCTCAGCCCGGGTGCCGTACACGTTGATGGCCAGATACGACAGCCCCGGCAGTCCCAGCAGCGCGTCGTTGGCCGCCTCCCGCTGGAGGATGCCGGGGCCGTAGGCCCCCGGCCTGACCCCCACCCGCCGCAGCTGGGACAGAATGGCGGCGGTGGGCACCGTCTCGTTGCCGGTGACCTCGATGACCCAGATGAACTGGGACAGCACCGTGGCCGCCAGCAGACACAGGGCCAATCCCGCCACGAACCCCCATCGCCTCAGGAGCCTGGTCGCCGTCACCCCGCCCCCGCCCCGGCTCCGCTCGGTGAGCGTGCACATGGCCCGCTCCGCCAGCCCCCGCACCCTGTCCAGATCCTGATAATAGACGCGGAACACAAAGGCGGCGTCGTCCAGCCACTGTAAATGCCAAAACCTTGTCTGCTCTTGGGCGCACAGGTTCAGCAGCCGCTCCGGAAAGGCGCCGCTCGCCTCCAGTTCCACATACCCCCGCAGCAGGTTGACCAGCTTTCCCATGCCCTCACCTCACAAATTCCACCACCCGGATATGCCCGGTGATCAGCAGTTCCACCGGCGTCATGGCCCGCAGTTCCAGCCCCTCGCCCAGCACCCGCACCACCAGCTTGCCGCCGGAGATGTGGATCTCCTCCGGGCCGTAGGCCAGGATCCCCCGGTGAGGGCTCATGCGCATTTCGCCGTCCCCCACCAGTTCGACGCGGGGCACTCCGGCCACCGCGTCCGCGGGCAGATCCAGCGCCCGCGCCGCCCGCTCCAGCAGGCTCTCCTTGCCGTCCACACGCATCACCTCTGGCAAGGATATGCGGGGCGGGACGCGCCTTTGCCTGTCCCGTGAAAAAAGGGTGACAAACAGGGCGCTTTTGTGTATAATGGGGGACGGTGACAGGAACAGGAGGGATCGCCATGGAATACAACCCCAGGCATGAGGCCGCGAAATACCCGGTGGAGGAGCCCTCCACGCTGCTCCCCTTTCTGTTGGAGCACGTAAAGGGAAAGAGCCGCAACAACATCAAATCCCTGCTGTCCCGGCGGCTGGTGGCGGTGGACGGCAGGCCCGTCTCCCGGTTCGACACCCCCCTGTCTCCCGGTCAGACGGTGACCGTCCTGGCCTGCTCCGCCCCCAGAACCGACGCGCTGCCCTTCCCCCTGCTGTATGAGGACGAGCACCTCATCGTAGTGAACAAGCCCGCCAAACTGCTCTCGGTGGCCAATGAGCGGGAGAGGGAGCGCACCGCCTACCGCGCCGTCACCGACTATGTAAAGACCCGGCACATCAAAAACCGGGTGTACGTGGTCCACCGGCTGGACCGGGACACCTCCGGCGTGATGCTCTTCGCCAAGGACCCGGAGACCAAGGAACTGTTCCAGTCCAAATGGAACGACATCGTCACCCGCCGGGGCTATCTGGCGGTGGTGGAGGGGATCCCGAGGCCGGAGCGGGACACCATCCACAGCTGGCTCATCGAGACCGAGACCCATCTCTCCTTCTCCGGGGCCCCCGGCCCCAACGCCAAAGAGGCCGTCACCAACTACGAGATCAAGAAGTCCGGCAACGGGTACTCCCTGCTGGACATCTCCATCGACACCGGACGGAAGAACCAGATCCGGGTCCACATGAAGGAGAAGGGCTGCCCCATCGCCGGGGACCGGCAGTACGGCGCCCGGACCAATCCCGTCGGCCGGCTGTGCCTCCACGCCAGCGAGCTGTCCTTCCTCCACCCCGCTACCGGGGAGCCGGTAACCTTTACCGCCAAAATGCCCCGGGAGTTCAACCGGGTGTTCCGATAGGCGCCAAAAAGCCGCCCCAAGCGGGGCGGCTTTTTGCGGCGTCTGGGGCGCTCAGCGCATCTGGAGATAACCGCGGTACTGGGTCAGATTGTCGCTGGCGGCCATGTCGGACAGGAACATTCCCACAATGTAGAAGTTGGGCTTCAGGAAGGGGAACTGATCCTGCTGGGCCCAGGCGGGCTTTTCCATATCCCCGGTGCCCTCGACCGCGGCGGCATACCACTCGTCGGGCCCGTCGAACCACATCTCCACCAGGCGGTTGAACTGGCAGCCGGCCACGTCCTGATAGATCTCGCTGGAGACAAAGCGGTTGACCTCGGGCCGGCCCACAAAGTAGGGCACGAACACCTCGTTGAACCACTTCTCGCCCGCGTCCTTGTCGGGCCAGCGGACCACGAACTGCCAGCGGTAGTTGGGGCCGTCGTCGATGGTGCGGCCCTTCCCCTTGTAGTCATACTGCCAGTTGATGGGCACATGGGCGAACACGAAGGGAGGCATACCGGTATCGCCGCCGCCGGATCTGCGGTGCTCGTCGCCGTCCATGTTGGTGTCGTCCAGGCCGTCCACATCGGGGATCATGCCCTGCCAGCGCAGGACGTGGGGCGGCATACGCTCGGTGAAGCTGTTCACGCTCATCTCCGGGGTGAGTTCGTTGAGCATCCAGTAGTGCTCGGTCATCTGCATCCGGCGGGTCCCGAAGCGCTCGCCCTCCGGGGGAACGGGCAGGGCGTTGTAGAAGGTGTACTTATTGCAGTAGGGGGCGAACTTGCTGATGCTGTCGGGCACATGGACAGAGTACAGCCAGTGCTGGAGGCGGTGGCGGTACTCCTCGCGGACACAGTCCACATAGATGACGCTGCGCATGGGGCGGTAGTCAAATGCCATAATGATTAACTCCTTTCGTCTGGAAGTACTGATATAATTATACAAATTTACCCCCCGGCTGTCAACAGCCGTTTGGATATTTTTCTCCCCCGGAGGGGAAAAAGAGGCGCCGCCCGCTCTGGGCGGCGCCTCTCGCTGCACGGAATGAGGGCAACCGATCTTTGGGGAGAATTACAGGCGGCCCACCAGCGCGTCGTCCAGGGGCTTGCCGGCGGCCTTGCGATACTTGTCGTCGGCGGCCTTGACCTTGCTGGGCTGGAAGAGCGAGATCAGGACGATGGAGATCACAGCGATCACGGCGGTGATCCAGAAGGGCACGGTCACCTTGCCGCCGGACATACCGATGCTCATGGCCACCATGGTGGGGCCGACGCACTGCAGAATATTGGCGATGGGGTTCACAATGCCGAACACGGTGGAGAAGTCCTCACGGCGCCAGTACTGGGCCGCGCCGGACACGGTGAAGTTGGAACCGGCGCCCATGAAGATGGCCAGCAGAATGATGGAGATCATGGCGCAGGTCTGGTTGCCGATGCCGCCCAAGATGCCGGAGAGCAGCATGATGATCTCGGAGACCAGAATAGCGGTCTTGGTGCCGAACTTGCCGTCCACCAGGCCCAGGAGATAGGAACCGATCAGAGCGAAGATCATGACCATGGCCATGACCATGGAGAAGTCCAGGCCCTCATAGGCGCCGATGATGGCCTGGGTCTGGGTCATCATGCCCACGGAGCACATCAGCAGGGTGCCCATGGGGATGGTGATCAGCCAGAACTGGCCGCACTTCAGGGTGTTGGGGAGCTTCCACACGGTGGTCTTCTTGTTCTCGATCTCGGCGGCCAGCATGGCGTCGGCCTTCTCCTTGGTGAAAGACTTGTCGTTGTCACGATACGCGCCGCACTGCTCGGGATAGTCAGTGATGAAGACAGCGCCCAGGATCCAGCCGATCACGCCCACGATCAGGAAGGGCAGGAATCCCATGAAGGGGTTGGGCGCGGCGTTTTTGGGGAACACCAGAGCGGCGAAGGGACCCATCAGGCCGTTGCACACGGGGAAGGCGAAGGTGGCGATGCCCATGAACACGCCCTTGCGGGTGGGGAACCACTGGCCGATCAGGATGCCGATGCCAAACATACCATAGATGTTGGAGAACACCGACACCAGGAAGTAGCAGACCTTCCAGAAGGTGCCAAAGGGCAGGGCGGCAACGCCCAGAGCGGAGAGCAAGGTCAGAACGCCAAAGCCCAGGACCATGGGTTTCACGCTCTTCATCTTGCTCACGAAGTTGGACAGGATCAGCTGGATCACGATGCCTACCAAAGTGCCGATGGTCATGATGGGAGCCAGCTGCTGGCCGGCCACCGCGTCATCCAGTCCGGTATAGAAACCGGCAAGCATATTCATCGGGTAGTTGGTAAACGCCTGGAACACCAGGAATGCCGAGATCTCAAAGATCATCAGCATCCAGCCTCGGAATCCAAAGTTGATGCCGAGTTTGGTCTTTTGCTGCATAAGTAACACCTCTGCGAAAATGTAGTGTAGTAGTTTTTCAAGTCCCTCTCCAAGGACCGGCGGCATCGCCGCCAGGTCTGGTCACTCTCTTTTCGCGTCGCTGCGGGATCCAATAATTCTGCTCTTTTCTCCTCTCCGCTTTTCAAATTTGCCGTTCTGACCGGGCCGCGTCCCCGCGTGGGGAACTGCGGCGGAACGGTCCCCGGCCAAGCAAATGGGGCGGCGGCGCCGAGGCGCCGCCGCCCCACCGTACTTGGTGAGATTATATCACAGATGGCCGCATTATGCAAGTAAAATTCAGCAATTTGTCAAACAGTTTTTTCCGGCCGGCTCAAGCCCGCTGGGCGCGGACGGCGGAGATGGCCACATTGCCCACGATCTCGGAGACAGGGGCGCTGCGGGAGCAGTCGCACACGATCTTCCGGAAGCCCTGAAGCACGGGGCCGTAGGCGTCGGCATGGCCGAAGATCTGCAGCAGCTTCACGCCGATGTTGCCCACGTTCAGGTCGGGCCAGATCACGATATTGGCCTTGCCTGCCACAGGGCTCTCCCGCTTGACCTTCTTGGCGGCCACGGCGGGGACGATGGCGGCGTCCAGCTGGAACTCGCCGTCGATGGCGTAGTCGGGCCGCAGCTGACGGGCGATCTCCACGCCCTTGCGGACCTTGTCCACCAGCTCGCTCTCGGCGCTGCCGTCGGTGGAGTAGGACACCATGGCGCAGCGGGGCTCCCAGCCCAGCAGGGCCTTGGCGGTGTCGCAGGCGGACACGGCAATGGAGGCCAGGTCGGCGGGGTCCGGGTTGACGCACACCGCGCTGTCACCGATGATGAGCAGGTCGCCCTCGCTGCCGTTCCAGCCGGGGATCTGGGCCACGCCGATGCTGGACACGGTGGTGACGCCCTCTTTCAGGCCCACGATGGTCTGGCCGCCCCAGATGACCTCGCCGGTGGTGTGGCTCATGCCGGCGAACATCACGTCCACCTTGCCGATGGCCAGCATCATCAGGGCCACATACATATCGTCCTTGGCCTTGCGGCGGATGGCCTTGGCGCTCATCTCGGGGTTGACGGCGCCGTAGGCGTTGAAAATCTCCTCGCAGGCGGCCCCGTCGGCGGTGTCAAACACCGTGATGCCGGTCATGTCGATGCCGTACTGGGCGACGGAGGCGCTGATCTCCTCGCCCTTGCCCACCAGCACGGGCCTGCAGATCCCCTGGGCGGCGCACTCCTGCGCCGCCTTGAGGATCTTCTCCTCGTGGATCTCGGGGAATGCCACCACCTGCGGGTCGGCCTTGGCCTTGCGCAGGATCTCATCCATCATACCCATGGAATCTTCCTCCCCTCAGCGATAGATATAGCCGCCCGCCTGGTACTTGGGCGGGATGACGGGGATCTGGAGGAAACTCTCATACTGGCCGCCGGTGTGGATAATATGCCGGCCGTGGTTGTCGGTCTCCCAGGTCAGAGGCTCGAACCAGCCCTCGCGGATATAGCGGCCGGCCACCTCCACCCGGAGCTGCTGGCCCTTGTGCCAGATCCAGCTGGTGGGCACCAGGGCGATGTCCACGGGGACGATCTCGCCGGGCTGGAGTTTCAACTCCCGCTTGTGGGACAGGACGGGCTCGAAATCGGTGGACAGCTTGGGGTCCAGCTCGCGGTGGGACACGCGCAGCTTGCCCCAGGTGCCGGGGTGAGGCTCGCCCAGGATGTTGGTGGGCAGCCAGTTGCCGTTCTCGTCCAGTTTCTTGATGGTGATGAACAGGTCCATGTCGTCGTGGCCGTCGGCCTCCACCCACAGGCGGAGTTTCATGTAGCCGGTGAGTTCGGTCTCCTCCTCGAACTTGATGTCGAAGTTGACCTGCTCGGTATTGGACTCGTAACTGACCTTGCTCTCCACCGCGGGGTTCTCCCAGTTCAGGGAGCCGTCGGCGGCGTTCAGATACAGTTTCTTGTACTGGGTGCGGGCCAGGGGGAACTCCTTCTCGGGCCGGTCGGTCTGATAGTCGTAGTCGTAGGCGTCCATGACCTCGATGCGGTAGCGGGGGGTCATCTCGAAACAGTTGTGGACGTCCTTTAGGAACCGGTCGTAGAAGTTCTTCAGGTCCATGATGTGGCCGGTGTTGTACAGATCGGGCCACTCCTGCTCCCGGTGGGCGCGCATCCACTTCTTGGTGGAGCGGATCTTCCGGAAGAAGTTAAAAGAGCCGTGGAGATGGAAGTGCTGCCAGGAGGCGCAGGCGTATACGGGGATGCGGATCTTCTTGAAGTCGGGGATCTTGTCCTCCCAGTAGCCGTTCATCAGCGGATAGCGGCGGCCGTTCTCCACCTGGTCGTCGATCTTGTTGGGGCCGGTGAGAGAGGCCACGATGAACTCGTTGAAACTCAGGGCCGGGATACCGCCCTCATAGATGGACTCGCGGTAGATGTCGCAGGTGGCCTCCCAAGGGGCAATGCAGGCCAGATGGGGCGGCTGTGTGGCGGCGATGCGGACCTGGGTCATGGCCACGCAGGAGTTGCCGCCCATGCCCACCTTGCCGGAGCACCAGGGCTGCTGGGCGACCCACTCGATGAAGTCGTAGCCGTCCTGGGCGTCGATGGAGCCGAACATATCGATGTCGCCCTCGGAGTGGCCGGTGCCGCGGGGATCGACGTTGGCGACGGCGTAGCCGTTGTGGCACCAGAAACCGGGGTCGGGAGACTCGAACTTGGCCATCGTGGAGATGGTGCCGGGGGTGACGCCCATCACCTGCCACTCGCTCATGCCGTCGCCGGGCCGCTTTCCGTAGTAGCTCCAGGAGATCAGCACGGGGACCTTCTCGGTGGTGTTGGGGCGATAGATGTCGGTGTAGATCTTGGTGCCGTCCCGGAGGATGACGGGAACGTCCTGCTCACAGATGAGGCCGTCCTCGGTCAGGTAGGTGCGCTGGTTGAACTTGGCGCAGAAACCGTGGGCGGTGGAGGCAATCCCCCCCAGCTTGGACAGGTCGAGTCCCTCCTCGGGATCCACGGGGGTGCGGGCCTGGCGGTAGAAGACCTCGATCTCCTCGCCCTTCATGACCCTCTTTTCAGAGAAGATCTCGTGGCCGTCGGACATACCTTTGGATTCCATTCAGGTACTCCTTTCTCAGCCGTCGATCAGGCCGCAGATGTAATCGACCGCCTCTCCGATGGTGGCCTTGCGGCGGAAGTCCATGAAGGGAATCTCCACGTCGAACTCGTCCTCCAGCACGTTGATCATGGAGGAATAATTCACCGACTTCATGCCCAAATCGGCAAAAGCGGTGGTCTCGGCGTAGTCCTTCTCGCCCAGCATGGCGGTCAGACGCTCCACGATCTTGTCATAAATGTTGGTACGTTCTTCCATGATAATGACCTCCTGTAATTTTTTGATTTATTTTGATCTCAAATTGGATCCGTAAGGATGCCGTCAGCGGCGGCAGGGGATGGGACGGGGCGGGCACCTGGGCTTGACGGCGCCTGCGATGACGATGGCGTCCTCCTCGCAGGCCGCTTTGCAGCTGCCGCACTGGGTACACTCGTTCTGGTCGATGACGTGGACAAATTTGGGGCGGCCCTGAATGGCGTCCTCCTCGCAGGCGTCCATGCACTCGCCGCAGCCGACGCACTTGTCGGCTAGGATATGGTAGGTGACGAACCGTCTGCACACGCCGGCCCGGCAGCCGCGCTTGGCGATATGCTGGGCAAAGTCGTCGGCGTATCGGTCCATCACCGCCAAAGCGGTGTCGGCCAGTTCCACGCCGTCCTCACACAGCGTCTGGGTCCTCATCAGGGTACACAGCTTGCGCAGCTGATCCGAATCGGAACTGCGGCTCTTCTTCAAGGTGATGTCGTTCAGCGTCATCTCCAGCTGGGCGGCGCCCTCATAGCCGAAGGTACACTTTCCGCAGTCCAGGCACTTGTGGCCCCGGACGTATTTCAGCAGTTCGTCCACGGGGCAGCAGGTTTCAGGCAGATTCAGCAGTCTCTCCTCCATCACTCGCCACCTCCGTATTCGTTCCAGAGTTTCACCGTCTCCAGTTGGAGGCGCAGATCGCACTGCAGGCAGCGCTGGGCCTCGCAGCGGGCCTGTTCGCAGGT
>CAYPEE010000051.1:0-10488 GCA_964409665.1 uncultured Oscillospiraceae bacterium
AAGGTGACCATTCCCGACAGCTACATGGGCGACGTGATGGGCGACATCACCAAGCGCCGGGGCCGCGTGATGGGCATGAATCCCACCGGCAGCGGCGAACAGGTGCTGGAGGCCGAGGTGCCCATGGCCGAGATGGCCTCCTACGCCATCGACCTGCGGGCCATGACCCAGTCCCGCGGCTCCTTCACCTTCCACTTCGTGCGGTATGAGGACTGCCCCCCCGCCGCCCAGGAGAAGGCCATCGCCGCCGCGAAGGCCCTGCAGGAGGAATAATTTCCGGCAGGGAAAGGCTCCCCCACCCGAAAGGGATGGGGGAGCCTTTTTGCGGTTCTGTGGTCCGACGGGAACGCCGGCCCTATGGATTCTTCCCGCGGGGATAGGGGCGCGGGTCGTCGGTGAGGCCCGCCAGACAGTCCATGCTGGTGTCCAGCGCCGCCGCCAGAAGCCTGCACTGCTCGAAGGACAGGCTGCGCTTGCCGAATTCCAGCCTGGAGTAGGCGCTTTGGTCGATGCCGGTCAGCATCTGCATCCTGACCTGAGTATAGCCCTTCCCCCTGCGAAGTTCTCTCATAAGACCGATCCCTCACCCTCCAAAAATCAGCCTCACCGCCCATGCGGCGGCCAGGAATCCGGCCGCGTCGGCGCACAGGGCGGCGGGGACGGCGTACCGCGTTTTGGCGATTTTGGCCGCGCCGAAGTACACCGCCACGGTGTAGAAGGTGGTCTCGGTGGAGCCCAGCATCACCGCCGCCGTGCGGCCGATGAGGGAGTCTGGCCCATAGGTCCGGATGAGTTCCGCCCCCACCCCCAGGGCGGCGGAGCCGCTCACCGGGCGGACCAGCAGCAGGGAGACGGTCTCCGGCGGGATGCCGATGGCCGTCAGGGCGGGGGCGAGGGCGTCCCGCAGCAGGTCAAGAGCGCCGGAGGCCCGGAGCATATACACCGCCGTCAGGAGGCCAATGAGCGGCGGCATGATGTTCAGGGAGACTTTCAGGCCGGTGCGGGCCCCGTCAGTGACGGCCCCCCACACGTCCACCCGGCGGATCAGCGCCGTCACCGCCACCGCCAGCATCAGGCAGGGCACCAGCATGGTGAAAAACAGATCCATTTTCTCACCTCCAAATGCGGGAGAGCAGTTTGGCCGCCGTGATCCCCACCGCCACGGAGATGATCGAGGCCAGCCACACCGCCGGGAGGATGTCGAAGGGATCGGCGCTGCCCGCCGCCGCCCGGACGCTGGCCACCGTGGTGGGGATGAGCTGGAGGGAGGCGGTGTTGCACACCACCAGCATACACAGCCCGTCGGAGGCCGTGCCGCCGGAGCCCTCCGCCATGAGCCGGGCGGCCTCCAGCCCCAGGGGAGTGGCGGCGTTGCCCAGGCCCAGCAGGTTGGCGGACAGGTTGGCGCTCACCGCGTCCATCACCCGCTGATCGTCGGCATAACCGGGGTAGAGCCGGCGCAGGACCGGCCGCAGCAGCCGGGAGAGCCTGTCGGCAATGCCGCAGCGGCGCATGACCTCCATCACGCCCGTCCACAGGCACATCACCCCCATGGTGGACAGGGACAGTTCCACCCCGGCGGCGGCGCCGTCCAGCGCCCCCTTCGCCACCGCGGGGCCGTTTCCGGTCGCCAGACCGCACAGCACCGCCGCCCCCACCATCACCGTCCAGATCACCGACATCGCCATGGGATCACGCTCCTTTTCCACGCCTCCGGACCTCCGAAGGACGAGCCTTTCCAAAACTATGCGGGAGCGCCTCGCATGATACCCACATTCAGGAAATTAACTGAAAATTTTTCCACAAAATATTTCAAAAATATACTTTTTTTGTGAGATTTCAATTGACAAAGTTATACGGCGTGTTATATAATAAAGTCGGTTAGTAATGGAAACGCTGAAAACAAATAGGAGGCACAATCATGAAAGCCACCGGCATCGTGCGCAAGGTCGATGAGTTGGGCCGCATCGTCCTGCCTATCGAACTCCGGCGGACGCTCGACATCGCGGAGCGCGACCCACTGGAGATCTATGTGGATGGATCCTCGATTATCTTGACCAAGTATCAACCCGCCTGTATCTTTTGCGGAGACTCCAAGGACATCATTTCCTACAAGGGAAAGAACGTCTGCAGCGCCTGCGTGAGGGAACTGCGTGAAAAGTAACCCGGGCTCGGCAAAAATGGGCCGCCGGTTTCGAGAGAATCCGGCGGCGTTTTTGCGCGCTAAAGCGGCTGGTTATGAGGCGATGGTTTGATACACAATGTAATCAGCCGGCGCCCTCGTCCTTGCCCAACGCCAGCTCATAGAGCCGGCGTTTTTTTATGCCGGACCGGGCCGCCGTCCGGGCCGCGGCCTCTTTCAGCGGCAGGCCCCGGGCCCGCAGTTCCGCCACCTGCCTTAGGGCCGCCTCCTCATCGGGAGGGGCCTCCTCCCTCCGGGGAGCGCCGGCGATGACCAGCACAAACTCCCCCCGGGGCTCCTGGGCGGCCCAGCGGTCCCTTGCCCCGGCCAGCGGTCCCCGCCAGATCTCCTCGTGGAGTTTGGTGAGTTCCCGGCAGACGGAGACAGGGCGGTCCCCGCCCAAGGCGCCGGCCAGGTCGGACAGGGTATCCCGCAGCCTGTGGGGCGCCTCGTAGAGGACGAGGGTGCGCTCCTCATCCGCCAGGGCTTCCAGTCGGGCCCGGCGGTTTTTTTTGTTGACGGGGAGGAATCCCTCGAACACGAACCGGGCGGCGGGCAGGCCGGAGGCGGACAGGGCCACCGTCAGCGCGCAGGGGCCGGGGATGGACTCCACCGGCACGCCGTTTTGGGCGCAGAGGGCCACCAGATCCTCGCCGGGGTCGGAGATGGCGGGGGTGCCCGCGTCGGTGGCCAGGGCGCAGGTCTCGCCCGTCAGCAGGCGGCGCAGGATGGCGGGGCCGGCGGTATCGCAGTTGTGCCGGTGGTAGATGACCATGGGCTTTTTGAGGCCCAGATGGTTCAGCAGTTTCCCCGTCACCCGGGTGTCCTCGGCGGCGATAAAGTCCACGGCGGCCAGGGTCTCCGCCGCCCGGGAGGAGATGTCCCCCAGGTTGCCGATGGGGGTGGGGACCAGATACAGTTTTCCCATGGGGGAACGCTCCTTTCCCGGCCTGTTGTCCCGGCGGCCGTAAGCGGCGCGCCTTTGTGCGGATGCGACGAAAAGTATACCATAAATTTTCCGGGAAAGCAAAGGAAAAGGTCTCCCCCCGCCTGCGGCGGGGGGAGACCCGGCGTGATTTCCGCGCGCGGCGCGGCGGACGGTTCAGGCCTTCGTGAAGGAGTCCTTGTCCAGGCCGCACATGGGGCAGCACCAGCCGTCGGGCAGCTGGTCAAAGGGGGTGCCGGGGGCGACGCCGTTGTCGGGATCGCCCACAGCCGGGTCGTACTCATAGCCGCAGGGGCAGACATATTTCTCCATACGGATCCCTCCTGTGTATCAGAATAGCGTCATTATAACCGACTTTTCCGCCGCTGTCAACCTTCCGGCGCGCGGCGGACCTCCAGATAGTACTCCTCCCCGGTGAGTGGGACGGTCTTGACGCCGTTTTCAAGATCGAACCCGAAGTTCTGCCGGACGATCCCGATCTGTCCCCGGTCCTCCAGCGTGGCGGTCTGGGACGGGCAGTTCAGATTGGAGCCCAGGCGGGTCACCAGGTCGTAGCCGTAGACGCCCCGCTGCTCCCCCCGGGCGCCGTAGTAGTCGCAACTGCCGGCCTTCCGCATGGCGGCGGTGAGGGTGACGCTTCCCCCGGCGGGGATAGTGACCTCCGCCTCCAGGTAGAATACCCGGCCGACGTTCGCTACCTCGTTCTCCTCCAGACTGCCGGTGTCATACCGGGCCGCCGGCCGGGCGGACAGCGGCCCGTCGGTAATGAGCCATCCCTTCAGTAGGCCGTACCAGACCTCAAAGCCGCAGGGGATGTCCTGGTCCTCTGTCTTATCCGCGTAAAGTCTTTCCGCAGTCTGCCGCAGGATCGTCTCCAGATCGGTCTCGTACCGCCGGACGGTGACGCCCGACTCCACTGTCTCGGTGGCGTCCCAGCCGCCGGTGGCGTAACCCTGAGTCTCCAGGTCCCGGATATCCTCCCCGATGACGATGAGGCGGCAGACCTTCTCGCCGTAGCCCCGCTCTCCCGGTTGAGGGATGGAAAACTCACGGCCCATCTCCCCGGTGTCCCAGCCGTAGTGTCCGCCATCAAAGCCGGCGGTCAGGACGCGGCTGTGTTCGATGTCCTGCCGAAACGTGGCCCGGATGGTGGGGTTGGGAATGCCGGCCTCATCGTCCTCCTCCGGCCCCCAGGGGTCGGTGAACTCATACACGGCGGCGGGGACCTCGGAGAAATCGGGATAGTCTCCCAGGGCGTTTCGCAGATAGCCGCCGTCGGCCAGTATATCCCGGTAATCCTCCCAGTTCCCCGGCTCAATCAGATTGACGCCGCCCTCTTCCACGGGGGTGACCAGGTCGCCGCCTACGGCCCCCATATAGCCGCCGGCGTAACGCCCGGCACAGAAGGTAGTTTCCAGCGCGGCGCCGTCCACGGTCAGGGCGGGCCGGACCGCCTCCAGGTCAGACAGGCTGCCGGCGAAGGGGTAGAGGACGGTCAGCGTCTGGTCCGCGTCCGAGGAATTGGTCAGGGTGTATTCGTCCGTCACCAGGATGTCGGTGGAACTGCGGTAGTAGCCTCCATCGGGAAACCACTCGTCATACTGCGCCAGGACCTCCTGCCGCTCCTCCTCGGTCAGATCGGAGCGGGAGTTGGCCTCGTCCTCGTTGGACCACCACTCCTTCACCCAGGGGGCAAAGTCCAGGGTGAGATTTCGCTCCGCCGTGACGGCGGGGTTTTCCTCCTTCAACGTCAGAGGGAACACCGGGCCGGCGTAGCTCATGAAGGTGCTGGGACCCTCCTCCGGCGGGTTGGTCCCCGAACCGCTGGCGTTGCCGCCCAGCCGGGGCAGCAGGTACAGCCCGCCTACGGCCAGCGTCAGACAGGCGGCCAGGGCCGCCCACCGCAGCCAGTGTATCTTCTTTTTGGCCGGGAGGTCCTCCCCGGCCTCATCAATGTAGTTCTCGTCGATACCGCCCATTCGGGCCAGCAAGTTCAAACTCCGTTCGCTCATACGGCGATGCCCTCCTGTTCCAGGGCCCGCTTCAGCCCGTTCCGCAATCGGAACAGCCTTTGGGCCAGGCTGTTGGGGGAGACGCCCCGGCGTTTCGCCAATTCCTCCACCCGGTCGCCGTACCAGTACCGGCGGACGAACAGCACCCTGTCCTCTTTGGACAGGGTCGCCAGCCACTTATCGATGGCGGCGGCGGTCTCGTTGCCCTCGGCGGCGGATTCGGCGCTGGGGGCGGCGGGCAGGCAGTCCTCCAGTTCGGCGGTGAGGGACGAAACCTCCCCGTCCCGCCGTCGGGCGGTCCGCTCCCGCCAGCGGTCGATGGCCAGGTTGCGCGCGATCTTCATCAAATAGGCCCGCAGCGACGCGGGTCGCTGGGGCGGGATGGTGTCCCACACCCGGTGCAGGGCGTCGTTGAAGCACTCCTGGCCGTCCTCCGCGCTGCCCAGCAGCCGGGCGGCGAGGGACTGGCAGGCGCCGCCGTATTTGTCCTGCAGCGCCGAAACCGCCCGGGGATCCCGGGACCAAAACAACGCGACGATGGCGCTGTCCTCCATGGGCGCTCCTCCTTTCTTTCGCTTCTTGAAGGCTCTTCACCCTGAGAGACGGATTTTCCGCCACCATATTACGGGAAAATGCGGACGGCCGCAACAAAATTTTCATCGGAGCGGCCGCCATTCCTTTTCTCTCCCGGGCGAACGATCCTGTTTCCGCCGCGCATAAAATCGCCAAACCTTCACATCCTTAAACCGAGAATGATTTCCAAGATCGGAGGTACTCCCATGAAAAAATTCGCCGCCCTTTTGCTGGCGCTGACCCTGTTATGCCCTATCTCCGCGCGGACCGTCCAGGCGGCGGAGGTCAAAGCCGCCCCGGTGTCCATCACCGCTCCCTCCGCCGTTTTGATGGAGAAGACCACGGGCAGGATCCTCTACGAGCAGGACGCCCACACCCGGTATGAGCCCGCGTCGGTGACCAAAGTGATGACCCTGCTGCTGGTGATGGAGGCCATCGACTCCGGCTCCCTGAACTGGGACGACACGGTGACCGCCTCCGCCTACGCCTGTTCCATGGGCGGCAGCCAGATCTGGCTGAAGGAGAACGAGCGGATGACCGTCCGGGACATGGTGAAGGCGGTGACGGTGGCCTCCGCCAACGACTGCGCCGTGGCCCTGGCGGAGCATCTGGCCGGCAGCGAGGCCGCCTTTGTGGAGCGGATGAACGCCCGCGCCAAAGAACTGGGCATGAACGACACCACCTTCAAAAACTGCACCGGCCTGCCCGCCGAGGGGCACCTCACCTGCGCCTACGACATCGCGCTGATGAGCCGGGAACTGATCCTGAACCACCCGTCCATCCGGGAGTTCGCCACCATCTGGATGGACACCCTGCGGGACGGCGCCTTCCAGCTGGCCAACACCAACAAACTCATCTTCTACTACGAGGGGGCCACCGGCCTGAAGACCGGCTTTACCGACTCGGCTCTGTACTGCCTGTCCGCCACCGCCGAGCGGGACGGCATGGAACTCATCGCCGCCGTCATGCACGCCCCCACCTCCAACGACCGGTTCGAGAGCGCCAAGGCGCTGCTGAACTACGGCTTCGCCGCCTACGCCCTTACGCCGGTGTACCCGGAGCAGCCCATCCCGCCGGTGGCGGTGAAACTGGGCCAGACGGATACCGTCCAGCCGGTGACGGCGCGGGAGTGCTCCGTCCTGCTGGAGAAGTCCAGGGCCGGAACGGTCACCACCCGGCTCTCCCTGGCGGACAGCGTGGAGGCCCCGGTGGAGCCGGGACAGATCCTGGGCAGGCTGGAAGTCCTGGTGGACGGGGAGAAGGCGGACTCCATCGACCTGGTGGCCGCGGAGGGCGTGGAGCGGCTGTCTCTGTTCGGCATCTTCAAACAGTTCCTGTCGGGAATGTTTTTACAGGGCTGAAAACCGCGCCTCCGGGGAAACGCGGGGAAATCCGCCGCTCATTCACAAAACTTTCACAAAAGGTTCTTAAATTGTCCAACATTAGCGGGGGAAACTCTGCTATGATGACATCGTCAGGAAGCAAACCAGACACCTTCTATCCTCCCTCTCTCTTTTCTCAAAACGCGAACCCCTCCGGGAAACCGGAGGGGTTTTCGTTTGCGCGTTCGTTTGAGAGATGGGTCAGTCCAGCAGCCGGTCCAGATGGGCGGCCTTGAGACCCTTGCAGACCGCGATGCCCAGGATAGGGGCGAAAATGACGGCTAAAGCGCCGTTCACCAGCGTGGCGGGCAGCTTGGAAATCACGATGGCCCAGCACTGAACGGCGGTGGTGTAGCCCTCGATGAGCATACCGTTGTAGAAAAAGACTTTCACCGAGTAGACGACCAGATAACTCACGGCGGCGCAGATGACGGACACCAACTGGGGCACATAGCCGCTTCTCTCTCTTTTCAGCAGCCGGACGAATACATAATACAGCACGAGCCCCGCCACCAGACCGTACATTCCCTTAGTGAAAAAGGTGATGGGGGCTTCGGCAACATAGTTGGGGTTCGTCAGGTCATAGAGCCCGGAGCCCAGCCCGGCGGCCAGGAAGCCCCACCACGGCCCCGCCAGAATGCCGGACAGGGCGCACAGGATATTCGCCAGCGTAAAGGCGGTGACGCCGCCCACGGCGATCGGCATGGTGATCCGCAGATAGTTGCCCAAAAATACGATGGCGGTCATCACAGCCGTCACGCACAGTTTCAAAATCAGATTTTTCCGTTTGGATCCGTTCATCGGGACCGCACTTCCTTTGATAAAAATGATGAGAACTTGACGCCTGCCGGCGTTGATGTTATTATATCCTCGACTGACATCATTTCCATATCCAGTTTTCAACTTTTTTATATGGTCAGATGGGAGGGAACTCAAATGCCCGCGTCCTTTCCGCTCCCGGTGTTTCACGAGGGGGAGCCCCTGTACGATCAGCTCTACCGGCACATCGCGGCCGCCATCCAGTCCGGGGAGGTGCCCCCCGGCGCGGAACTGCCCTCCAAGCGCCGCCTCTGCGCGCTGGCCGGGGTGAGCATGAGCACCGTGGAGACCGCCTACTCGCTCCTGGCGGCGGAGGGCTATGTATTCGCCCGGCCTCGCAGCGGCTATGTGGCGGCGAATCTGCTGCCCCTGTCCCCGCCCCCCGCTCAGGACGTGGCCCCGCCGCCCCCGGAGCCCTCCCGCTGGCGGTACGACTGCTCCACCTCCGCAGTGGACGTGTCCGTTTTCCCCTTTTCCTCCTGGGCCAGGATCACCAAGGAGGCGGTGTATGAGAATCCCGGCCTGCTCCAGCGGGGGCATCCCCAGGGGGATCTGCCTCTGCGGGCGGCTCTGGCGGATCTGCTGTGTCAGTACCGGGGGGTGAGGTGCGCCCCGGAACAGATCGTGGTGGGGGCCGGCGCGGACTATCTGCTGTCCCTGCTGCTCCAGCTGCTGCCCGAGCACCGGGAGATCGCCCTGGAGGACCCCGGTTATCCCGCCGCCTACGCCGCCGCCCTCCATCACGGCCGGACGCCCCTCCCCATCCCGGTGGACGGGGAGGGCATGGACCCGGAGGCCCTGGCCGCGTCCGGCGCCCGTCTGGCCTATGTGACCCCCTCCCACCAGTTTCCTCTGGGCGTCACCATGCCCGCCGGCCGGCGCAGCCGCCTGCTCCACTGGGCCGGAGCGGGAAAAGGCCGCTACCTCATCGAGGACGACTACGACAGCGAGTTCCGCTACACCTCCCGGCCCATCCCCGCCATGCAGGGCCTGGACCGGGCGGGGAAGGTGGTGTATATGGGAACCTTCTCCCGGTCCATCGCCCCGGCCATCCGCGTGGCCTATATGATCCTGCCGCCCGCCCTGCTGGAGCGCTACCGGCAGACCTTTCCCCACGCCGCCTGCACCGTTTCCCGGTTCGAGCAGGAGAGCCTCCGGCGGTTCCTGGTGCGGGGGCTCTACGGACGGCATCTGCGGCGGACGGGAAACCTCTACCGCAGGAAGAACGCCCTGTTCACGGAAAAACTGGGGGCCATCCCCGGCGCGGCCCTGTCCGGCCAGGACGCGGGGCTCCACTTCCTGCTGACTCTGCCCCGGCTCACCGAGGAGGAACTGGTGGCGCGGGCGGCGGAGGAATCCGTCCGGGTCGCCCCGTTGAGCCAGTACTGCCACAGGGCGGAACCGAGGCCCTCCACCGTGGTGCTGGGCTACGCCGGCCTCACGGAGGAGGAGCTCACCCGGGCGGCGGAACTGCTGGCCCGGGCGTGGAACGGATAAAAAACGAAAAAACGAAACGAGTATTTACGCGTTTACATCCGAATTTAAGTGAAAAAACGAGTATTTCAAATCTTCTTTGAAAAACTTTCAAGTTTTGGTTGACATCGGCGGCCGGGGGACTTATAATAACGCTTGCGCCCCGGAAAAGGGGCCGCACGGGTATGTTTGAGATCATTTGATTATAAAAATGGAGGAAACCGATATGTCTACCTTTATGGCGAACAAGGCCAACATCGAGCGCAAATGGTATGTCCTCGATGCCGCCGGCCGGCCTCTGGGCAAGACTGCCGCCGCCGCCGCCGTGCTGCTGCGGGGCAAGCACAAGCCCGAGTACACCCCCCACGCCGACTGCGGCGACTTTGTCATCGTGGTCAACGCCGATAAGGCGGTGCTCACCGGCAAGAAGGCCGAGCAGAAGTACTACCGCACCCATTCCGGCTATGTAGGCGGCCTGAAAGAGACCAAGTACCGCACCCTGATGCAGACCAGGCCCGAATTGGCCATGCGTCTGGCGGTGCGCGGCATGATGCCCCGCAACACTGTCACCAAGGACTCCCTCACCCGGCTGAAGATCTACCGCGGCCCCGAGCATCCCCATGCCGCCCAGAAGCCTGAGGCCTGGACCGTGGAATAAGGAGGTAACCGACTATGTACAAGAGCAAGAAGCCTTATCATTACGGCACCGGCCGCCGGAAGTCCTCCGTGGCCCGCGTCCATCTGTTTCCCAACGGCACCGGCGCCATCACCATCAACGGCCGCGACATCGAGGATTACTTCGGCCTGGAGACCCTGAAGATGGTGGTCCGCCAGCCTTTGAACACCACCAACACCGTGGGCAAGGTGGACATTACCGCCACGGTCACCGGCGGCGGCGTCACCGGCCAGGCCGGCGCCCTGCGCCACGGCATTTCCCGCGCCCTGCTGGAGATGGACCCCGAGTTCCGTCCCGCTCTGAAGGCCGCCGGTTTCCTGACCCGCGATCCCCGTATGAAAGAGCGCAAGAAGTACGGTCTCAAGGCAGCCCGTCGCGCGCCGCAGTTCTCCAAGCGCTGAAACAGACGAAAACCCCGATGCCGC
>CAYPEE010000052.1:0-8727 GCA_964409665.1 uncultured Oscillospiraceae bacterium
GGACTCCAAGGGCAACTTCGGCAAGGTGTACTCCCGGGACATGGCCTGGGCGGCCTCCCGGTACACCGAGGTAAAGCTGGACCCCATCTGCGCCGAACTGTTCCGGGACATCGACCAGGACGCGGTGGACTTCGTGCCCAACTACGACGGCAAACTCATGGAGCCAACGCTGCTGCCCACCACCTTTCCCAATGTGCTGGTGGCGGCCAACCAGGGCATCGCCGTGGGCATGGCCTCCAACCTGTGCGGTTTCAACCTGGGCGAGGTGTGCGACGCCGCGATCGCGTACCTGAAGGACCCGGACGTGGATCTGCTGGGCATTTTGAAAGCCCCGGACTTCTCCACCGGCGGGCAGCTTTTGTACGATGGCACGGCTCTCGCCGAGATCTACCGCACCGGCCGGGGCAGTTTCAAACTGCGGGCCAAGTGGCGGTATGTGAAAGAGGAAAACCTCATCGAGATCTACGAGATCCCCTACACCGCCACGGCGGAGGCCATTCTGGACAAGGTGGCCGAACTGGTGAAGGCGGGCAAGGCCAGGGAGATCTCCGATATGCGGGACGAGACCGACCTGAACGGTCTGAAACTCACCATCGACCTGAAACGGGGGGCGGACCCCGACAACCTGATGGCCCGGCTGTTCCAGTCCACCCCGCTGCAGGACGCCTTCTCCTGCAACTTCAACATCCTCATCGCCGGAATACCCCGGGTGATGGGGGTAGCCGAAATTCTGGACGAGTGGACCGCCTGGCGGATGGACGGCGTCCGCCGCCGCGCCTACTTCGTCTGCAAAAAGAAGGAGGAAAAACTCCACCTGCTCAAGGGCCTGCGGCGCATCCTGCTGGACATCGACAAGGCCATCCGGATCATACGGGAGACTGAGTCGGATGAGGAGGTGGTGCCCAACCTGATCATCGGCTTCGGCATCGACCAGGCACAGGCCGAGTTCGTGGCGGATATCCGCCTGCGGAATATCAATCAGGAGTATATCCTGAAACGCACCGAGGAGGTCTCCGCCCTGGAGGAGGAGATCGCCGATCTGAAAGACGTCATCAACTCCCCCGGGCGTGTCAAGGCCATCATCACCGCGGAACTGGAGAACGTGAAAAAGAAGTACGCCGTCCCCCGCCGCACCGAGATTGTCTATGAGTATCAGCGGGCGGAGGAGGAGGAGAGGGCCGCCGGCGCGGAGGCCCCCGCCTACCCGGTGAACGTATTCCTCTCCAGGGAGGGCTATCTCAAGAAGATTACTCCCCAGTCCCTGCGGATGGCCAGCGAGCAGAAGTACAAGGAAGGGGACGGCCCCTTCCTCCGGTGGGAGGGGACCAGCGGGGACGAACTGCTGGTGTTCACCGACAGACAGCAGTGTTACAAGACCCGCCTGTCCGACTTTGACGACGCAAAGGCCAGCGTGCTGGGGGACTATCTCCCCACCAAACTGGGGATGGACGGGGACGAGAAATTCGTGTGGGCCTGCGCCCCCGGCGACTACTCCGCCCATGTGCTGTTCTTCTTTGAGAACGGCAAGGCCGCCCGGGTGGAACTGTCCGCCTACAAGACCCAGACCAGGCGGCGGAAACTCACCGGGGCCTACTCGGACAAGTCGCCTCTGGCCGCGGCGTATCTGCTCGCGGAGGACCGGGAGATGGCGGTCATCTCCACCGAGGGCCGCTGCGTGGTGTTCCACACCGCCTCCCTGAACCCCAAGACCACCCGGAACACTCAGGGGGTCAACGTGATGACCCTGAAGCCCAAATACCGAGTGGAGCGGGCCATGCCCCTGGAGGACACCGCCATCGTCAACACCGCCCGGTACCGGGCCCGCTCCCTGCCCGCCGCCGGGGCCCTGCTGAGGGAGGAGGACCGGGGCGAGGAGCAGATGGCCCTGGAGAACGCATAATGTAAATACGGGAGAGGACGCGGCGCGGGCGCCACGCGCGCTCTGTACCGCCAACGGAGGCACTATGAAACATTCAGTCTGGAAACAGCATATCCTTCCCGCTCTCATCATCGCGGCGGCCTCGTTTCTCAACGCGCTGGCCTTTGTGTGGTGCTATAACCCCAACGGCATACCCTTCGGGGGGCTCACCGGCGTGGCCCAGATCATCAATCATTTTTTCCCCGCCGTCCCCATCGGCGTCACCGTCATCGTGATGAACATTCCCCTGTTCCTGCTGGGGTGGAAACTCATCGGCGGGCGGCTGCTGGTGTCCTCCCTGTACGCCATGCTGCTGTCCTCGGTGTTCATCGACGTGCTCACCCCTCTGCGCGACTGGCAGCCCATGGAGCCGCTGCTGGCCTGCATTTTCGGCGGCCTGCTGCTGGGGCTGGCCCTGGGGCTGGTGTTCCAGCAGGGGGCCACCACCGGCGGCACCGACCTCATCGCCCGGCTGCTGAAACTGCGCCTGGCATGGCTGCCCGTGGGCCGGCTGCTGCTGGGCCTCGACCTGACGGTGATCCTGGCGGCGGCCCTCACGTTCCGCACCCTGGAGGCCGCGCTGTACGGCCTGGTGGCCCTGTATATCTCCACCATTGTCATGGACGGCGTGCTCTACGGCGTCGATACCGCCAAGGTAGCCTATATCATCAGCGACCGGAACGAGGCCATCGCCGCCGCCATCGTAGGCGAACTGGAGCGGGGCGTCACCATCCTCCACGGCAGGGGCGCCTACACCGGCAACGATAAGAAGGTACTCCTGTGCGCCTTCAAACAGCGGGAGATCGCCGCCATCAAGGCCGCCGTGAAGGAGATCGACCCGGACGCCTTCCTCATCGTGTGCGACGCCCGTGAGGTGCTGGGAGAGGGTTTCCGGGACTACAAGAAAAACGACCTGTAAGCCCGTTCCGCCGTTTCCAGGGAGAGGAGGCGCAAGCCGTGAAGAAGATCATCCCCGCGCTGGCCCTGCTGCTGGCGGCGGTCCTGCCGCTGTCCGGCTGCGCCGCCATGCTGGAGCGCACCTATTCCGGCTCCGAGGCCCACGTGGACTACCCGGTGGTAGAGGACGACTCCACCCTCCGGGTGGGGACCTACCAGGCTCTGGTCAACGCCCTTTTGTATTATGTGAATGTACACAGTTCCGCCGGGTCCATCCGGCTCTACAACTACGACGGCCAGGCGGAGCAGGATCTGGAGCGGGCCAGGGCCCAGGTGACGGAACAGGACCCCCTGGCCGCCTACACCGTGCGGAGCCTGACCTATACCGTCACCCGCATCCTCACCTATTACGAGGTGGAGGTGCGCCTCACCTACGCCCACACCGCCGAGGAGATAGACGCCATCCGGACCGTCGCCGGCCAGACCGGTCTGACCGCCGAACTGGAGCGGCTGGCGGGGGAGCGGGAGAGCGGGGCGACGCTGCTGCTGTCCGGCTTTGCCGGGGACGCCGCCCTGGTGGACGAACTGTTTCGGCTTGTCTGGTACGGGGACCCCGCCCGGAGCGAGCCGGAGCCCCCCGCGCTCCAGACCGCGTTCTATCCGGAGACGGGGACCCGCCGGGTGGCGGAACTGACTCTCCGCTGGGGAGCGCCCCCGGAGGGGAGCGGGGACTACGCCGCCCGCCTGGAGGAGGCCGCGTCCCGGCTGCTGGAGGCCCGCCCGCCCGCGGGGGAGAGTTATACCATAGAGGAACTGGCCGCCCTTCTGCGGGACAATGTTGTCTATGAGGAAGAGGGCTCCGAACTGGCCCTGGCCGCCTTTGCCGGGGAGCCGGTCTCCGATCGGGGGCTGATCCTGGCGATGGAATATCTCTGCCGCCGCTGCGGGGTGGAGGCCCTCCCCGTGCTGGGGCGGGGCGGCGCCCTGTGGCTCATGGTGTCCGCCCCGGAGGGGCGCCGGCACCTGCCGGCGCGGGGGCTGATCCCTCCCGACGCCCCCGAGACGGAGCCCGCGCCGCTGCTGTACACCGATCAGGGTATGGAGGCGCTGGGCCGGCAGTGGGATCGGGAGCTTTATCCCACCTGTCCGGAGCCGGGGCCCGGTCCCGCGGAGCCCTCCGCGGCCGCGACCCCATAAAATTTTTGCAGGTTTACAATAGAAGTTGGACAAGCGGAAAAAGAACAGGTGAAGGAACCGGCCACATCGGTTAAAGTTGAGTTACTACAGCGCAACAAACCGGGAGGAGGCCAGTTCCCTCCTATGTGATTGGATGTGGCTCCCGCCTCTTTTTTGATTGCCTGTTCAATCTCCTGGGTGACGCGAACGCACCGGGTAACGCCGATGGTACAACCTGCGCAAATCGAATGCTGCGAATGAGAGAAGCGGCTGACGGACTCCGTTTTGGGCGTGTCGGCCCGGGGTGAAACGCGTCAGGCCATTTCTCTCCCATTCTTACAGCTTCGGCTTTGAAACGATAAAAAAATACGGCTGGCTGCCGTGCCCCTCACCGTAATCTTTATTGTAGGAGGTGTGAACCATGAGATATACGATTTTCGGCGAGTCCCACGGCCCCGCCGTCGGCGTGACGCTGGAGGGCGTTCCCGCCGGTCTGGAACTGGCCATGGACGCCGTGCGTTTCGACCTGGCCCGGAGGGCCCCCGGCAAAAACGGCCTCTCCACCGCCCGGAAGGAGGCCGACGAGCCCCGCATCCTCTCCGGCGTGTTCGAGGGCAGGACCACCGGCGCGCCCCTGTGCGCCGTCATCGAAAACACCGACGCCCGTCCGGGGGACTACGCGCGCACAAAGGATCTGGCCCGGCCCGGCCACGCCGACTACGCCGCCCGCGTCCGCTACGGCGGGTTCAACGACTACCGGGGCGGCGGCCACTTCTCCGGCCGGCTCACCGCGCCCCTGGTGTTCGCGGGGGCGGTGGCGAAGCAGATCCTGGCGCGGGAAGACGTCTTCGTCGGCGCACACATCAGTTCGGTGTACGGCGTCAGCGACGACCCGCTGGAGGACCCGGACTCCCTGCTGGCCGTCCGGCAGAAGGAGTTTCCCGTGCTGAACGACGAGGCGGGTACCCGGATGCGGAGGGCCATTCTGGACGCGAAACGGGACCTGGACTCGGTGGGCGGCGCCATCGAGTGCGGGGTGTTCGGCCTGCCCGCCGGCCTGGGCTCCCCGGATTTCGGCCAAAACGCCGAGGGCGTCTTTTCGCAGTATCTGTTCGCCGTCCCCGCGGTGAAGGCGGTGGCCTTCGGGGCCGGGACGGCCTTCCGCCTCATGCGGGGGTCCGAGGCCAACGATCCCCTCTATGTGGACGGCGACGGCACGGTAAGGGCGGAGCAGAACTGCGCCGGCGGCGTCAACGGGGGCATCACCAACGGGATGCCGGTGGTCTTCGAGGTCACGATGCGGCCCACCCCCTCCATCGCCCGGCCTCAGTTCACCGTGGACATGGCCAAAAACGAGAACGCCGTGCTGGAACTTCAGGGCCGCCACGACCCCTGCGTGGTCCACCGGGCGGTCCCGGTCATCGAGGCCGCCGCCGCCCTTGCCGCCTGCGAACTGCTGGGGATCTGAGGAGAAATGAGTATGGAATTGGAGCGCTATCGCGGCCAGATCGACGCCATCGACCGGGAACTGATGGATCTGTTCCGCCGCCGGATGGAGATCACCCGGCAGGTGGGCGAGTATAAAAAGGCCCATGGCCTGCCGGTGCTGGACCAGGAACGGGAGCGCCAGGTACTCCGGGACAAGGGGGAACTGGCCGGTCCCGCTCTGCGTCCCGCCGCCATCACCCTGTTCCAGACCATTCTGTCCCTGTCCCGCCGGCAGCAGCGGGACCTGATGGGTGCGGCGGACTCCAACCCCGGTCTGGCCCGCTACGGAGAGGCCCGCATCCGGGTCCGCCGGCCCGTTGAGAACCCCCGGGTGGTCTATCAGGGGGCGCCGGGGGCGTACAGCGAGCAGGCTGCCGTCAACTTCTTTGACGAGGGAGTGGACCGCGCCGGCCTGGAGCAGTTCGAGGACTGTTTCATCGCTTTGAAAGAGGGCCGGGCCGACTACGCCGTGCTGCCCATCGAGAACTCCTCCACCGGGGCCATCCGGCAGATCTACGACCTGATGACCCAGTACCAGTGCTTTATCGTGGGGGAGACCGCCGTCAAGGTGGAGCACTGCCTGATGGCCCTCCCCGGCGCCACGCTGGAGGGCATCACGCACGTGTACTCCCACGAGCAGGGGCTGTTCCAGTGCGAACGGTATCTGAACGCCCATCCCGGCTGGAAACTGGTGCCCCAGGCGGACACCGCCGGCTCGGCCCGGATGGTGGCCTCCAGCGGCGATCTCACCAAGGCGGCCGTCTGCTCGGAGCGGGCGGCCTCCCTCTACGGGCTGACGATCCTGGCCCGGGCCATCAACCACAACACCCACAACACCACCCGTTTCGTGGTGGTCTCCCCCCGGATGGAACTGCGCCCCGGCGCGGACAAGATCAGCACCGTGTTTGTCATCCCCCATGAGGCGGGGTCCCTGCACGAGATCCTGTCCACCTTCGCCGTCCACGGCCTGAACATGGTAAAACTGGAGTCCCGCCCCCTGCCCGAGCGGAACTGGGAGTATATGTTTTTTCTGGAGTTCACCGGGGCCCTGGACGACCCCGAGGCCGCCGACGCCCTGCTGGAACTGGCCCAGACCACCGGGGATTTCCGGGTGCTGGGGAATTTCAAGAGCAATCTGAACTGAGGGAGATGGTCCCATGCCCCGCAAAAATCTGGTCCTGATCGGTATGCCCGGCTCCGGCAAGACCTCCATCGGCCAGGCCCTGGCCGAACTGCTGGATCTGCCCGCCGTGGACACAGACGGACTGGTGGAACAGGCGGCGGGCCGCTCCATCCCGGACATCTTCGCCGCCGACGGCGAGGCGGCCTTCCGGACCATGGAGACCGCCGCCGCGCGGAAGGCCGCCGCCATGGACGGGGCCGTCATCGCCACCGGGGGCGGCATCGTCCTCCGCGAGGAGAACATGGAGGCCCTGCGGGCCACCGGGATCGTCTTCTTCCGGGACCGGGATCTGGACGCCATCCTGGGGGAGGACCACTCCGGGCGTCCCCTCATCGGGGACCGCACGGAGCGGGTGCGGACGCTGTACAGCCGGCGCCTCCCCCTCTATCGGAAGTACGCCGACCATACCATCTCCCGCGCCGATACGGTGGAGGAGGCCGCCCGGCAGATCGCGGAACTGTACTTAAAGGAGTGTCAGGGATGAAATTCCTCATTATCAACGGGCCCAATCTGAACCTGCTGGGCAGGCGGGAGCCGGGCATCTACGGAGAGCAGAGTTACGAAACCCTGTGTGGCCTCATCCGGGACTACGCCGCCGCCCACGGCTCCACGGCGGACTGTTTCCAGTCCAACCACGAGGGCGCTATCATCGACGCCATCCACGCCGCCGACGGGGTGTACGACGCCATCGTCATCAACCCCGGCGCCTACACCCATTACAGCTACGCCATTCTGGACGCGCTGAAGGCGGTGGACGTGCCCGCCTATGAGGTCCACATCAGCCGCATTGACCGGCGGGAGCCCTTTCGGGCCGTCTCCGTCACCGCCCCCGCCTGCGTGGGGCAGATCTATGGGCTGGGGTTCGACGGCTATCTGCGGGCCATGGACCACTTCCTGGAGGGCGGCAAATGAGCGCTTTGAACGTCATCGGCGACCCGGTGCTCCACTCCAGATCCCCCCGGCTCCACGGCGCCATGCTGCGGGAACTGGGGCTGGACATCCCCTACACCGCCCGCGTGGTGAAAAAGGGCTGCCTGCCCTCCTATCTGGCCTGGGCGGAGGGGCACGGGATCACCGGTTTCAACGCCACCATGCCCCATAAGGAGGATCTGCTCCCCCTGCTGGACGGACTGGACGCGGGCGCCGCCCGGTGCGGGGCCGTCAACACCGTGGCCCGCCGGGAGGGAAAGTGGATCGGCTTCAACACCGACGGCCCCGGCTGTCTGGAGGCCCTGAGAGAGGCGGGGCTTGACCCCTCCGGCGGGACCGCGCTGGTCCTGGGGGCCGGCGGGGCCGCCAGGGCGGTGATCCCGGCGCTGGCCGCCGGCGGGGCGGCGCGGGTATTCGTGGCCAACCGGAACCCGGCCCGCGCCGAGGCCCTCTGCGGCGGCGACCCCCGCCTCTCCCCCGCCCCGCTCGACCCCGGCACGCTGGGCCGCCTGGCCGGACAGAGTACGCTCGTCGTGAACTGCACCAGCCTGGGCATGGCGGACACGCCGTCCCAGTTCGAGAACTTTGATTTTCTGGACGCCCTGCCCGAAGGTGCCGGGGTGTTCGACCTCATCTACCACCCGGCGGAGACCCAACTGGTGAAACAGGCCCGGCTGCGAGGCCTCCCCGCCTCCAACGGGCTGGGAATGCTCATCTGGCAGGCGGTGCTGGCGCTGGAGATCTTCCTGGACCGGCCGCTGGACCGGCCCCGGATGGCCGCCGCCGCCCGCTCCGCCCTGAACTGACCAAGGGAGGACGCCATGGACGTTTCCGCCTACGCGAAGATCAACCTGACGCTGGACATTCTCCGCCGGCGGGAGGACGGCTACCACGATCTGCGGATGGTCATGCAGACCGTGACCCTGGCCGACGCCCTCACCGTGGACCCGGCGGAGGGCCCGGAGGGGACCGTGTCCTCCGACCTGCGTTTCCTCCCCGCCGACGGGCGCAACCTGGCCCAGATGGCCGCCGCCGCCTTCCGGAGGGCGGCCGGCGGGGGGCCGCAGGTGGACATCACCATTCAAAAACACATCCCCGTGCGCGCCGGGCTCGCCGGGGGCAGCGCCGACGCCGC
>CAYPEE010000052.1:8737-10440 GCA_964409665.1 uncultured Oscillospiraceae bacterium
GCTGGGCGGCACCGCCCTGGCGGAGGGCCGGGGGGAGCGTCTGACCCCTCTCCCCCCCCTGCCAAAGTGCCGCGCGGTCCTCTGCAAGCCCCCCTTCTCCGTCTCCACCCCCCAACTGTTCTCCCGGGTGAACGTGCGGAAGATCGTCTGCCGTCCGGACACCCCCGGGGTGCTGGCGGCTCTGGAGGCCGGCGACCTGGCCGGCGTGGCGCGGCGGCTCTACAACGTGTTCGAGGACGTGCTGGGGCCCCGGCGGAAGAGCGAGATCGACGCCGTGAAGTCGGCCCTCATCGACTGCGGGGCCCTGGGGGCCTCCATGTCGGGCAGCGGGCCCACGGTGTTCGGCCTGTTCGACGACGAACGCGCCGCCCGCTCCGCTCTGGAGCGTCTGCAAGAGAATTACCGGCAGGTTTTTCTCTGCGAGACGCTCAACTGAGGTATAAGATCCAAAAACACCGTCCACAATGTAACTAAGCGTTACATAGGACGGTGTTTTTTATGCGCAAGACTTCAAAACGGCTCCGCCTGTGGGAGTCCGCCCTGCTCCTCGCCTTCGCCCTGACCCTAGCCGCGGGGGCGTGGGCCTCCGCCAGCGGGGGCGCCCTGGCGGACCGGGTGCTGCGGCTCCATGTCGTCGCCAACTCGGACACGGACAGGGATCAGGCCCTGAAACTCACCGTGCGCGACGCGGTGCTGACCCGGGCCGCCCCCTGGCTGGAGGGCGCGTCCGGCCAGGCGGACGCGGAGGCGGCGCTGGCCCCCCGTCTGGACGAACTGGCCGAAACCGCGGCGGACGCGCTGCGCGCCCGGGGCTGTGACGACCCCGTATCCGTGGCCATCGAGGACGCCTGGTTCCCCACCAAACAATACGACGGTTTCTCCCTCCCGGCGGGGCGGTATCGCGCTCTGCGGGTGGTCATCGGCGAGGGGGCGGGCCGCAACTGGTGGTGCGTGGTGTTCCCGCCCCTGTGTCTGGGTTCGGTCACAGAGGAGACGGCCGAGACCGCCCTGGAGGGCGGCCTTTCGGAGGATCAGGTGTCCCTTATGACCGGACAGGACGGGGGCTATGTGCTGAAATTCAAGGTCATCGAGTGGTGGAACGAGCTGATGGACAAACTCGGCCTGTGAAACGCGAAAAGCCGCCCGCTCCCCAATGGAGCGGGCGGCTTTGACACGGACGCGGTCAGAACAGGGGCACCACGGCGCCCGCATAGGTGTCGTTGATAAACTCTTTTACCTGATCGGAGCAAAGGGCGGCGTACAGGGCCTGGATGGCCTCGTCGTTCTCCCGGCCCTCCTTGACGGCCAGCACGTTGGCGTAGGCCTCGGCGGCGGCGCCGTCGTTGGCCTCGATGGCCAGGGCGTCGGAGATGCTCAGGCCGGCGTCAATGGCGTAGTTGCCGTTGATAACCGCCAGATCGACGGACTCCAACTGGGCGGGGATCTGAGCGGCCTCCAGCTCCACGATCTCCAGATTTTTGGGATTCTCCACGATGTCCAGACGGGTAGCGTTGATGCCAACGCCGTAGGCCAGGGTGATGTGCCCCTCCTGCTCCAGCAGCAGCAGGGCGCTGGTGCGCAGCGCACCGGCGCCACGCGGCTGCACCACCACGGCCACCGGCCCCGAGGCCAGCGATTGCAGCGATGCATCCAGCGGCAGGCGCAGGCCCCGGCCCCGGCCTCATCCGGCCCCTCCGGGGCCA
>CAYPEE010000053.1:0-10418 GCA_964409665.1 uncultured Oscillospiraceae bacterium
CTTCGATGTCCCCCGCCCCCCGCCCGCGGGAGGCGTTTTGGTCCTCTGAATTTAATTATACCGCAAACGGACCGGACAGGCAATCTTTTTCTCGCGCCCGCATAGGTTCCCCCCATGGGGGTGAGAGGATGCTGACTGTGCTGCGCCGAAAGGGATTCCGGGACGCGCTGCTGGGCCTTGCCCTGCTGGCGGCCGCCGCCGCTCTGGTGATCAAGCCCCAGGAGGCCATCGCCGGGGCGAAGGACGGGCTCACCCTGTGTTTCAACGTCATCGTACCCTCCCTGTTCCCCTTCTTCGTGCTGTCCTCCCTGGTGGTGGATCTGGGTCTGGCCGCCTATCTGGGCCGGGCCATGGAGGGCCTCATGCGGCCCCTGTTCCGGGTCAGCGGAAGCTGCGCCGCGGCGGTGGCCCTGGGATTCATCGGCGGCTACCCGGTGGGGGCCCGCACCGCCCTCCAGCTCTACCAGCAGGGTCTCTGCTCCAGGACGGAGGCGGAGCGGCTGCTGGCCTTCTGCAATAACTCCGGCCCTGCTTTCATCCTGGGCGTCGTCGGCGCGGGGGTGTTCGGAGACGGCCGGGTGGGCCTGCTCCTCTACCTGACCCACGCTTTGGCCTCGGTCATCGTGGGCCTGCTGTTCCGCTTCTACGGGGGCACGGATGAGGAGGAGCGGCGCCCCGCCAGCCGGCCCAAGCCCATCGAAACGGTGACTCTTCCCGCCGCCTTTACCGGGGCCGTCGCCCGCGCCATGCAGAGCACCCTGAACATCTGCGCCTTCGTCGTCTTCTTCGCGGTGGTGCTGCGGATGCTCTCCGCCTTCGGGGTCCTCTCCCTGGTGGCGAAGGGGCTGTCCGTCTTAGGCTTCCAGGAAGAGTGGGCCCGGCGGCTGGTGGCCGGCCTGCTGGAACTGTCCTCCGGAGTGTCCTCCCTCCAGGGGACGGCCCACCTGGCGGGGCGGGTGTCCATGGCGGCCTTCATGCTGGGCTGGGCCGGGCTGTCCGTCCATTGCCAGGTGCTGTCCTTCCTGGTGGACAGCGGCCTGTCCGCCAGGGTCTATCTGGCGGGAAAACTGTGCCACGGTCTCATCGCCGCCGCCCTCACCTGGGCGGTCACAAAGGTCTTCCCCCTGTCCGCCCCGGTGGCCGAGTACCTCATCGACCAGACCGAATCCATCGCCGCACTGGACTTCTCCACCGCCCTGGCCATCTCCACGGTGGCGGCCTTCGGGGCCTGGGTGGCCATCACCGCCCTGTGCGGGGCCCTTTTGCGAAAAAAGTGTGGAAAACCGGCGGCGCATGGTGTATAATCGACTTACACCGGACGAGGAGGACCGCCGCCATGCTGTTTGACAAGCACATCGAGCCCCGCTGCGCCTACTGCGGGCGCGGGGAGTTTCTGGACGAGGGGCACATCATCTGCGTGAAAAAGGGCGTGGTCTCCCCCGCCGGGGCCTGCCGCGCCTTCCGATACGACCCCACCAAGCGAATCCCTCCCAAACCGGCGGCGGCCCGCTTTGAGAAGTTCCGGGACGAGGACTTCTCGCTGTAACGGGACCGATGTAAAAAACTCCCCCGGCCGCGGCCGGGGGAGTTTTTTCCGTTTCGGGCGCGGCCTGCCTAAAGTCCCATCACATTGATGAGCAGGACCCAGGCCAGTCCGTAATAGGTCACCACGGCCACCAGGTCGTTGAGGGTGGTGATCAGGGGCCCGGAGGCCACGGCGGGGTCGATGTGCAGCTTATGGAACAGCAGGGGGATCACCGTGCCGGAGATGCTGGAGAGCAGCATGGCCACCGTCAGGGCGGCGCCGGTACAGAAGGACATGGAGAAGGCGGGGAGAGGCGCCTGGCCCTTGACCAGCATCAGGTAGAAACCGATGAACACAAAGGACAGGGAACCCAGGATCAGGCCGTTCAGAAGGCCCACGCGGGCCTCCTTCAGCACCAGGAACAGCTTCTGCCTGCCGCCGACCTGTTCGTCCATCAGCACCCGGATGGTGACGGCCAGGGACTGGGTGCCCGCGTTGCCGGCCATATCCAGCACCAGGGACTGGAACGCCACGATCAGGGCCAAGTGGGACACCACGGGCTCAAACAGGCTCACCACGCTGGACACCAGCAGCCCCAGCCCCAGCAGGATCACCAGCCAAGGCAGCCGCTTGCCGATGCTCCGGCGGAGGGGTTCCTCCAGATCCTCCTCGGCGGTCAGGCCGGCCAGCTTGGCGTAGTCGTCGCCCAGCGCGTCGCCCACCAGTTCGGTGATCTCCTGGGCGGTGAGCACGCCCCGCAGCTTGTTGTCCCGGTCCAGAACGGGGATGGAGTCCTCGGAATAGCCCCGGATGCGGTCGATGCAGTCCTCGATCTCCTCCTCGGCGTACACATAGGGGTAGGAGGTCATGATGATGTCGTCCAAATCGGAACCCTCCCGGGCGATGATCAGGTCCTTCAGGTCGATGGCCCCGGACAGGGTGCCGTCCTCGTCCACAACGTAGAGGGTGGAGATATTGTCGTTCTCCGCCGCCTGGTCCACCAGCTCCCGCATGGCCTCCCGGACGCTGAGTCCGGCGTGGATGGTGACGTAGTTGGTGGTCATCCGGCTTCCGATCTCGTCCTCGTCGAAGGAGAGGGCCAGGGTGATCTCCTGCCGCACGTCGTCGTCCAGCAGTTCGATGATGATATTGCGCTCCTCTTTGCTGAGCTGGCGCAGGTATTCCACCACCGCCGGGATCTCCAGCTTGCCCAGCACCGCCACGCGGCGGCGGATGGTCAGTTCGGCCAGGTACTGCTGAGGCTCGTCGGCATATTCAAACACATTGGCCAGGGTAGCGGTGTCCAGCAGGCCGTACATCTTCTTCCGCTCGTCCCGGGTGAGCAGTTCCAGAGCCATGGCCATGTCGTTCTCATGGTAGTCCAGCAGCCGCTCCCGCATGGGCTTGGGCGCCAGGCCGCTGCGGATGAGGGCGGCGATCTCATTTTTATAGTCCGGGTGCTCGGGGGCGGGCCGATCCTCCCCCTGCTCCGGCTGTTCCGGCTGGGCCAGTTTCCGGTCTTTGTCCTCCATATCCCTCGCCTCCTCGGGAAGATCTTACCACGCGGGCATCATATCACAGAACAGGGCCGGATTTCAACCGCGAACTTGAACTCCGGCCCCTGTTTGTCTCCCCGCGCGGGACCCGGCGGGAGGGCCGCGCCCTCCTCACAGAATATCTATATGCTCGCCGGCCAGCGCTTTGTTCATGCTGCGCACCGCGCAGAATTTCCCGCACATGGAACAGGAGTCCTCCTGCTCGGGCTTGCGGCTGTTCCAGATGGCCTTGGCGGTCTCCGGGTCCATGGCGCACTTCCACTGGGCCTCCCAGTCCAGCGCCCGCCGGGCCTCCGCCATTCTGTCGTCCATCTCCCGGGCGCCCCGGACTCCCTTTGCGATGTCGGCGGCATGGGCCGCGATCTTGCTGGCCATGATGCCCTGTTTCACGTCCTCCACATTGGGGAGGGCCAGATGCTCCGCGGGGGTGACGTAGCACAGGAAGGCCGCGCCGCTGGCCGCCGCGATGGCCCCGCCGATGGCGGAGGTGATATGGTCGTAGCCGGGGGCGATGTCGGTGACCAGGGGGCCCAGCACATAAAAGGGCGCCCCCTGGCAGATGGTCTGCTCCATCTTCATGTTGGCGGCGATCTGGTCCATGGGGACGTGCCCGGGGCCCTCCACCATGACCTGGACGTCCTTCTCCCAGGCCCGTTTCGTCAGTTCGCCCAGCCGGACCAGTTCCTCGATCTGGCACACGTCGGAGGCGTCAGCGAGGCACCCCGGACGGCAGGCGTCCCCCAGGGAGATGGTCACGTCGTACTCCCGGCAGATGTCCAGGATCTCGTCGAAATACTCGTAGAAGGGGTTCTCCTCCCCCGTCATGCACATCCAGGCGAACACCAGGGAGCCGCCTCTGGAGACGATGTTCATCTTCCGCCCGTGCCTGCGGATCTGGCCGATGGTCTCGCGGGTGATGCCGCAGTGGAGGGTGACGAAATCCACCCCGTTCTCCGCGTGGAGGCGCACCACGTCGAGGAAGTCCCGGGCGGTGAGGGCGTCCAAATCCCGCCGGCAGTGGATGACCGCGTCGTACACGGGGACGGTGCCGATCATGGCGGGGCACTCGGCGGTGAGTTTTTTGCGGAAGGGCTCGGTGTCCCCGTGGGAGGACAGGTCCATGATGGCGTGGGCCCCCATGCGGACGGCGGCCATCACCTTTTCCATCTCCGCGTCGTAGTCCCTGCAGTCCCGGGAGACCCCCAGGTTCACGTTGATCTTGGTGCGCAGCATGGAGCCCACCCCCTCCGGGTCCAGGCAGGTGTGGAGCCGATTGGCGCAGATGACCGCCCTGCCGGAGGCCACCAGAGGCGTCAGTTCCTCCACGGTCATGCGCTCCTTTTCCGCCACCCGGCGCAGTTCCGGGGTGACGATGCCCTTCCGGGCGGCCTCCATCTGGGTGTGGTATTCTCTCATGGACAGGTCCTCCTTCTTTTCAGGGATAAAAAAATCTTCGCCGCCGCGGGGCAACCCACAGGGCGGCGAAGACGCGGAGGACGAAGCGAAGTTCCTTTCGCCCGCTTTTTCTCCCGAAAAAGCGGCGTCCCTACGTTGGCATTACCCAAATCAGGTTCCCGGCGGCGTTCCGCCGAGGGGTCGAAGCGGCGCTTCCTCTCAGCCCGCGAACGGGCTCCCCCCGATGTTCAGTTCCGATTTAAGCATACCACGTTTCGCGGATTTGTCAATGGGCTCCGGGGCCGGTTTTGCGGGTTCTCCGCGGGGACGCCGGGTCGGGTCAGAGGTATCTCCCGCCCTCTCAGGCGCTCAGCCGCGCCAGCAGCTCCGCCGGGTCCCCCGCCTCCATGAACCCGCTCATCACGCACGCGCCCCGCGCCCCGGCCGCTTTCACCCGCCCGACGTTTTCCGGGGAAATGCCGCCGATGGCGTACACGGGAACGGTCACCGCCCCGCATACGGCCCGGAGAAAGTCCAGCCCCCGCGGCTCCAGCCCCGGCTTGCAGGCGGTGGCGAAGACGTGCCCCGCGGTCACATAGGTACACCCTAACGTCTGAGCCAGGAGGGCGTCCTCCACGCTGTGGCAGGAGGCTCCCAGCGTCCGGAACGCCAGCCGCTCCTCCGGTCCCATGGCGGCGAGTCCCGCCAAAGGCATATGCAGGGCAGAACAGCCGGTCAGCCCCGCCGCCTCCGGAAAGCCGTGGAGGACGCAGGGGATCCCATGCCGCCCGCAGATCTCCAGCGCCCTCCGGGCCAGGGCGGCGTAGTCCCCCAGAGACAGATCCTTCTCCCGGAGAATGACCGCCGCCGGCCCCGCGGCGGCGACGCGCTCAAGCCGCGCAAGAAAATCTCCCTTACAGGATTTTCGGTCCGTGACGCAGAGGATCTCAAACATACAGATAGTCGTTCAGCACCGGCTGGAGACCCTCCCCCTCCAGATCCCGATACATCCTGTCGAAGCTGCGGCCGTCGGCGATCTCAAACTGCTCGTCGCCCTCCTGGCCGCCGCCGTCCTTGCCGGCGTACTTGCTCTCATGGTCGCCCACGCCGGTGGACACGCCGGCGGACACCTTGGTGGCGGCGATCTTCACAATGCCGTCGCGGAACCGGGCGCTCTCCCTGGAGGACACGGTGATGCCCGCGAAGGGCAGGAAGATGCGGTAGGCGCACAGCACCTGGCAAAGCTGCCGCTCCCCCACGTCCCGGGGGCTGATCCTGTCGTTGTTGACGATGGGCCGCAGGCGCGGGCAGGACAGGGACATCTCGGCGTGGGGGTATTTCCGCTGCAGATAGTAGACGTGAAGGGCGCTGGCCAGGGCGTCTTTCCGGAAGTCGGCAAGGCCCAGCAGAGCCGAGAAGGCCACGCCCCGCATCCCGCCCCGGAGGGCCCGCTCCTGGGCCTCGAACCGATAGGGCCACACCCGCTTGCGGCCCATCAGGTGGAGCTGCTCGTAGCGGTCCGAGTCGTAGGTCTCCTGGAACACGGTGACGTAGTCCGCCCCGCACCCGTGCAGATACGCGTACTCGTCGGTATTCACCGGATAGATCTCAAGCCCCACCATGCGGAAATACTTCCGGGCCAGTCTGCACGCCTCGCCGATGTATTCCACGTCGCTTTGGGCGCGGCTCTCGCCGGTGAGGATCAGGATCTCCTCCATGCCGGTGCGGGCGATGACCTCCATCTCATGCTCGATCTGCTCCGGGGTCAGTTTCATCCGGTGGATGTGATTGTAACAGTTAAAACCGCAGTAGACGCAGTAGTTCTCGCAGTAGTTGGCAATATACAGCGGCGTGAACAGGTACACCGTATTTCCGAAATGCTTTCGGGTCTCCAGGCGCGCCCTCTCCGCCATCTGCTCCAGAAACGGCTCCGCCGCCGGGGAAAGCAGGGCCTTGAAGTCCTCGATGGAGCAGGTCTCCCGGTCCAGCGCGGCCCGGACGTCCCGGGCGGTGTACCGGCCGCAGTCGTAAGCCTCCATCTGGGAGATGACCTGGTCCATCACGCCGGACTGGATGCGCTCCATTCCCGGCAGGTACTCCATGTGGCTGATCCGGGAGGAAGGGGCGTTCTCCAGGCGGTGCTTTTTCTCCAGCGCCGCCGGGGAGAGAAATCCCGAGTCCACAAAGTATTGGTCGTCCATGGTCTCACCTCAAAAATCCGGTGAGGGGGTCGGAGGCGTCCGCTCCACGCGCCAGCACCCGGCCCAGACCGGACAGATAGGCGGCGCGGCCCGCCTCGATGGCCCTCTTGAAGGCGCCCGCCATAAGGGGCAGGTCCCCGGCGGTGGCCAGGGCGGTGTTGGCCATGATAGCGGCGGCCCCCATCTCCATGGCCTCGCACGCCTGGGAGGGCCGGCCGATGCCGGCGTCCACGATGATGGGCAGATCGATCTCGTCGATCAGGATCTGGATAAAATCCCGGGCGGCCAGCCCCCTGTTGGAGCCGATGGGGGCGGCCAGAGGCATGACGGCGGCGGCCCCGGCGTCCGCCAGCGCCCGCGCGGCGTACAGGTCGGGGTACATATAGGGCAGGACCACAAAGCCCTCTTTCGCCAGGATCTCGGTGGCTTTGACGGTCTCCTGGTTGTCGGGCAGAAGATACTTGCTGTCCCGCATGATCTCGATCTTCACGAAGTCGCCGCAGCCCAGCTCCCGGGCCAGCCGGGCGATCCGCACCGCCTCTTTGGCGTCCCGGGCGCCGGAGGTGTTGGGCAGCAGGGTGATCCCCTCTGGGATGTAGTCCAGGATGCTCTCATGCTCCCTGGTGTTGGCCCGCCGCACCGCCAGGGTGACGATCTGGGCCCCGGCGTCCCTCACCGCCGCCTCGATGAGTTTCAGGGAGTACTTTCCCGAACCCAGGATGAACCGGGAGGTGAACTCCCTCCCGCCTAAAACCAGTTTATCTTCCATCTTGATCTTCCTTTCACGGCTCTGTCTCGCCCGCTATGATGCGCAGGACCATGGCGGCCTGATGGGCGGCGCACACCGCCACGCGGGCGCTGATCAGGGGCAGGCCGTCCGCGACCTCGCTGACGCCGTCGCCGCACAGGTAGAGGTTCCGCCCCACCCGCCGGGTGCGGATCAGATTTGCGGAGCCCAGCCCCGCCATGCCCACGCCGGACACCAGGGGCGTCTCCGGGTAATGCTCCAGCGCGCCCCGGACCAGCATGGCCTTTGCCTCCGGCTTGTCGAACGCCTCGCAGATCACGTCGAACCCGTCGAACAGGCCGGGAATGTCCCCCTGCGTGATCTTCAGCGTCCGCGCGGTGACCTGGCACCAGGGGTTGATATGCCTCAGCGTCTCGGGCAGGGCCTCGGTCTTAAGGCGGCCCAGCTGCTCCACAAAGTACTGCTGCCGGTTCAGATTGCTCATATCCACCCGATCAAAGTCGATAAGGTGGAGCCGGCCCACCCCGGCTCTGGCCAGCATGACGGCGATGTTGGAGCCCAGCCCCCCCAGGCCGCAGACGACTGCCTTCGCCGCCTGGAACTTCGCCTGCCGCTCCGCCCCGTGGCGCTCCGCCAGGGCGGCGTAAAATTCTTCCCGTGTCGGCGTCATATGCTTCCATCATCCTCCCTGTCCCCCGCCGCGCGCGGCGCGGCGGGGGAAAACTCTTTTGTCCGCTTTTTCTCTCCGGGCAGAGTGGATCAGCCCCCGCCGACAAAGTTGACGATCTCGATCACGTCGCCTTCGGCCAGGACGATCTCCCCGTACCGGGCCTGGGGCACGATCTCCTCGTTTCGCTCCACGGCGACGCGCATGGGGTCGTAATTGCGGGAAGTCAGCCAGTCCAGCAGATTGACGCCGTCCAGAGCCAGCTTTTCCCCGTTGATGGTCACCATACAAAACTCTCCTTTCCGCGAAACGCCGCGCGAAGAGATCACACCCGAGGTGGTGTGCCCCTTCGCGCGGCGTTTCAGCTGCACTCTGTCAGATAGTATATCGGATCGGCGGACGGTTGTCAAGACAAAAATCAGCCCGGAGGCCAGGTCATATCGCGTCCGGCCAGCACATGGAAGTGCAGATGGGGCACGCTCTGCCCCGCCTGCTCCCCGCAGTTGGACACCACGCGGAAATCGGTGAGGCCCATCTCCCGCGTCACCCTGGCGATGACCTCAAAGATGTGGGCCGCCACGGCGGAGTTGGAGGAGTCGATCTCCCCGCAGGAGCCGATGTGCTCCTTGGGGATGACCAGAAAGTGGGTGGGTGCGGCGGGGGCGATGTCGTAAAAGGCGAAACACGAATCGTCCTCGTACACCTTTTTGCTGGGGATCTCCCCGGCGGCGATCTTACAGAATAGGCAGTCCTGCATGGTATAGACCTCCTCTTACGGGCGCTCTAAGCCCAAAATGTCGTAGTATTCATCGGAAAAGTTCAGACCGGACGGGTCGAAAGCGGCCTGCATGGCCTTGACCTTCGTAAACGGGTCCTCCGGAGACAGATGGAACTCCGCCGCGATGGCATCCAGCGCCGCGTCCTTTTGGGCGAAGAACTCCTCGCACCCCGGCCAGGAGGCGTTGGCGTCCTCCTCCAGCATCTCCCGGAAATGGGACTCGCCCATCCACCATATCTGGGAGATGGGGTTGGCATCCCGGCAGAACAGCACGAAGGACAGGAACTGCCGCAGGTCCTCCCCCACCGGCAGCACGTACTTCCCCGGCTCCCCCATACCCGGGTCCACGCAGTACACCCGCTCGTCCCCCGACAGGAGGACGAAGTGGACGCCGTCCGCGCCGATGCGGCCCACGTATTCCGCGTCCGCCGGGGTGCAGAAATAGGCGAAATTATTCGCGCAGTCCTGAAGGAGGCCGATAGCCTCGAAATCAATGTCCAGCCCCCGCAGGCGGGACAGGTCGCTTCGCGTGCTCATGGTTTACACCCCCACCTTACCGGCCACGAAGTCGTCCAGCGCGGCCAGGGCGTTGTCCAGCCTCATCACGTCGGAGCCGCCGCCCATGGCGGAGTCCGGCCTGCCGCCGCCCTTCCCGCCGCAGATGGGGGCGATGGCCCGGATGACATCCCCGGCCTTCACGCCCTTTGCCACGGCCTGTTTGCCGCACACGGCCTGAAGGGTGATCCTGCTGCCGCTGACGCAGGCCAGCACGGCCACCACCGTGTCGCTCTTGTCCCGGATGGTGTCGCCCATCTGGCGCAGGCGGGCGGCGTCGGCGCCGGGCAGGACGGCGGTAAGCACCTTCAGACCGCCCACGTCGTGGCCGCCGAACAGGATGCGCTCCGCCTCCCCGGCGGCCTCTCTGGCCTGGAATTTCTCCACCTGCCGGCGCAGTTCCCGGAGTTCCTCCATGGCCTGCTCCGCCTTGGCGGGCAGTTCGGAGGGCCTGGTCTTGAAGATCGCCGCCGCCTCGACGGCCGTCCGCTCCACATTCCGGAGAAAGTCCAGCGACTCCCGGCCGGTCGTGGCCTCGATGCGGCGCACGCCGGAGGCCACGGAGAACTCGCTGGTGATGTGGAACACGCCCGCCTTGGCGGTGTTGTCCAGGTGCGTGCCGCCACAGAACTCCACGGAGAACCCGTGACCCATGTCCACCACCCGGACGGTGTCGCCGTACTTCTCGCCGAACAGGGCGATGGCGCCCCGTTTCCTGGCCTCCTCGATGGGCAGCACGTCGGTGACGATGTCGTACCCCGCCAGGATGGCCTCGTTGACCAGGGCGGACACCCTGGAAAGCTCGTCGGCGGTCATGGCGGAGAAGTGGGTGAAGTCGAAACGGACGCGGTCTGGCTCCACCAGGGAGCCGGCCTGATGGACGTGGCCGCCCAGCACGCGGCGCAGGGCGGCGTCCAGCAGATGGGTGGCGGAGTGGGCCCGCATGATGGCCTGCCGGCGGTCCGTGTCGATGGAGGCGGTGACGGGGTCGCC
>CAYPEE010000054.1:0-3964 GCA_964409665.1 uncultured Oscillospiraceae bacterium
ATTTCAGTTCCTCCTAATCATTGATAGCTTTGTTATGAGAGAGCCGGACCGGAGGCCCGACGCTGTCTCCGAACGTCACCTGGGCAGCAGCTTGCCGCGATAACTCAGGCTGGACACCAGCACCACGATGATGAACACCAGGCCCCGGGTGATCTGGATCTGGCCGGTGGACAATCCCATGATGGCAAGGCCGCTGTTCAGCACCGTGATGGTCACCGCGCCCACAAGTCCCGCGCTGATCTTGGTCCGGGGGCCGCCGGACAGGGGCATACCGCCCAGGACCAGGGCCACCATCACGTCGGTGCCCACGGTGCCGGCGGTGCTGGCGCTGGCGGTGCGGGTCCGCAGCAGCAGCAGGAAGGCGGCCAGGGCCACGCCGATGGCGCTCATCAGGAACACCTTCACGGTGGTCTTGGTGGTGTCGATGCCGCTCTGCTTGGCGGAGATGATGTTACCGCCCATGTTCTTGGCCTTCAGGCCGAGGGGGGTGAGTTTGAACACCACGACGCAGAGGACGAAAAACGCTACCAGCACGACCACGCTGATCACGCTCATCTCGGTGAAGTTGAACTCCCGCAGGGGCCTAACGGCGTCTTTCAGGTAGATCGTGGTCTCGTTGCCCATGATCACCAGTACCAGGGCGGAGAAAATGGAGGCCAGAATGATGGTGAAGATGAAGAAGGGCACGTTCACATAGGCGGCCAGGACACTCTTGATGATCGCCAGCACGACGGTCACCGCCAAAATGACCACGAACCCGACGAAAAAGCTGCCGGTGGCGATCATGGCCTTGCCGCCCAGCACGGCGCCCAGACACACCGCGCCGCCGATGGACATATCGAAGAACCCCGCGCCGAACACGAACACCGCGCCGATGGCACACATCGCCGTGAGGATCACGGTGCTGGACATGGCCTGGAGGTTGGAGACGGAGAGCAGCGCGCCCTTGGTCAGAATGGAGAAAATCACCACCACCAGCACCAGACCGGCGTAGGGGGCGATGTTGCCCACCATGCGGGCGTCGATCTTTGTGGGGGCCGTCTTTTTCCGGCCCGCCTCTTCCAGTTTCGCGTTCAGATCCTTTTCCATTTCGTCGCCCTCCTTAGATCATCACGTCGATGATCTGGTTCTCGTTCATGCCCTCGCTGTGGGTGAACTCGCCCACCAGCTGGCCGTCCTTCAGCACCAGCAGGCGGTCGCACATCCCGATCAGTTCGGTGAGTTCCTCGGAGATCATCACGATGGACTTGCCGTCCCGGCGCATCCGGTCGATCAGCTGGTACATGGCGGCCTTCACGCCGATGTCCACGCCGCGGGTGGGGCAGTCCAGCACCAGAATGTCGCAGTTGCGGCCCACCCACTTGCCAAAGACCACCTTCTGCTTGTTGCCGCCGGACAGATACTGCACGTCCTGGGCGGGGGAGGCACACTTGATGGACAACTCCTCCACGAGGCCGTTGACGTACTTCTTGGTGTCCCCCGGCAGGAGGAAGGGCCCCTTCTGGAGTTTGTCGTAGCCGGCTGCCAGGAGGTTGTCTGCGATGCTGGCGGTGAGCACCAGGGCCTCCTTGTCGCGGTCCTTGGACACATAGCCGTAGCCCTTCAGCAGGGCGCCCCGGGCGGAGTTGACCTTCTCGCCGGTGCGGACGTCGGTCACATCGCCCTCCAGCAGTTTCATCTCGCCGAACAGGGCCTTGCCCAGTTCGTGCATACCGCAGTGGGACAGCCCGCCGATGCCCAGGATCTCGCCCTTGTGGAGTTCCATGGAGAAGTTCATCAGCATCCCGAAGCCGGAGGTGATGTTGTCCACTTTCAGCACCACCTCGTCGCTGACGGGCTGGCTGAAGTCGCTGCGGTAGTAGTCGCCGGTCATCTCCCGGCCCACCATGCAGCGCTTGATGACGTCCTCGTCCATCTCCTCTTTGGAGAGGGTGGTGATCAGTACGCCGTCCCGCAGCACGGTGAGGGTGTCGCAGATCTCCATCAGTTCCTCCAGGTCGTGGGAGATGAAGATGACCGCCTTGTCCTCGTCCCGCATTTTGCGCATGATCCCGTAGATGATGTCGCGGCCCTTCTGGGACAGGGCCGTGGTGGTCTCGTCCACCACCAGCACCTCCGGGTCCTCATAGACCGTCTTGGCGATCTCCACCAGTTTCCGGTCCTGCATATTCAGCGACTCGATGGGAGCGGCGGCGTCCACGCCGGTAAAGCCGATGGCGTCCAGGGCCTTCTGGGCCTCCTTCACCATCTTGGCCTTGTTGATGAACACCTTGCCGAACTTGCTCTCCGAGCCCAGGAAGATGTTCTCCGCGATGGAGATGCCGGGGACGGTGCCCTGCTCCTGCACGATCATGCCGATGCCCAGAGCCGCTCCCTCGATCATGGAGGAGGGCTTGTGGGGCTTGCCCTTGAAGAACATCTCCCCGCTGGTGGGCGGCTGCATCCCGGACAGGATGGAAGTGATGGTGGATTTGCCCGAGCCGTTTTCCCCGATCAGACCGGTGATCTGTCCACGATAGATCTTGATACTCACGTGGTCGAGGGCTACGGTGGGGCCGAAGTTCTTGCAAAGCTCCCGCGTTTCGACGATCAGCTTTTCCTCATTCACGGCATTCACGGCTGCTCCCCCCGTTCCGAATTGTCACATTGGATAAGACTATGTGATTCTTTTTGCCTTATGTAGGCAATTATAACAAAAGGATTCGCGGGCGTACACCTAACAATACTGTACAGAATCCGACTTATCTTGTCATCTATATTGACATCTGTTTCGCGGACAGGCTATACTTTGAGCAGGATCGGGGGAAGGGGGACGCCGGGATGGATTCCGCCATATACTACACAACCATCGGCACGGCCTTTGATTATCTTATTGGATATCACCAGAAAACCGGCGGGGAACTCACCTTTCCCGCGGCGCTGGAGGGGCTGCGCCGGCGGGGAGAACTGACCCGCACGCCGCCGCCGTTTCCGCCTTTTCATTCCAACATGGACCGGGAGGAGTTCCATGCCTTTGTGCGGGCCCTGCCCATCCAGGCCAACCGGGTGCTGGAGGAATTGCACAGCTTCTCCGAGTCCTATACCACCTTTGAGACCGGTATGTTCCCCAAGGGAAAGGACGTCTTTGTCTTTCTGAATATGCCCTACTTAGAGAGGGCGCCCCACTTTCACGATTTTTTTGAGATCACCTATGTGCTCAACGGCGGCTGCACATTTTACTTTGAGGGGGCCACGGTCTCCCTGTCGGAGGGGGACGTGTGCATCACATCCCCCCAGGCTGGGCACAGCCAGCCCCTGGAGCCAAACTGCTTCGCCCTGTCCATCGTGGTGCGGAAAAGCGCCTTTAACTCCACATTCAGCGGCCTGCTGACCCGGCAGGACCTGGTCAGCCTGTTCCTCCGCAACTCCCTGTGCGAGCGCCCCCGGGCCAATTTCATCCTGCTGCACACCGGCGGCGATCGGGAGGCGTTCTGCACCGTCCAGGCCCTGACCCTTGAGAGCAATCAGGAGGAGCAGTACTCCAACGCCTGCGCCGTCAGCCTGCTGAACCTGTTTTTGATCCGGGCTCTGCGGGTCTCCCAGACCGCCGTCACGCTGTACCACTATGAGAATTACTCGGAGAAGGGCCTGGACTTCACCCTGGTCCTGCGGTATATCCAGCAGAATTATCAGACCGTCACCCTGTCCTCTCTGGCGGAGGCCTTCCATTTCAGTGAGACCTACCTGAGCAAGCTAATCCACAAGAACATGGGCCACAGCTTTACAGACGTGGTGCGGGCGCTCAAGATGGAGCGGGCCATGGATTTCCTTATGAACACCCCCATGAAGGTCAGCGAGATCGCCGCCGCCGTGGGCTACGACTCGGTGGACCACTTCTCCCGCACCTTCCGCCGGACATACGGGATGTCCCCCCAGCGGTACCGGCAGACCCACGCCGCGGGCGCGGGAACGGAATGACGCGCGC
>CAYPEE010000054.1:4064-10322 GCA_964409665.1 uncultured Oscillospiraceae bacterium
TATGATACCATCTGCTTTTAGAACAGGAGTGATCCAGCATGAAAAACGCGGAAGTGAACATCCGGGACCCCTTTGTCCTCACCCACGAGGGGAAATACTATCTGTACGGGACCCGAAGCGCCACCTGCTGGGGCCCGGCGGACGGCTTTGACTGCTATGTCAGCGGGGACTTGGAGAACTGGGAGGGCCCCATCGAGATCTTTCACCGGCCCGACGGATTCTTTGCCGACCGGGCGTACTGGGCGCCGGAGTGCGTCTTTCACGGCGGGGCCTTCTATCTGATCGCCACCCTGGGCGCGGGGGACCGGAAAAAGGGCGTCTACGCGCTGAAGTCCGGCTCTCCCGCCGGGCCGTTCGAGCCCTACGGCCAGCGGCTGACGCCGGAGGACTGGGCCTGCATCGACGGTACGGTGTATTTTGAGGGAGATACGCCCTGGCTGATCTTCTCCCACTCCTTTGAGGACTCCCCCGACGGCGATATGTGCGCGGCGCCGCTGGCCCCCGACCTGAGCCGGGCGGCGGGAGAGCCGGTCAAGCTGTTTTCCGCCTTTGAGGCCCCCTGGGCCCGGCCGGTGCCCTTCGCCAAAGCGGAATTCGGCATGGACGGGGACGTGTATTTTACCGACGGCCCATTTGTGATCAGGGCGGATGACGGCAGGCTGTACATGACCTGGTCCAGCTGGAGCGGCCGCGGCTACGCCGTGGGGACGGCGGCGGCGGACAGCGGACGGGTACTCGGCCCCTGGCGGCAGCTGGAGACCCCGCTTTTCCCTGAAAACGGCGGCCACGGCATGATGTTCCGGGACCTGCGGGGGCGGCTGACCTTCACCCTCCACTTCCCCAACGACAAATATCTGGAGCGGCCCATATTCCGTCGAATCACGGCCGGCGAGGACGGCCTGCGCCTTGTGGGGGGAGAGACATGACATTCCGAACCTGGATCACCAACGGGACCGCCTCCCCCTTCTACGCCCGGAGAAGTTTCCCCGCCGCCGGCCCGGTGGCAAAGGCGGTGGCGAAAGTCTGCGGTCTGGGCCAGTTTGTCCTCTGGATAAACGGCCAAAAGGTGGGGGACCATGAACTGGACCCCGGCTGGACCAACTACCGCAAACTCATTCAATATGTGACCTTCGATGTGACGGAATATCTGCGTCCGGGGGAAAACGTCCTGGGCGCCGAGGTGGGCAACGGCTGGTTCATCAAGACCGACCAGCATTACACCTTTGCCTTCCCGCCCTTTATGCCCCCCAACCCCAATCCCTATGTGCCCTTCGGCAAGAGCCTGGTGCTGGCGCTGGAGCTGACCGTCACCTACGCCGGCGGCTCTGAGGACGTCATTCACGCCGATGAGAACTGGAAGGTCGCTCCCCACCCTGTCGTCATGAGCAACGTCTACGGCTCGGAGACCTATGACGCCGCCCTGGAGCAAAAGGGCTGGAGCGAACCGGGGTTTGACGACAGCCGCTGGGTCGCCGCCGCCGCGGTCCCGCCGGAGGACGCCCCAAAGGGCAGGCTGACAGAACAGTCCCAGCCCGCCGTCAAGGCCGTCAGGACCTACGAGGGCAGGCTGGTCGGGACCGCCAACGGGCGGGAGATCTATGACTTTGGGCAGAATATGTCCGGCCTACTGGAACTGGAGTTCCGGGGTGGGGCGGGGAGCGCGGCGAAACTCTATCCGGCGGAGAAACTGGGCCCCGACGGGGACGTGGACCAGATGGCCAAGGGCTGGCTGCCGGTGGACTCCTGCGTCACCTGCGTGGCGGCGGGGCGCGAATGGGCCCGTTACCGCATGAAATTTACCTATTTTGCCGGCCGGTTTGTGGCGGTGGAGCGGGACGGGACCGAGATCCGCGGCCTCACCGCCCACGCCATCACCAGCGCGTGGAAGACCGACGGCAGCTTTACCTGCGACGATGAGCGCTATAACCGCATCTATGACATGATCGAGAAGACGGTGGAGGCCAACATGGTCAGCGTCCACACCGACTGCCCCACGATCGAGCGGTTCGCCTGGCAGGAGCCCAACCATCTCATGGCCCCGGCCATCTTTTACATGAAGGACGGGCGGGCACTGTGGGAGAAGTTCCTGCTGGACGTCCGCACGGAGCAGCACACCGCCGCCGATCGCTTCCGGGATTACGACGGCAACGAATTCTGCCCCGGCGACGGGCTGGTGCCGTCGCAGGCCCCCTGCTACATCCCCAACGCTATCCCCGTGCCGGGGATGGGCAGTTTTTACGACATCATCCCCTGGGGCAGCACCTCTATCCTGGGCGTGTACTGGCACTATTGGTTCTACGGCGACAGGAAGGTCGTCGAGGACAACTACGGCTGCGGGATGCGGTATCTCAATTACCTGAAGACCAGGCTCAATGCCGACGGTTTCATCAACCATGGCCTGGGCGACTGGGGCAACCCCCGGAACGAACTGGCCCGGGAGAACATCGAGACCGCCTTCCTCTACGCCGACGCCAGGACGCTGTCCTATTTCGCCGGTCTGCTGGGCAGGGCGGATGATCAGGCGGAGCTGGACGCCTATGCCGCCGGGATCCAAAAGAACTACAACGAAAAGCTGCTCGTCACCCACCCGGAGGAGGGGTTCCGCTGCTACCGAACCTGGGATCACCCGAACGAGGTATTCCTGACCCAGGCGGCCCAGGCCCTGCCGCTCTACTGGGGGCTGGTTCCCGCGGAGGCCGAGGCCGACGTGGCGAAGGCCCTGCGCTGGACGCTGGAGCGGGACGGCGCCTTTCTCTGCGGCGAGGTGGGCCTGCCCTATGTGATCCAGTCCGCCCGGAAATACGGCATGAACGACCTGATCGCCAGATTCGTCACCCGGACCGAGCACCCCAGCTATTACGCCTTCGTGCTGGACGGGGAGACCACCCTGGGCGAGTATTGGGAGCACAACCCCCGCAGCCACTGCCACGATATGATGGGCCATATCATCGAGTGGTATTACAACGGCATCGCCGGCATCCTCCCGGAGGAGCCGGGGTTCCGCAAGGTGACCATCCGCCCGTACCTGCCCGAGGGCATGAACGAGTTCACCTGCTCCTACCGCTCTGTCAGGGGGGAGATCCGGGTACACGTCAGGCGGGAGCGGAACGCCTTTACACTGGACGTGTCCGCGCCGGGGGATATGGACTGCGCCGTGGACCTCGCCCAGCTGGAGGCGCAGGGCGGCAAGGCAACGGTCCGCCGGCTGGCGGTCCGCTGAGGCGGGGCGGACGTCCTTGTTGGAGATGTGGTTATACAGTTCAACAGGAGGACCTCGGTCAGCTTATGTGCGCGACCGGGGAGTACCGTATCATAACGCCCCGTTTTAGGGATGCGGAAAAGCAAAAGGCGCGGCGGGAAACTGAAATTTCCCGCCGCGTCTCTTTGTTCTGCTGGTCTATGTTGACAAACAAGTTGCGTACAAAGATCGGAGGAACCACTGATATTGGAAGTAACACCGATCTGCACATCGGCCATAGTCCCCCAAGATACGTATGTGCAAATTCCAAAATATTCCCGTTCGTCATGGACATCGTTATTCTATATCCCTCACGCCGTCTGCCCCCACACCCTCACTCCCGCCGGCGCCCCCGCCGTCTTACCCGAGCATATCGTTTGCGTTTTGATACGCGATCCGCGCCGCCTCGTCCCCGGTAAAATCCATTTGATCCAGAATGTCATAGTACGAGGTATAGATCTCATCCGGCTTTAAGACTCTGCTGTCCGGATAGTCCGTGGCAAAAAGCAGCCGGTCCGCGCCAAAGAGGTGCAGGATCTCGTCAGTTTTCGCGATACCATAGGCGCGTATATAATCGGGAAGGATAGCTGACATATCCACACGGCACCCGATGGGGAGCAGATGTTCCCACTGAAACGCGCCCATGTGTGAGACGATTAACTTCAAATCAGGATACCTCTCGGCTATCTTTACGATGCGTTTGGCCGCGGAAACATCGTCGTCCGTATTTGGATAGGAGTGGATTGCGACGGGGATCTGCCGTTCCTGCGCAAACGCGAATATAACTTTGTTATAATCGGAGTCTATCGCCATTCCCGAATTGTTCGGATGTATTTTAATGCCGTCCAAAGAGTAGTCCGCTATCGCGTTACAAATGGCGTCCACTGTTTCCGACGGCGCGTTCCTCACGTCAATATCGGCAAAGGCGTATAGTTGGCCCGGATACCGCCGTTTCAGTTCACAGAGATTCCTGTGTACCGCGTCAACCGTGAATTCCATCGACATCAGCCATGGATCGTTAAAAGGCATCACGACCGCTTTCTCAATGTTGTTCGCGGTCATGATTTCCCGATATTGATGAATGTCGGCGTATCCCCATACATCGTCCGCGTCAGGATTGGCCTCATGTACGGCATCCGGCAGAACATGGATATGGGCGTCTATTTTTTTAAGCGTTTTCCAATTTGTGAAAGCCATAGCGCCGCCTCCCATTTTATGATTGTGCACCGCCGGTTGATTTGCTTTCCAGTATAGCGCGTCGGTTATCAAAAGGCAATAGCCGTCTTTCCTTTTCGCGCCGTCTGCCCCGCGCGTTAAATCTGTTAAAATAAGAACTTTTGGAGAGTGAAAGCGGTGTGTTGCAAGAGCGATCTCGCAAAACGGGGGCATGGCGCTATTTTGTGAATTTTGCCGTAGACATATGGGGAAATGGCTGTTACAATGTTTTGGAAGGCCGGTGAAATACATCGCGGTTTGCGCCGCGCTCCCTCACGGGAGACAGGGAGAGATACATAGATGAGACAACCTACGATTTTTCAGAATTTTGAGTGGTATCTGCCCGAGGACGCGGGGCACTGGAACCGGACGGCTCAGGAGGCCCGGCGCCTGGCGGAACTGGGCTTCACCAGCGTATGGCTGCCCCCGGCCTGCAAGGGTCAGGCGGGGATCCGCGACGTGGGCTACGGCGTCTACGACCAGTACGACCTGGGGGAATTCGACCAGAAGGGCTCCGTCCCCACCAAATACGGCACCAAGGACGAATACCTGGCCGCCATACGGGCCCTGCAGGATGCGGGGCTGAGCGTGCTGGCCGACATCGTTTTGAACCACCGCATGGGGGCCGACGCCACCGAGCGGGTGGAGGCGGTGCGAAACGCCGACAATGACCGGAACCTCCAGCTGGAGGAGACCAGCATCCAGGCGTGGACCAAATTCACCTTCCCCGGACGAAAGGGGAAGTACTCCAATTTCCAGTGGAACTGGACCCATTTCAGCGGCGTGGACTGGGACGACAAGGCCCAGCGGGGCGCGGTGTTCCAGTTTGCCGGAAAGAGCTGGGCCCAGCGGGTGGACCAGGAGAACGGAAACTTCGACTATCTGATGGGAGCCAATCTGGATATGTCCAACCCGGAGGTCATCCGGGAACTGGACCGGTGGGGCCGGTGGTATCTGGACTTCACCGGAGTGGACGGTTTCCGTATGGACGCGGTGAAACACATCAGCTTTCCCTACTTTGCCCACTGGCTGACCGAACTCCGGGAGGACACCGGCCGGACCCTGCCCGCGGTGGGAGAGTACTGGAGCCCCGATGTGTCCGCCCTGTGCGAGTTCCTGGACCGCTCCGGTCAGGTGATGACCCTGTTCGACGTACCCCTCCACTACCGTTTCTGTCAGGCGGGAGAGAGCGGCGGCTATGACCTGCGGGGATTGCTGCCGGATACCCTGGTGGACCGGCAGCCCGCCATGGCGGTCACCTTTGTGGACAACCACGACACCCAGCCGGGGCAGGCCCTCCAGTCCTGGGTGGCGGGGTGGTTCAAGCCCCTGGCCTACGCCATGATCCTGTTGCGGGAGGATGGGATCCCCTGTGTCTTTTACGGCGACCTGTACGGGGTGCCCCACGACAATATCCCGCCGGTCCCCGGCCTGGAAACGCTGCTGCGCGCCCGGCAGAAATACGCCTGGGGCAGGCAGACCAATTACTTCGACGACCCGCATCTGGTGGGCTGGACCCGGTCCGGGGACCCGAAGATCCCGGGGTCCGGGCTGGCCGTGGTCCTCTCCAACGGGGATGGGGGCTCCAAACTCATGTGCCTGGGGGCGGAACACGCCGGGGAGACCTTTACGGACATTTTGGGCAAGCGGCCCGAACGGCTGACCCTGGACGAGACCGGCTGCGCGGAATTCCCCGTGGACGGCGGCTCGGTGAGCGTGTGGGCGCCGGGTGCGGACCCTGCCGGACCAAGCCTCTGACCATTCCGATGGATGGCCAGAGGCTTTTTCAATTCAAAGTTATGTGG
>CAYPEE010000055.1:0-10219 GCA_964409665.1 uncultured Oscillospiraceae bacterium
CCCTGTCCACCGACCCCAAGCGCCTGCTCATCGGTGACGACGAGCACGGCTGGGACGACAGGGGCGTATTTAACTTCGAGGGCGGCTGCTACGCCAAGGTCATCAATCTGGACAAGGAGTCCGAACCCGACATCTACCACGCCATCCGCCGCAACGCCTTGCTGGAGAACGTCACCGTGGACGGGAACGGCAGGCTGGACTTCTCCGACAAGTCCGTCACCGAGAACACCCGCGTCTCCTATCCCATCGATCACATCGAGAAGATCGTGCGGCCCGTGTCCGCCGGCCCCGACGCCAAGAGCGTCATCTTCCTGTCCGCCGACGCCTTCGGCGTGCTGCCCCCCGTGTCCATCCTGACCCCGGAGCAGACCCAGTACTACTTCCTGTCCGGCTTCACCGCCAAACTCGCCGGCACCGAGCGGGGCATCACCGAGCCCACCCCCACCTTCTCCGCCTGTTTCGGCCAGGCTTTCCTGGAACTGCACCCCACCAAGTACGGCGAGGAACTGGTCCGGAAGATGCGGAAGAGCGGCGCCAAAGCCTACCTGGTCAACACCGGCTGGAACGGCACCGGCAAGCGCATCTCCATCAAGGACACCCGCGGCATCATCGACGCCATTCTGGACGGCTCCATTCTGAAGGCCGGCACCAAGGCCATCCCGTACTTCAACTTTGAGGTGCCCACCTCCCTGCCCGGCGTGGATCCCGCCATTCTGGACCCCAGGGACACCTACGCCGACCCCTCTGAGTGGGACGCCAGGGCCAGGGATCTGGCCGGCCGTTTCGTGAAGAATTTTGTCAAGTACACCGGCAACGACGCCGGCAAGGCCCTTGTGGCCGCCGGCCCCAAACTCTGATCCCCGCGATCCAATCGCAAGTCCTGACACCGCAGGGCGACGCCGCCCGCGCCGCCCCGCGGTGTTTATGAGAACATGGAGGTGTTCCATTTGGAACAGAAAAAGGTCCTGTTTACCGAGACCGTCCTGCGGGACGCCAACCAGTCCCTGATGGCCACCCGCCTCCCCTACTCCGACTATGCCGATATTCTGCCCACCATGGACAGGGCCGGCTACTACTCCGTGGAGTGCTGGGGCGGCGCCACCTTCGACTCCTGCCTGCGCTACCTGGGCGAGGACCCCTGGGAGCGGCTGCGCAGCATCCGCAAAAATATGCCCAATACCCGGCTTCAGATGCTCCTCCGGGGCCAGAACCTGCTGGGCTACAAGCACTATCACGACGACGTGGTGGAGAAGTTCGTGGAACTGTCCATCAAAAACGGCATCGACATCATCCGCATCTTCGACGCGTTGAACGACTTCCGCAACATCCGGACCGCCCTGGAGGCCGCCAAGAAGTACGCCACGCCCAGGACCATCGCCTCCGGGTGCATCTCCTACACCCAGAGTCCCGTGCACACCGTCTCCAAGTATGTGGAGATGTGCAGGGAACTGAAGAACATGGGCTTTGACACCATCTGTCTGAAGGACATGGCCGGCACCATGAGCCCTCAGGAGGCCGAGGGCCTCATCAAGGGCATCAAGGACGCGGTGGGCGATATGCCCGTCATCCTCCACACCCACTGCACCACCGGCATGGCCTATATGACCCTGCTGGCCGCCGTCCAGTCCGGCGTGGACGTGATCGACACCGCCACCTCCTGTTTCTCCAACGGCACCAGCCAGGCCGCTACCGAGACCCTGTTCTACGCGCTGAAACAGTACGGCATCGAGACCGGCCTGAACGAGGAGGCCATCAATCAGGTCAACGACTACTTCAAGCCCATCAAGCAGAAGTATATCGACTCCGGCCTCATCAACCCCAAGAGCATGGGCACCGACTCCCAGGCCCTGGTGTACAAGGTCCCCGGAGGGATGCTGTCCAACATGATCGCCAACCTGAAGGATCTGAACGCCATGGACAAGTTCGACGAGGCCCTGACCGAGATCCCCGCCGTGCGCAAAGATCTGGGCTATCCTCCGCTGGTCACCCCCCTGTCCCAGATGGTGGGCAACCAGGCGGTCACCAACGTGCTCATGGGCGAGCGATACAAGCAGATCTCCAAGGAGGTCCAGAACTACTTCAAAGGCGCGTACGGCATCGCTCCCGCCCCGGTGAGCAGAGAGCTGGAGACCAGGATCTTGGGCGAGGGCGGCAAGCCCGTGGACTGCCGCATCGAGGACTCCAAGCGCACCGGCGAGGACTTTGCCAATGCGAAGGAGGCCCTGGGCGACCTGTGCCGGTCCGAGGAGGACATGATGAGTTATATCTGCTTCCCCGACCAGGCCAAAAAGTTCTTCGAGGAGCGGCAGGCCAAAGAGGAAAACGTGGCCGTCTACACCATCGAAGAGGCGTAAGGAGGGTCCCAAATGCATCACATCTCCCTCATGTCCGCCGCGGGCCAGCAGCTGGCCGAGCGCATGGGCGTCGCGGACGCCGCCATTGCCGCCGTGCTGGGCTACGTCGTGGTGTTCGTGGGCCTCATCCTGCTGATGGCCGTGGTGATCCTCCTGGGCAAAGTCATGGCCGCCGCCCGGGCAAAGAAGGCCCCGGAGGCCGGCGGGGCTCCCGCCGGCGGCGCCTCCGCCCCGGCTTCCGAAAAGGACGCCGCGCCCGGCTCCGCCGGCCAGGTGAAACTCTACGGCGTGCCCGATAAGGACGCCGCCATGATCATGGCCATCGTCGCTGACAAAATGGGCAAGCCGCTGAACGAGTTGCGCTTCAAGTCCATCAAGGAGGTCAAGGAACTATGAAATACAAAGTGACGCTGAACGGCCGCACCTACGAGGTGGAGGTCGAGGCCGGCCAGGCCATGCTGGTGGACGAGTACGAGGCCTACGCCCCGGCTCCCGCGCCGGAGGCCCCCGCTCCGGAGGCCGCGCCCGAGACCGCCGCGGCTCCCGCCCCCGCCGAGGCCCCCGCGATCACCGCCGCCGGGGAGCCCATCGTCGCCCCTCTGCCCGGCACCGTGCTCCGGGTGGAGGTCAGCCAGGGCGACGCCGTCAAGGCCGGCCAGATCCTGGTGGTCCTGGAGGCCATGAAGATGGAGAACGAGGTTCTGGCCCCCCGGGACGGCGCCATCACCCAGGTGATCGCCGCCAAGGGCGCCAGCGTGCAGACCGGCGACCCCCTGATCGTCCTGGCCTGACGGAGGAACCGCCTATGGACATTTTGAAAACTCTCTCCAACCTGGTCGAAACCTCCGGTTTCGCCGGTTTCTTCGCGGGGGGCGGCTGGAAGTACCTGGTTATGATCGCGGTGGCCTGCGTGCTGCTGTACCTGGGCATCGTGAAAAAGTTCGAGCCGCTGCTGCTGGTGGGCATCGCCTTCGGCGCCCTGCTGACCAACATCCCCGGCGCGGGGCTGTACCACATGGGGATGTGGGACGCCTATGTCCACGAGTGCCCCTATGACGTCACCAACGACTACGCGCTCTACAACGCGGCGCAGGAGCGCGCCTATACCGAGGATGAGTATTATTATTACCTCGCGGCCAGGGCCTGCGGCCACACTACCGATCAGATCGAGGAGAATCTCGAGGCGCAGGCGGAAACGGGCGGCGATCTCTCCGCCGGTTTCCAGGCCCTGGTCGGCAGCCCCGATTTCGATGAGAGCGTCCTGTCCTCCATGGAGATCCTGAACGATCTGTCCTTTACCGACATCATCCACTACGGCGGCCTGCTGGACATCCTGTATATCGGCGTCAAGGCCGGCATCTACCCCTGCCTGATCTTCATGGGCGTGGGCGCCATGACCGACTTCGGCCCGCTGATCGCCCGTCCCTCCTCCCTGATCCTGGGGGCCGCCGCTCAGCTGGGCGTGTTCTTCGCCTTCTTCGGGGCCGTCTGCCTGGGCTTCCCCGGCAACGTGGCAGCCTCCATCGGCATCGTGGGCGGCGCGGACGGGCCAACGGCCATCTATCTGACGACCCTGCTGGCCCCCGCGTTCCTGGGGCCCATCGCCATCGCGGCGTACAGCTATATGGCCCTGATCCCCATGATCCAGCCCCCGCTGATGCGCCTGCTCACCACCGAGAAGGAGCGCCAGGTGAAGATGGAACAGACCAGAAAGGTCTCCAAGGCCGAGAAGATCGTCTTCCCCATCGTGGTGGCCGCCTTCGTCATCCTGCTGGTGCCCTCCACCGCCCCGCTGATCGGCTCTCTCATGTTCGGCAACCTGCTGCGTGAGACCGGCGTCACCGAGCGCCTCAGCGATACCGCTCAGAACAGCCTGATGAACATCGTCACCCTGTTCCTGGGCATCAGCGTGGGCGCCACCACCGTGGCCTCCCGGTTCCTCACCGTCCAGACCCTGCTGATCATCGCTCTGGGCCTGGTCGCCTTTGCCTTCTCCACCGTGGGCGGCCTGCTCATCGGCAAGCTGATGTACAAGCTGTCCGGCGGCAAGATCAACCCCCTCATCGGCTCCGCCGGCGTGTCCGCCGTGCCCATGGCCGCCCGCGTCTCCCAGATGGAGGGCCAGAAGGCCAACCCCGGCAACTTCCTGCTGATGCACGCCATGGGTCCCAACGTGGCCGGCGTCATCGGCTCCGCCATCGCGGCCGGTTTCCTGCTGGCGCTCTTTGGAGGCTGAACCGCCGCCAGTTCCGTTCCGCGCAAAAAGGTCCCCGCTCAGGCGAGCGGGGACTTTTTTGACGGTCCGCCCGGACCCCGAACCCTCCGGCCTCGCCCCCCATCTGGGAAATATTGCGAATTGTACAAGAAATCTCTTGGCGATTTCAAAAAATCTTAAAACATTTCCTCTTGCATTTTAATATGAAGGGCCTATAATGCACTTTGATAAACGCCATGACGCTTGTCTGCCCGCGCGCAAACGGGCGTGCGTCTGTCTCAAAAATGATCGGAGGATGTCATGGAGCATACCAATTCTCTTGTGGACTACTACCGCGGCTTTCGCCTGTCTCTGCTGACCACGGAGCGGTTCCGCCATCTGCTGCTGCCCCTGTACTGGATCGGTTTCGGCCTGGCCTTCTACCTGGTGGAGCAGGTCTTTACCCCTTCCCGCTGGCACGTGATGCACTGCGCCCTGGACGACGTGATCCCCTTCTGCGAGTGGTTTGTCATCCCCTATGTGTTCTGGTTCGTCTATATGGTGGGAATGCACGTCTACACCTTCTTTTTCGACGTGGCCGCCTTCAAAAAGCTGATGACCTATATCATCATCACCTACTCGGCGGCGCTGGTGCTGTTCCTGGTCTTCCCCACCGCTCAGAATCTTCGCCCGGCGGCGTTCCCCAGGGACAATGTCCTGTGCCGGTTCATGGGCCATTTCTACCAGATGGACACCAGCACCAACGTGTGTCCCTCCCTCCATGTGGTGGGCTCCATGGCGGTGCTGTTCGCGGCCTGGGACACCCCCCGGTTCCAGACCCGGAAGTGGAAGATCGCCTTCGATGTGACCACCGCCCTCATCTGCGTCTCCACCGTATTTTTGAAACAGCACTCGGTGGTGGACGTGGTGGTGGGTCTGCTGTTCTCCTACGCGGGCTATCTCCTGGTCTACCGGGGCGGACTGGAGTGCATCGCCGCCGTTCTGTCCCGCCAGCGGGAGCACTTCAAACGCATCTGCGGCTAAAAAAATGGAGCGCGTTTCGCGCTCCATTTTTTCACCTTCCGCTATTCCAGGCCGCACCGCTCTTTCAGTCTGCCCGCCTCCGCCTCCAGCGCGGCGGCGCGCTCCCCGGCACCCGCGAGGGCCCTGGCCTGCTCCAGGAGGGCGTCCACCCCCTGCCGGACGGCGCCGTACTGCTCCATCACGTCCCCGAGCCAGCGCCGGGTGTCGTTTTTGATCTCCTCCGCCTGGCCGTTGGCCTCATCCACAATGCCCTGCGCCTTTCGGTGGGCGTCCAGTTCCACGGTGGCCACACGATCCTTTAACTGCTCGTACTTCTCCGCCAGAGGGGTCAGCTGGGCCACCTGGGCCTGGAGCCGCTCCAGTTCCTGTCTCGCTACCATCAGCTTGGACTCGGTCTCGGTCTGCTCCCCCCGGAGCCTGGTCAGCGTCCGGGTGGAGGTCTCCAGGTGCTCCCGCACCTTGGCCTCCTCCGCGGCGGCGGCGCCTCTGGCGCCCTCTAGGTCGGACAGAGCGGCCTCCAGTTCACTCTGGCGGCGCAGGGACTCCTCCAGTTTCGATTGGAGCCCGGCCACCTCTTTGCGGTGGGCGGCGCCCGACTGCTCGATGTACTGCTGTACGTCCCGGCGGTTGAAACCGCCCAGGGCGGCGCGGAAACGCTGGATGACGGGTTCCATGCAGAACTCCCCCTTTCCTGTCTGTTCACAGGGCCTGTGACATTCTATCACATTTTTCTACCGCTTACAATCCCTTTCTCGCGGGTATTTTCCCCCACGGGGGAACCCGGCCCGACCCGATTGGAAATTTACAGATTATTCTTCCATCCCGCCGCAGGATGTGGTAGAATAACCGTGAACTTTTATTTTGCCCCGGTCTCCCGCCGATGCTGTCGCGGCGTTTCGCGCCGGCGGCATCAGCGGTAAAACAGATTTTCCCGTAACCTTGGATAGAGATGTGATGTTATGCGCGGATATGACGCCTTGATCGTGGGCGCGGGCTACGCCGGCGCCGTGGCCGCCCGCCGTCTGGCGGAGGACGGAGGGAAAAAAGTCCTGGTACTGGAGCGCCGGCCCCATGTGGGCGGCAACGTCTATGACAGCCCCGACGAGGCGGGGGTACTCGTCCACCGGTACGGCCCCCACATCTTCCACACCGGCGACCGGCGGGTGTTCGACTATCTCTCCCGGTTCACCAAATGGCGGCGCTACCAGCACCGGGTCATCGCCGATCTGCCCAGGGACAACCCCGAAGCGGTTCCGGCGGGAAGAAGGCCGGACGGACGGTTTTCTTTCCCCGTCCCCTTCAACCTGGAGTCCATGCGGGCGGCCTTCGGCGGGAAGGAGGGCCGGCGCCTTGGCCAAAAGCTGCTGGACGCCTATCCCGCTCAGTCCCAGGTCACCATTCTGGAACTGCGGCGGAACCCCGACCCCGAGATCGCCGCCATTGCCGAATATGTGTACGGGCACGTGTTCGTCCGCTACACCATGAAGCAGTGGGGCCAGACCCCTGAGGAGATCGACCCGGCCACCACCGCGCGGGTGCCCGTGCGGCTGTCCGAAGATCCCCGCTACTTCCTGGACGCCTATCAGGGGATGCCGCTGGACGGCTACACCCCCCTGTTCCGGAGGATGCTGGACCACCCCGACATCACCGTGGAACTGGGGCAGGACGCGCTGGGGCGGCTGGAACTGGCGGACGGGATCATCAGGCTGGACGGGGAGCCCTTTCCCGGTCTCGTCATCTACACCGGCCAGGCCGACGAACTGTTCCGTTTCCGCTTCGGCCCCCTCCCCTACCGGGCGCTGGACTTCAGCTTTGAGACGCTGCCGCAGGACCGTTTCCAGCCCTGCGGCACGGTGAACTACACCGTGGACAGGCCCTACACCCGCATCACCGAGTTTAAGCACCTCACCGGGCAGACCCTCCCCGGCGTCACCACCATCCTGCGGGAGTACTCCCTGGCCTACACCGGAGCCGAGGGCGAGATCCCCTGCTACGCCATCATCAACCCTGAGAACAACGCTCTGTACGCCAGGTATCGGGCGGAGGCGGAGAAGTTCCCCAACCTCCGCCTGCTGGGCCGTCTGGCGGAATACAAATACTACAATATGGACGCCATCACCGCCCAGGCGCTGAAATTGACAGATCAATTATTGGGGAAATGACCGCCCCGTGACCTTGAAACACGGGCGGGTCCGGGACCTTGAAACACGGGCGGGTCTGGGACCCATTGGGGGGTATCCGGGAACACGGGCGGGTCTGGGACCCGCCCCTACGCCCTGCGTTCGGTGTGCCACGGGCGGGTCTGGGACCCGCCCCTACGGCGTATATTACCTCCCCCCATTGGAAATCATCACAAAAACAGGAGTGGATCTGTTATGGACAAACTCATCACCTTTGCCGTGCCCTGCTACAATTCCGCCGGCTATATGGACAAGTGTATCTCCACCCTTCTGGCCGCGGGGCCGGAGGCGGAGATCATCCTGGTGGACGACGGCTCCCTTCAGGACGACACCCCCGCCAAGTGCGACGACTGGGCCGCCCGCTACCCCGACATCATCCGGGCCATCCACCAGGAGAACGGCGGCCACGGCGAGGGGGTCAATCAGGGCATCCGCAGCGCCCGTGGCCTCTACTACAAGGTGGTGGACTCCGACGACTGGCTGGACACCGACGCCCTGGGCAAGGTCATGGACAAGCTGCGGGAGTTCTCCGCCATGCCCGCCCCGGTGGACATGGTCATCGCCAACTATGTATACGAGCACGCGCAGGACAACACCCGGAAGGTGATGGGCTACAAAAACGTGTTCCCCACCGGCTGCATCTTCACCTGGGACAACATCCGCCGCTTCCGCACCTCCCAATACCTGCTCATGCACTCGGTGATCTACCGCACCCAGCTTCTGCGGGACTGCGGCATCGAACTGCCCAAGCACACCTTCTATGTGGACAACATCTTCGTCTACCAGCCCCTGCCCTTCGTCAAGACCATGTACTATCTGAACCTGGACCTGTACCGGTATTACATCGGCCGGGCGGATCAGAGCGTCAACGAGGCGGTGATGGCCGGACGCATCGATCAGCAGGTCCGCATCACCCGGATCATGATCGACGCGCACGACGTACTGTCCATCAAAAACAGCCAGCCCAAGCTGGGCCGGTACATGCTCAACTACCTGGGCATGATGATGAGCATTTCGTCCATCTTCGCCGTCATCGCAGACACGCCGGAGTCCCTGGGTATGCGTACCGAACTGTGGGAGTACCTCCGGAAAAAGGACGCCGCCCTGTACCGCCGCCTCCGCTACCGGCTCACCAATCTGGGCTCCAACATCCCCGGCTACCAGGGGCGCAGGCTGTCGGTGAAGATCTACCGGCTGGCTCAAAAGATATACAAATTCAACTGAGGGAAAGGAGAAATACTTTATGGCAGTCGAGACCATTACCAAGGACAATTTCGAGGAGATCGTGCTGAAAAACGACAAACCGGTGCTGGTGGATTTCTGGGCCTCCTGGTGCGGCCCCTGCCGGATGATGGCCCCCGTCATCGACCAAATCGCCGAGGAGCGGGACGACATCGTGGTGGGCAAGCTCAACATCGACGACGAGGCGGAACTGGCCATCCAGTACGGGGTCATGTCCATCCCCACCCTGATGGTCTTCAAAGGCGGCGCGGTCCACAACAAGACGGTGGGCGTCACCCCCAGGGACGAAGTCCTCTCCCTGCTGGACTGAGGCGGCGATTTCCCCGGCGGCGGTCCCGCCGGGGAAATTTTATGGAAAAAAGGCGGAAAAAAGTATCGCAAAACCGGCAAATCACTTTACATTTTCCCTAAGACGTGATATACTGTTTGCTAAATTGGCAGGGCCGCGGTCCCGCGGCTAATCTGAAATGCCAAATCGGGAGGTTATTCTACCTTGGACGACCCATTGCCCAAAATACTGATCTTAGTGATACTTATCGCCATCAACGCCTTTTTCGCCGCGGCGGAAATCGCCGTGATCTCCCTCTCGGAGACCAAGCTGCGGCATCAGGCCGAGGAGGGCGACAAAAAGGCGGATAAGCTGCTCAAACTCATGCAGGCCCCAGATAATTTCCTCTCCGCCATCCAGATCGCCATCACCCTGGCCGGGTTCCTGTCCTCCGCCATCGCGGCGGACTCCTTCTCCGACCCGCTGGTGAACTGGCTGGTGAAGGATCTCCACGTCACCGCCCTCTCCCCCGGCACGCTGAACGGCATCATGGTGGTCCTCATCACCCTCGTGCTGTCCTATTTCAGCCTGGTCCTGGGCGAACTGGTGCCCAAGCGCATCGCCATGAAGAAGACCGAGAAGGTCGCCCGGTTGGTGGTGGGCCCGGTGTGCGGCGTGGCCGCGGTGTTCCGCCCGGTGATCTGGCTGCTGGCAAAGTCCACCAACGGCGTGCTGCGCCTGTTTGGCATCGACCCCGCCGCCGACCCGGAGGACGTCAGCGAGGACGAGATCAAGATGATGGTGGACCTGGGCGAGGAGCGGGGCGCCATCGCGCCTACGGAGAAAGAGTATATCGAGAACATCTTTGAACTGAACGACACCACCGCCGAGGACGTGATGGTCCACCGCACCGACATGGTGATGATCCAGGCGGACG
>CAYPEE010000056.1:0-10194 GCA_964409665.1 uncultured Oscillospiraceae bacterium
GACACCATGAAGCGCAAGCAGTTCCTCAAGGGCATGGAGCAGATCGCCCAGGAGGGCGCCATCCAGATCTTCAAGACCCCCTACTCCGGCATGGAGGAGGTGATCGTGGGGGTCGTCGGCACCCTTCAGTTCGACGTGCTGGAGTACCGGCTGAAAAACGAGTACGGGGTGGAACTCTACTCCGAGGACCTGCCCTATGAGTACCTCCGCTGGGTGGAGCACGGCGGCGACGGGCCCCTCCGGGCCGACCAGCTCACCCTCCCCGGCGACGCCATGCTGGTGGAGGATCACAGGGGCGGCCAGCTTTTGCTGTTCGCCTCCCAGTGGTCCATCGGCTGGACGGCGGAGCGGAACAAGCAGCTCACCCTGCACGAGTTCGGCGGAACGATGTAGGGGCCGGTCCGAGACCGGCCCGCCAATGAAAGGCGCGGCGGTCGGGGAAACCACGGGCGGGTCTGGGACCCGCCCCTGCAAGGGCGCGGGCCGCGCCCTATGTGATCACCAGACCGTCCCAGTCCAGGCCGCCCTGCTCCCACAGCAGGGCCAGCACCTGCGCCGCGCAGTCTTCGGGCAGGTCGAGGCCGGGGGCGGACACGGTCAGCCCCGCCAGGTCCGGGCGCGCCCCCCAGAGTTCCAGCGCCGTCCCCCAGCGGCCCCCGCCGGGGCCGAAGGCGACGGTGACCTCCGCCCCCGCCGAGGGGGGCGACACCGGCAGGCCATACCGCAGATGGAGCCATCTGGCGTAGTCCTGCCCCACCCCCGGCACGTCGATGACCAGCCCCTTCACCTGGGGGCACAGCCGCTCCGCCGCCTGCCGCAGTTCAGGGCACAGCCGCGGGGCGGACAGGGCCACCCGTCCCTTCCGGGGGCTCACCCCCGCCCGCTCCAGCGCCCGAAGTGCCAGCTTGTCCGCGGCCGCCCTCCAGAAGGGCAGCGGGTCCACCGGTCTCAACCCGCGGAGCATGGTGGCGTAGGGAAATCCCTCCGGCAGCAGCACCCGCCCCGCCCCGGCCTTGAGCAGCGCCCTCTCCGCCCGGCGGAGCCGCCGCTCCAGCCGCCGGCGGGGCAGGCCGGGGGGCTCGTACAGGGTCCAGCGGAGGAGCATCAGCCTGCCCACTTCCGCAAACTCCGGGCCGGCTCTCCCCTTCTCCCGCCGGTAGACGATCTGACCCACCATATCCCCTCACCTCTGGAAAGAGGTATGCGGCAGCCGGCACGACTATAACGGAAAAATGTTCCGAACCCCTCCTGAAAAACGCTATTGCCCCGATGAAGCGGCGGTGATATAATATGCGCGATTTCATATATAGATTATATCTTTCGTCTCGGAGGTATCTATATCATGTCCATCAAGATCACCGCCACCAGCACCTGCGATCTGCCCGCCGAGTTGCTGGCCCGTTATCATATCGACCTTGTCCCCCTGTACGTCTCCTTTGGCGGCGGCACCTATCGGGACGGCGTGGACGCCTCCCCCGAGGACATCTTCCGCCATGTGGAGCGCGGCGGCGCGCTGCCCTCCACCGCCGCGGTGAATATCGCTGACTACCAGAAACTGTTTGCCGCTCTCTCCCCCAAGTATGACGCGGTGCTCCACATCACCATCGGCGCGGAGTTCTCCTCCTGCTATCAGAACGCCCTGGTGGCCGCCGAGGACTACCCCAACGTGTACGTAACGGACTCCCGGAACCTGACCGTGGGCCAGGGCCTTCTGGTGCTGGAGGCCGCCGAGGTCGCCGAGCGGGGCATGGGCGCCCCGGAGATCGTAAAACTCATCGAAAGCCGCCTGGACAGGGTAAACACCTCTTTCGTGACGGACGGGCTGGACTATCTGGTCAAAGGGGGCCGGGTGCCCGCTCTGGTGGCCATGGGCGCCAATCTGCTGCGGCTGAAACCCTCCATCGTACTCTCCGACGGCAGGATGGGGGTGGGCAAGAAATACCGCGGCACCTTTGAGAAGGCCCTGGACGATTACGTGAACGACCTGCTGGCCCGGAACGACGCGGACCTCTCCCGGGTGTTCCTGGTCCACACCCGGTGCGCCCCGGCTGTCCTCGACGCCATCCTTCCCCGGCTGCGCGCCGCCGGTTTCCGGGAGGTCCTCACGGCCACCGCCGGCTGCACCATCTCCTGTCACTGCGGCCCCAACACCCTGGGGGTCGTCTTTATGCGGAAATGACCCCGCAAATTCCCTCTTGACTTTTGCGGCTAAAAGTGTTAAAGTATCGGCAACGACAGAGAGGAGGCCCCGCCCATGGCGAACCGGTTCTACGGGTACGAAGAGTACCGCTATTGCGATAGCGGCGTCTTGTCGTGCCCCTGAGCGGTCACCCGCGCCTCCCGTGCGGCTGCCTGTAAAGGGCGGCCGCTTTTTGTATGTCCAAATCTCATCTGTAAAAAAGGAGCGCATCGATCATGGTCGTCATTATGAAACAGGATTTCACCCCGCAGCAGCTGGAGGACGCCATCCGGGCCATGGAGGCCGGCGGCGTGAAGGTGATGGTGTCCCGGGGCTCGGAGACCACCATTCTGGGGGCCGAGGGCAGCGCGGAAAACCTCAGCCAGGAGCGGCTGTCCCAGCTCTCCGGCGTGGAGCGGGTCATGCGGGTGTCCGAACCCTATAAGAGGGCCAACCGCAAGTACCACCCGGATGACTCCGTCATCGACATCGGCGGCGGAGTGCGCGTGGGCGGCAAAAAGCTGGCGGTCATCGCGGGGCCCTGCTCGGTGGAGAGCAAGGCGCAGATCACCGCAGTGGCCCGGGCTGTGAAGGAGGCGGGGGCCTGCGCCCTCCGGGGAGGGGCCTACAAGCCCCGGACCTCCCCCTACGCCTTCCAGGGCATGGGCGTGGACGGGGTCCGCCTGCTGGAGGAGGCCCGGACCGCCACCGGCCTGCCCGTGGTCACCGAACTGATGAGCCCCGACCAGCTCCCCATGTTTGAGGACACGGTGGACGTGATCCAGATCGGCGCCCGGAATATGCAGAACTTCGACCTGCTGAAGAAGGTGGGGCGCTATCACAAACCGGTGCTGCTGAAACGGGGTCTCTCCAGCACCGTCGAGGAGTGGCTCATGAGCGCGGAGTATATCATGTCAGAGGGCAACCCCAACGTGATCCTGTGCGAGCGGGGCATCCGCACCTTTGAGACCTACACCCGCAACACCCTGGATCTGTCCGCGGTCCTGGCGGTGAAAAGGCAGAGCCACCTGCCGGTAGTGGTGGACCCCTCTCACGCCTGCGGCAGGGCCTGGATGGTGGAGCGGATGGCCATGGCGGCGGTGGCCGCCGGGGCGGACGGCCTGCTCATCGAGGTCCACAACGACCCCGCCCACGCCCTGTGCGACGGGGCGCAGTCCATCACCCCGGACCAGTTCTCGGCTTTGATGGACAAGCTGCGCGTCCTGGCCCCGGCGGCGGGCCGGGAACTCTGAGAGAGGGAGGCGCCCCGCATGGAACCGAAACGCATTTTAGTGGTGGGTCTGGGCCTCATCGGCGGCTCGCTGGCCATGGCGCTGCGGGGGTTCGACGGCTGCGAGGTAGTGGGCGGCGTCCGCTCCCGGCGCACCCACGACAGGGCGGCGGCCCGCCATGTGGCCGACCGGCTCACCTTCCGCCCGGAGGAGGAACTGCCGGGGGCAGACATCGTCATCCTGTGCCAGGACCCGGCCGGGATTATCTCCTTTTTACAGGAGAACCGGGACCGATTTAAGCCCGGCTCCCTGGTCATCGATGTGTGCGGCGTCAAGACCGCCGTCGTCGAGGCGGCCAGGTGCCTGCCGGAGAGCGTGGACTTCATCGGCTGCCACCCCATGGCGGGCAAGGAGGTCTCCGGCATCGACAACGCCGAGGCCACCCTGTTCCGCAACGCCCACTTCATCATCACGCCGGGGGAGAACAGTTCAGAGGAGCACATCGCCCTGCTGTACCGCCTGGCGGCCTACTGCCGCTTTGGAGACGTGACCCGCACCACCCCGGAGCGCCACGACGAACTGATCGCCTACACCAGCCAGCTCATGCACGTCATCGCCGTGTCGGTGTGCGACGGGGACGATTTTTTCTCCTGCCAGGGCTTTGAGGGGGGCTCCTTCCGGGACTGCACGAGAGTGGCCTCCCTGGACGTGCCCATGTGGACCCAGCTCTTTCTCCTCAACGCCCCGGCGCTGACCAGAACGGTGGCCAAACTGGAGGGGCGGATGCGGGAGTACCGCCTGGCCATCGAAGCGGGGGATCGGGAAACGCTCTCCGCGATGCTGGAGGGCGCCGCTGGCCGCAAGAGACAGGTCAACCTGGAGCGGGCCCGGGGCGACGACGTCCATCCCACGTTCTGAAAACGGGGAACGGCGGTCCCCGCGGCAGCCGTAAGGCATATATCGCCCGATGGGTCCATACACTGGACCATCAAACATTGGGAGTTGGTCTTATGGCATACGAGGAAATGGCGGCCCCCCACCATGTGGTCATCGAGGAGCGGAAAAGTCTCACCGTGTCCGGGGTGGAGGATGTGGAGCGGTTCGACGAGAACAGCATCGTCCTGTCCACCTCCAAGGGGGCCATGGTGGTGTCGGGGGAAAACCTCCACATCGAAAAGCTGTCCCTGGACGGGGGCGACCTGAAGGTGGAGGGGGACATCGACTCGGTGTCCTATGAGGAGGACGCGGGGCCGGCCAGAGGCGGCTTCTTCTCCCGGCTGCTGCGCTGAGATGCCCGCGGACGTGGCGGCCCAGGCCGCGGTGTTCGGCCAGGGCGTTCTGCTGGGGGCGGCGCTGGGCCTGGTGTACGACGGGATGCGCGCCATCCGGCGGAGCCTGCCGCTGAAATGGCTGGCCGTCCTGCTGGACCTGGCCTTCTGGCTGGGGACGGCGGTCTGCCTGTTCCTGCTGGCCATCCTCCGGGACACGGGGGAACTGCGGATCTTCCACGCCGCGGCGGTGCTTCTGGGGGGGAGCGTCTACTTCCTCTCTTTGAGCCGGCTGGTCCTGCCCCTGTTCCTGGGGATCATGGAGAGTTTGAAGGCGGTCTGGCGGCGCCTCACCGCCCCGTTCCGCCGGCTGTGGCAGTTTACAAAAAAATTTTTGAAAAATGAAAAAAACCTCTTCCAAAATTGGTTGGAATGGTATAGAATAAACGTAGTATACCGTTTTTCCAATCAAAATCGGAGGGGAGAGGCTGACCATGAAGTTCAAACGGGCGGGCGCAGGCGCGAAGATCCTCATTCTCATGCTGTTGGCCGTGGCGGTCGCCGCGCTGCTGTCGGTCAAGACCCGGCTGGACTCGGCAAAGGCGAGCCGGGACGCGCTGGCGCAGCAGGTGCAGGCCCAGCAGGAGGAAAACGCCGCCCTGGCCGACGAGATCGCCCACAGCGACGACGAGGAGTACCTGGAGTCCATCGCCAGAGATAAGCTGGATCTGCTGGAGCCGGACGAGATCGTGTTCGCAGATCCGTCCAAATAGGCGTACATATTATCAGGGAGAGGGAAACAAGAGATCTATGGCGTTAGAAGTTGGCGAGATTTTAGAGGGCAAAGTGACCGGCATCACCAAATTCGGCGCGTTCGTGTCGCTGCCCGGCAACCGCTCCGGCCTGGTACACATCTCCGAGATCGCGTACACCTATGTGAAGGACGTGCGTGACCAACTGTCCGAGGGGCAGACGGTGACGGTGAAGATCATCGGCATCGACGCGGGCAACCGCATCAACCTGTCCATCAAACAGGCGGCCCCGCCGCCGCCCCGCCCGGAACGCCGGACGGAGCGCCGGGCGCCGGCCAGGAACACCCAGTCCCGCGCCGGCGGCGGCCGGAACCGCCGCGTCCCGCCCGGCCGGGATCTTCCGCCCGATCCCCCCATGCCCAAGGGTCCCGCCAGCTTTGAAGATCAGCTCAAGCAGTTCATGGCCAGTTCCGACAGCAAGCTGTCCGAACTCCACATGAACGAGCGGCGGAGCAGCCGCAGGGGCGGCCGGAAATGACCATAAAAGAGGGATGCCTTGGCATCCCTCTTTTTGCGGGAAAAAAGCGGCTCTTTTCCTGAGTCGGAAAAGAGCCAAAGGGTCTATTGCGCGGGAGAATGGAATGACCGCATGGGAATGGCTCCCATGCCGCGGCCGGGCCGCATGGTCAATATACCACGGGGGCGGTGAAAAAAAACGTCGAACCCCGTCCCCCCGCAGATTTTTTTCAGGAGGTCACCTCATGGACTATGACGCGCTGCTGGAGGGCTGCTGCGAGATGGGCGTGCAGCTGCTCCGGTACGGGGCGGAGATCTACCGGGCGGAGGACACCATCCACCGCCTGCTGGCGGCCTACGGCCTGGAGGGGGAGGTGTTCGCGATCCCCAACTGCCTGATCGTCAGCGTCGCCGGCCCGGATGGAGCCGTCCACACCCGGATGCGCCGGGTACCCCTGTCCTCCATCGATGTGGACGGCATCGAGCGGTTCAACGCCCTGTCCCGGCGGCTGTGCGCCGATCCCCCCGCCGACCCCGGCGAGATCCTGAACCGCTGCCGGGCGGAACGGGAGGCCGTCAGGCCCTTCCCCCTGTGGGCTCAGCTGTTCGGGTACTGCTACGGGGCCGCCTTCTTCGCCCTGTTCTTTTCCGGCGGGCCGCTGGAGGCAATAGTGGGCGGCCTCGCGGGGCTGGCGGCCGGGGCGTGCCTCGCCCTCATGAACCGCCTGCGGGCCAACTTCTTCATCTCCACTCTGGTGTCCGCCTTCGCCCTGGCTGTGGCGGCCTGGCTGCCGCTGGCGGCGGGACTGCCCGTCAGCATCGACGCCGCCGTGGCCGGCGCCATCATGGTGCTGGTGCCGGGCCTTGTATTCACCAACTTTATGAGCAATCTCCTCACCGGGGACATTATCTCGGGGCTGTCCACTTTCGTGCGGGCGGTGCTGACGGCGGCGGCCATCGCGCTGGGCACCGGCATGGCGGTGCTTCTGTGCCACTCCCTGTGGGGCGCGGCGGAGTACGGGGGCCCGGCGGCGGAATACGCGCCCCCGCTGTACTGCCTGTTCGCCTTCATCGCCTGTCTGGGCTTCTGCCCCGCCTACAATATCCGCACCTGGGCGGCGGCCCTGTTATGCTGTGTGGGCGGCGCCATGGGCTGGATGGTCTATCTGCTGGCCCAGATGTGGAGGGGCGACGTGTTCCTGTCCAGTTTCCTGGCCGCCGTGGCGGTGGCGGTCTACGCCCAGATCATGGCCCGGGTGCGCAAGTGCCCCGCCACCTCCTATCTGGTCATCTCCATGTTCCCTCTGGTCCCCGGCCTCGCCATCTACCAGGCCATGGACTACGGCATCCGGGGGGAGACCGGACTGTTCTGGGACACCTTTTTCCGCACCTTCGGCATCGCGGGGTGCCTCGCCCTCGGGCTGCTGCTGGTGTCCACCGCCGTGCGGGTGATCCACCACTGCCGGGTCAGGGGGGCGCGCCATGGGTAAATATACCACCGTCCTGCTGGACGCCGACATGACCTTGCTGGACTTCCGCCGCTCGGAGCGGGAGGCCCTCTCCAAGGTGCTCGCCGCCCACCATCTGCCCCACGACGGCCGGGTGCTGTCCGCCTACTCCGAGATCAACGACGGGCTGTGGAAGGCCATGGCCCGGGGCGAGACGACGCAGAGCGCCCTGGTGTCGGAGCGGTTCGCCCGGCTGATGAGGGTCCTGCGCAGCGGCGAGGACCCCGAGATCCTCAACCGCGAATACGAACAGGGCCTGGGGCGGGAGGGCTATCTCCTCCCCGGGGCCATGGAGTTTTGCCGGCGGCTGCGGGACGGAGGACTGGCGCTGGCCATCGTCACCAACGGCCTGCCCGCCGCCCAGTGGGGCCGCTACCGCGGCACCGGACTGGATCAAGTGGTCCCCAGCCTGCTGGTGTCATCGGAACTGGGCGCCGCCAAGCCCGACCCCGCTTTCTTCGACCGGGCGCTGGACCGGCTGGGCGTCACCGAGCGCTCGGCCGTGGTCATGGTGGGGGACGGGCTGGAGACCGACATCCTGGGGGCCAACCGGGCGGGCATCGACGCAGTATGGTATAACCCGGAGGGAAACCCCCTCTCCGGTCCCGCCGTCCCCACCTGGACCGCCGCCTCGTACGACGAGATCTGCGCCCGGCTGCTGGCGTAATCAGTTGACATAATTGTAACGAATTTGTTGCTTGACAGAGAAAACCGTTGGTGATAGCATGGGGGACAAGTATGGAGCAACATATAGAAAAGAAAAGAAGGGTTCCCCTGTGCGAAGATACACTCTGCTCCCCCTGGCGCTGTGTCTGACGCTCCTGCTGACCGCCTGCGGTCCCAGGACGCCCGCCGCCGGCACCGATCCTCCGTCGCCCGGACCAGCCGGCCCCGTGGAAACGGAGCCCGTGGAGCCCACGCCGGAAGTTACGCTGGAACTCACCCCGGAGCCTACGCCGGAACCCACGCCGGAAATTACGCCGGAGCCCGCGCACACCCAGGGGACGTTCTATCAGTTCGGCACGCCGGTGGCCGAGAGCGCGCCGGCGGCCGACGACAGTTTCTTCGCGGACGCCGCCTTCGTGGGCGACTCCCGCACCGACGGACTGCATCTGTACGGCGGGATCCGCCAGGGGGACTATCTCTGCAAGACCAGCATGAGCGTGTTCCATCTCAACGACAGCAAGTACTCCGTGACGCTGAACGGCCGGGAGGTCACCGTGATGCAGGCGCTGCAGGCCAAGCGGTACGGCAAGGTGTATATCATGCTGGGCCTCAACGAACTGGGCTATCCCGCCTCCTCCTATGAGACGCAGCTGAGCGCCTTTCTGGACCAGGTCATCGCCGCCCAGCCCGACGCCGTCGTCTACCTGGAACTGATGCCTCCGGTGAACGACACCATGACCGCCCAGGACTGGCAGAAAAACGCCAACGTGGACGTGTTCAACGAGATCAACGCCCGCCTGGCCGCGGACAAGCGCGTGGCCCTGCTGAACGTGGCCGAGGTCTACCGGGACGCCGGCGGCCAGCTGAAACAGGAGTACGCCAGCAGCGACGGCTGCCACTTCCAGGCCGAAGCCTATTCCTACTGGGCGGACTATCTCCGCAATCACGTCATCGACAGGGACTGGTACTTCGCCAGCCGGGAAGGAGCCCAATGAACGCGAACAAACGCAACGTCCGGCCCTTTGCGCCGGCCATAACGCTCTGTGCCGCGATGGCCGCCCTGCTGCTGACCGGCTGCGGGCCCAGGGAGCCCGCCGGGGCGGTCCCCTATACCCTGGACGACGCCCAGGCTCTTCTGGACACAGGACTGTTCAGCCAGGATATGGGCAAGGTTGACGACCCCTATATGATCTCCATGCTGTACCATGTGGAGGAGGACTCCATCGAGGAGTGCGTCAGCTATCAGGCCACCAACACCGGCGAGAGCGCCGATCAGGTCGCCGTGATCGTCTTCCGGGACGGGGAGTCCGCCGCCTCCGCTCAGGCCGGGTTCCGGCAGCGGATCGAGGAGCAGATCGAATCCCTTACGGACTACGCCCCCGGCGCCATCCCCAATCTGGAGGCCGCCGTGATCCGCGTCAGCGGGAACACCGCCCTTCTGGCCGTGGGCGACGCGGACAGGATCTCCGAGGCCGTGGACAATCTGCACTGAGCGCGTCTGAACACAGAGAGGACGCCCTGTTCCGGCGGGAACAGGGCGTCCTCTTATATCCTATTCGGTCTTGTCGCCCGACCAGGTGGAGGGATCGTCGGGGTCCTCCACAGGGGGCGTGGGCGCGTCCGGCCCGGGGGCGCCGTCCCCGGGCGTCCGCTCCCCCTCCCCGCCGTCCGCCGGGGGCGGCATGGGAATGGGCTCGCTGACGATGTGGATGTTCCGCGCGGGGGGCTCCACATCCCCGGTCAGTTCGGGCCTGGCGCGGGTGGAGGCGTAGGCGTCCTCCACCAGGGCGGGGTCCCGGCCCTCGATGATGGCCACCATCTCGCCGCCGGTGATGGTCTCCTTTTCCAGCAGATAGTCCACCACCTTATCCATGTCCTCCCGGCTGCTCTTCAAAATCTCCACCGCGTCCTGATAGCACACGTCCAGGATGGCCTTGACGGCCTTATCCATGGCGGCGGCGGTGTCCTGGGCGCAGTCCAGGCCGTAGCCGCCCTCCAGGTACTGGTTCCGGAGGGAGCCCAGGGCCATCATGCCGAACTCCTCGCTCATGCCGAACATGGCGACCATGTTCC
>CAYPEE010000057.1:0-10173 GCA_964409665.1 uncultured Oscillospiraceae bacterium
CGATGCGGCCCACGAACTCGTTGTAGTCGATGGAGGAGACCAGCATCTGGAAGGGAGCGTCGAGGTCGCACTCGGGGGCGGGGATATAGCTCAGAATGGTATCGAACAGGGGGGCCAGATCGGTGCCGGCCGCCTCGGGGGAGTAGGAGGCTGTGCCCTGCCGTCCGGAGCAGAACAGCATGGGGGAGTCCAGCTGCTCATCGGTCGCGTCCAGATCCAGCAGCAGTTCCAGGCACTCGTCGATGACCTCGTGGACCCGCTGGTCGGGACGGTCGATCTTGTTGAGCACCACGATGACCCGGTGGCCCAGTTCCAAAGCGCGGCTCAACACGAAACGGGTCTGGGGCATGGGGCCCTCGGCGGCGTCCACCAGCAGGATGACGCCGTTGACCATCTTCAGAATGCGCTCCACCTCGCCGCCGAAGTCGGCGTGGCCGGGGGTGTCCACGATGTTGATCTTCACGCCCTTGTAGTGTACGGCGGTGTTCTTGGCCAGGATGGTGATGCCGCGCTCCCGCTCCAGGTCGTTGGAGTCCATCACCCGCTCCACGGTGACCTGGTTCTCCCGGAAAATGCCGCCCTGCCGGAGCATCTCGTCCACCAGGGTGGTCTTTCCGTGGTCCACATGGGCGATGATGGCGACGTTTCTCAGCTTTTCATTCTTCATATCAAAGTCCCTCGCGTTTTGTCGGTAAAAATCACAGCTATTTATTATAATGACATTCTTTTCGGATTGCAACACCGGAAATCCGGGAAAACGACGGAATTTAGCCGGCCGTATTCCCAAAAAATGTGACGATTTTTCTTGACACGACCGCCGGAATGGAATATACTGCACACTGTGTCATTGCTTTTATGGCGCAAAGCGTTAAAGACCTGCTTGAAATTGGAGGAATACGAAATGAAGAAGTTTACCGCGCTTCTGCTGGCCCTGGTCATGGCGTTCGCGCTGTGCGCCTGCGGCGGCGAGAACCCCTCCGGCTCGGAGACCGCCGGTACCGAAACTCCCGGCGGACCCGGCGCCGGACCCTCTGGGTCCGCCGCCTCCGGCGAGACCTATGTCATCGGCGTGTGCCAGCAGATGGCCCATCCCGCCCTTGACCTCGCTACCCAGGGGTTCAAGGACGCTCTGGCCGCGTCTGGCCTGAGCATCGAGTACAAGGACGCCGACGCCGGCGGGGAGTATGCCAACTGCGGCACCATCATGGACGGCTTTGTGTCCGACGGCGTGGACCTGATCCTGGCCAACGCCACCTATCCGCTGCAGGCCGCCGCCGCCGCGACCTCTGAGATCCCCATTCTGGGGACCTCCATCACCGACTACGCCACCGCCCTCACCATCGAGGACTGGACCGGTACCGTGGGCGGAAATATCTCCGGCACCTCCGACCTTGCTCCCTTGGATCAGCAGGCCGCCATGGTGAAGGAGGTCTTCCCCGACGCCAAAAACGTGGGCCTGCTGTACTGCTCCGCCGAGCCCAACTCCGTCTACCAGATCACCATCGTGCAGGAGGACCTGGAGGGTCTGGGATATACCTGCACCCCCTATCCCTTCACGGACGCCAACGACCTGGCGGCCGTCACGCAGTCCGCCTGCGACGGCTCCGATGTCATCTATATCCCCACCGATAACACCGCCGCGAAATACACCGACACCATCGCCAACGTGGTCATCCCCGCCGGCGTGCCCGTGGTGGCCGGCGAGTCCGGCATCTGTTCCGGCTGCGGCGTGGTCACCCTGTCCATCAGCTACTACGACATCGGTTACACCACCGGCGAGATGGCCGCCCAGATTCTGAAGGGCGAGGCCGACATCTCCGCCATGCCCGTGCAGTACGCCCCCGAGGTCACCAAGATGTACAACGCCGCCAACTGCGAGGCGCTGAACGTCACCGTGCCGGAGGGTTACGAGGCCATTGAGGAATAATCCGGAGGTCAAAAAAGCGGCGGGAGAGGACTTTTCTTTCCCGCCGTTTTTTGCTATAATCCCTCTTGATCACAGCTATGGATTGGAGTGACCCGTCTTGGATTTCCTGCTCTCCTTCCTGAACTCCCTGCCCGGCTCCTTCGGTCAGGGATTTGCCTGGGGCCTGATGGCCATCGGCGTCTACATCACCTATAAGATCCTGGACATCGCGGACCTGACGGTGGACGGCTCCCTGGCCACCGGCGGCGCCGTGTGCGCCATCTGCATCACCATGGGCTGGAACCCCTGGCTGGCGGTGGCGGCGGCGGTGATCGCCGGCATGGCGGCGGGGCTGGTCACCGGCCTGCTCCACACCGCCTGCGGGATCCCGGCCATCCTGGCGGGCATTCTGACCCAGCTGGCCCTGTATTCGATCAATCTGCGGGTGATGGCCATCGGTGACCCCTCCTCCGCCACAAAGGCCACGCTGGCTCTGAACCCGGACCGGAACCCGCTGCTGGTGTCCTCCCGGTACGTCCGGACAGTCGGCCTGTCCAATCCCCTGATCCTGCTGGCCGTCTTCGTGGCGGCGGTCATCGCCCTGCTGTACTGGTTCTTCGGCACCGAACTGGGCTCCTCCCTCCGGGCCACCGGCGCCAACGGCAATATGGCCCGGGCCCAGGGCATCAACACCGGCATGACTAAGGTGCTGGGGCTGGTGGTGTCCAACGGGCTGGTGGCCCTCTCCGGGGCTCTGCTGGCACAGTATCAGGGCAGTTCCACCGTGGACATGGGCCGGGGCGCCATTGTCATCGGCCTGGCCGCCGTCATCATCGGGGAGGTGCTGCTGGATAAGGTGTTCCGCAACTTCGCGCTGAAACTTTTGGGGGCCGTCATCGGCGCGATCATTTACTACATCGTCATCTCCCTGGTGCTGCGCCTGGGCCTGGACCCCAACGACCTGAAATTGCTCACCGCCCTGGTGGTGGCTCTGTTCCTCAGCGTCCCCTACTGGAAGGGCAGGTACTTCAGCGGGAGCGGAAAGAAGGGGGCGGGCGCAAATGCTTGACGTGAAGGACGTCCGCAAGACCTTTAACCCCGGCACCGTCAACGAGAAGACCGCCCTGAACGGCATCTCCCTCCACCTGAACGACGGGGATTTTGTCGCCGTCATCGGCAGCAACGGCGCGGGCAAGTCCACGCTGCTGAACGCCGTAGCCGGCGTGTGGCCGGTGGACGGGGGGACCATCTCCATCGGCGGGGTGGACGTGACCCATCTCGCGGAGCACAGACGGGCCAGATACATCGGCCGGGTGTTCCAGGACCCCATGATGGGCACCGCCGCCACCATGCAGATCGACGAGAATCTGGCCCTGGCCGCCCGCCGGGGACAGGGGCGCACCCTCCGCCAGGGCATTACCCGGAAGGAGCGGGAGGAGTATCGGGAACTGCTCAAGATCCTGGACCTGGGGCTGGAGACCCGGCTGACCGCCAAGGTGGGCCTTCTCTCCGGCGGCCAGCGGCAGGCGCTGACCCTGCTGATGGCCACGCTGCGCCGCCCCCAGCTGCTTCTGCTGGACGAGCACACCGCCGCCCTGGACCCCGGCACCGCCGAGAAGGTCCTCCGGGTCACCCGGGAGGTGGTGGAGCGCCACCGGATCACCACCCTGATGGTCACCCACAATATGCGCCAGGCCCTGGAACTGGGCAACCGCACCCTGATGATGGCCGCCGGCCGGATCGTGCTGGACGTGTCGGGCGGCGAGCGGGCGGGCATGACGGTGGACGATTTGCTGGCCCGTTTCCGGGCGGGCACCGGCAGGGCTCTGGACAACGACCGCATTCTGCTCTCCTGAACCGGCAAAAAACGTCCCTGACCGATTTTGGTCAGGGACGTTTCGCGCGTTCCGCCGTCCGGCCCGGGACGGGGGAGGGCCGCCGCCCCGGAGGCGGCCTGCCGGCGGGACACCTTATACGACGATCTCGGCCCGGCTGCCGCCGGTCCGGTCCTTGGTGACCACGATCTGCTTGTCGATGCGGTCCTTCAACTCGGCCACATGGGAGATGACCCCCACCAGCCGGTCCCCCTCCGCCAGATCGGACAGGGCCCGTATGGCCTTGGACAGGGCCTCCTCGTCCAGGGAGCCGAAGCCCTCGTCCACGAACATGGCGTCCAGCCTGACGCCGCCGGAGGAGGACTGGACCGCGTCGGAAAGGCCCAGGGCCAGGGACAGCGACGCCTGGAAGGACTCGCCGCCGGACAGGGTGCGGACGTTCCGCCTTGTCCCGTTGTAGTGGTCGATGACGTCCAGTTCCAGGCCGCTCTGACTTCTGAGGCCGCCGGCGGCCCTGCGGCGCTCCAACTCATACTGGCCGCCGGACATGACCATCAGCCGGGTGTTGGCCCGGCGAAGCACCCGGTCGAACCAGGCGCCCTGGACGTAGGTCTCCAGCGTGAGTTTCTCTTTCCCTTTCAGGGTGCCGTTGGCGGTGTCGGAGAGGGACCTGACCCAGGACCAGCGCTGTTCCAGACCGGCCATTTCCGCCGAGGTGCGCTGGACGTGATCGAGGGCCTCCCGATTGGCTGAGAGGCGGACGTGGACCTTCTGGAGACGGGTGTTGAGGGCGTCCCGTTCCGCCGCCAGCCCGCCCCGGCGGGCCCGCTCCCCGGACAGGTCCAGGTCGGGCATTCCGGCGATCTGCCGCTCCAGCTGTTCGATCTGGCCCTGTAAAGCGGAACAGCTTTTCTCCTGCTGAACGAGAGAGTCTTCGGCCCTCTCCAAGGCGGCGGAAAGGGCGGATTCCAGATCGGACAGGGTCGGATTCCGCGAAGGGAGGGCGCCCGGCGTCTGCACCTTCGGGACCAGTTTGGCCAGTTCCTCCCGGATCCGGGCGTCCCGGGCGGCGACGGCCGCCCGCAGTTCTCTCCGCTCCTGTTCCGCCTGCCGGGCCGCGTTTTCCAGGGAGAGCCCGGGCAGCAGCCGCTCCGCCAGTTTTGCCGCCGCCTCGGTCTGGGCCGTGAGCTGGCCGGAGTACTGGCCCGAGGTCCGGCTGGCGGCCTGTTCCCGCGCCTGCGCGCGGTCCCGCTCGTTCTCTTTCGCCTTCAGCCGCGCCTCGGTGGGGACCGATGGAGGCCGCCGGGCGGGACGGGGATGCTCCCGTGAACCGCACACCGGACAGGGCATTCCGTCGGACAGATCCTCCGCCAGAATGCCCGCCTGGGCGTCCAGAAAGGCCCGGTATTGGACCTGATAGTCGTCTCTCGCCCGCTGGGCGGCGGTCCGGGCGGCCTGATAGTCCTCCTGGGCGCGGCGGAGCCGCTCCCGCAGCCGGTCCAGCCCGGCCAGCGCGTCCGCGAACTCCTTCAGTTCCCCCTGGCGGGCGGCGGCCTGCTCCTGCTCCCGCTGCCACTGGGCCAGCTGCGCGCCCACGGCCTCCAGTTCCCCGCGCTGGGCGCGGAGGCCCTCCAGCGCTCCGGCCAGTTCCTCCCGCCTCTGGGCGGCCCGCTCCTGTTTTTCCCGGACGGTTTTCAGGGTGTCCCGGGCCTTCCGTCCCTCCTCCGCCAGGCCCAGGGCGGTGTCGATGGAGGCGAGTTCGCTGTCAAGCTGTTTCACTTTACTGTTCAGCGCGCGCACGCGCTCCTCGTCGGCGGTGATGAGACGCCGGATCAGGGCCATGGCCTCGACTACGGGGATCTCTCCCGCCTTTCCCTTTTCGATCTCCGGGGCCATCGGGTCCTCCGGGGGACAGCGGACGCCGGACAGAGACCGCTCCAGTCCCCGCCTGGCGTCGGCGCAGTTCCGCTCCAGGGCGGAGGCTTCGGAGCGGAGCCGTTCCTGGAGGAGCTGATACCGTTTCGTCTGGAACAGTTCCCGGAAGATGGCCTGGCGGTCTTTGGTGTCGGCCATCAGCATTTTCTGAAAGTCCCCCTGGGCGATCATGGCGGTCTGCGCGAACTGGTCTTTATCCACCCCCAGAATGTCCCGCAGGGCGGCGTTGACCTCTTTGATTTTGGTGACGACCCGCCCGCCGGGCAGGGTGAGGACGGCGTCCGCCGGCTGGGTCACCGTGCCGCCTCCGCGTTTGGCGGGGCGCTGATACTCCGGGTTGCGGCGGACGATGTAGGTTTTGCCTCCGTAGACAAAGGTGAGTTCCACCCAGGTCTCGGCAGACCGGTCGGCGTACTGGGAGCGGAGCATGGCGGGCTCCCGCCAGTCCCCGCTGGCCTCGCCGTAGAGGGCGAAAGAGATGGCGTCGAAGATGGTGGTCTTGCCGGCGCCGGTGTCCCCGGTGATGAGATACAGCCCGCCTTTGCCCAGCCTGTCCAGTTCCAGCGTGGTCTCGCCGGCGTAGGGGCCGAAGGCGGACATGGTCAGCCTGACCGGTCTCATGCCTCCGCCTCCCAGATCTCCTCGATCAGCGACCGGCAGAAGGCGGCCTGCTCCTCGCTCATGGGCCTTCCGTTCTGCTGCTGGAACAGGGCGGCGAAGGGCTCAAAGGGGGACGTGTCCCGCTCGGCCGCCCCATCGTCGGGGGCCGCCCCGGCCGCGCGGGTGCGGAGGTTGTCGTAGTCCAGCTTCATCAGATTGGGATAGATGGTCCGCAGTTTGCCCAGGGCGTCGTACACGTCCTCCTCGTCGGTGAGGGTGACGCGCAGATAGTCGCCGATGGCGGTGCCCCCGTAGTTGCGGCGGTCGGTGAGTTCCTCGTAGGTTCCCCGCAGTTCCCGCAGATCGCGGAGGGGGACGAGGGGCACGGCGCGGACGGTGAGTTCCCCCGCGGCCCCCAGTTCGGCCACGGTGACCGACTTCACCTGATTTGCCTCGGAGAAAGAGTATTTCAGCGGCGAGCCGCAGTAGCGGACCCGCTCCGAACCCACGTTCTGCGGCCCGTGGAGGTGGCCCAGGGCCACATAGTCGAAGGGGGCGAACACCGCGGCGTCTACGTTGTCCAGCCCGCCCACCGACATTTCCTCCGAGTCGGACCGCTCCGCCCCGGTGACGAACTGGTGGGCGATCAGCACGTTCCGCCGGCCGGGGTCGATCTCCATGTGTCCGATGGCCGCCCGGAGGGCGTCGGTATAGCTGTCGATGGCCTCGTCGGGGTAGAAACGGCGGACGGCGGCGGGCTTGAGAAAGGGCAGCGGGAAGATGTCCACCGGGCCGTAGGCGTCGGAGAGGGAAAAGGGTTCGACCCGGCCGGAGAAGACGCGGGCAAAGTGGATGCCGCTGGCGTCGATCATCCGGGCGCAGAAGGACAGCCGCTCCGGGGAGTCGTGGTTGCCGCTGATGACAAACACCGGCAGGTCCCGTTTCACCAGGCTGTACAAAAAGTCGTCGAACAGTTCCACCGCCTCGACGGGGGGCGTCGGGCGGTCGTACACGTCCCCGGCGATGAGTACGGCGTCGGGCCGCTCCCCGTCGATGACCTGCCGGATCCTGCCCAGGATATACCGCTGGTCGTCCAGCATGGAGACCTCGTTGACCCGCTTGCCTAGGTGCAGGTCGGACAGATGGATGAATTTCACGGCGATCCCTCCCATACGGAGAATGTTTTTTGACATTTTACCCCTTTCCGGGCTCGCCCGCAAGTGAGGGACGGCGGATTTTTTGCGCCGCGGGGACGGAGAAGAATTTGTGAAAATTTCCAGGAAACAGTGGCATTATGGGAAAAGATATGGTATAATGCCCTTACCCCAGACCGGAAGGAGTTGGACGTATGAAATTCACGTTTACCGAAAAGAAGGTCGATCTTCCCAAAAAACTCCGGGACTACGCGGAGAAAAAGGTGGGCAAGCTGGACCGTTACTTCAAGCAGGAAGCCGAGGCCAACCTGGTGTTCAGCGTGGAGAAAAACCGCAACAAGGTGGAGTTGACGGTCCGCTCCGGCGGTACCGTCCTCCGGGTGGCGGAGAGTACCTCCGATATGTTTGCCTCGGTGGACGCGGCGGTGACCTCCATCGAGCGGCAGATCCGCAAACACAAGACCCGCCTGGAGAAGCGCCTTCGCACCGCATCCATCGAGCCGGAGGAGGAGGCCACCTCCCTGGTGCCCGACGAGGAAGAGGAGGACTTCAAGATCATCCGCACCAAGAAGTTCCCCATCAAGCCCATGACGGCGGAGGAGGCCGTGCTGGAGATGGATCTCGTCGGCCACAGCTTTTACGCCTTCAAGGATAAGGACACCGGCGCTTTCGCCGTGGTCTACCGGCGGACCGCCGGAGGGTACGGCCTGATCGAGGACGAGACATAGGGGATACGATGGCCCCGCCGCGAACGCGGCGGGGCCTTTTCCTGTTTCCGGGGAGCGGGGCGTCCCGAAAAAAACTCTGGTATTTTTGGAACAGATGTGTTAATATAAATCAGTTAGCATCATTTGATCCCCGCGCGCCGCGGGATCGGATTGAGGTGATGGCGTTGAAGTTATGGATGGCGCTGGTGTTGGGTCTGGTCCAGGGCGTCGCGGAGTTCCTGCCCATCTCCAGTTCGGGGCATTTGGCCCTGCTGGAACATTTTTTTCAGATGGATGGCCCGGACAATCTCTTTAATATCCTGCTCCACTTCGCTACCCTGATCGCCGTGTGCGTGGTGTACCGCAGGGATATCGCCGATATGATCGTGGAGTTTTTCCGGGGCGCCGGCGCGCTGATCTCCGGCACCGGCTCCAGGGAGGACAGGCCCCCGGAGGCCCGGCGGCTGGTGCTGCTGCTGGTGCTGGGCACCCTGCCGCTGCTCCTGGTGCTGCCCTTCCAGGATTTTGTGGAGAGCCTGGGGGCCAACCCGGTGTTCATCTGTTTCGCCCTGATCGTCACCGGTTTCATCCTCTACACCGCCGACCGGCGCGGCGGCGGCACAAAAACCGCCCGCTCCGCCACGGTCAGGGACGTGCTGCTTATCGGCCTGGCCCAGGGCGCGGCCACCATCCCCGGCCTGTCCCGCTCCGGCTGTACCATCTCCGCCGGCATGGCGGTGGGGCTGGACCGGCGGTTCGCCGTGCGGTATTCCTTCCTGTTGTCCCTGCCCGCGGTGCTGGGCGCCACCCTGCTGGAGGTGGTCAAGGCCGTCCGGGACGTCCAGGCTCTGGACCTCGCCCGGATCCCCGTCTACATCGCCGGAATGGCCGTGGCCGGCGTGGTGGGCTACTTCTCCATCCAGCTGGTAAGGCTGCTGGCGGACAAGGGCAAGTTCGGCGGTTTCGCGTACTACTGCTGGGCGGTGGGCCTCATCGCCCTGGCGGCCACTTTCATCTTCCGCTGATTTCACCAGCGATCCTTTAAGGAGGCGCCTTCATGGCCTCGACTCAGAAAAAGACTGCATCCACCGGCGGCAAACGGACCTCGTCGTCCTCCAAAGCGAAGACGGCGCAAAAGAGCCGCTCCGCCGCCAAGCGCGAGAGCGCTCCGCCCTCCCCCAAGCCCCTCCGCCGGGAGATCGGCGCGGTGGTGTTCCTGCTGCTGGCTCTGTTTGCCGCCATCGGCTACTTCAAGACGGACGAGGGGGCCTTCATCGCCCTGTTCTGCAATCTGCTCAAGGGCCTGTGCGGATACGGATTTTACATCGCGCCGCCCATGCTGCTCGCCTGCGCGCTGATCCTGCTGTTCCACCGGGGGCGGCCGGTGCGCCTGCGGCTCGCGGGGGCGCTGCTGCTGCCGCCTCTGCTGGGGTGCCTGCTCCACCTGGCCCTGTGCGAGACCGCCTATGCGTGGAACTGGCCCATGTTCGCCCTTTTGTGGAAGGACGGGATCGCCATGACCTCCGGCGGGGTGCTGGGAGGCGTGACCGCCTTGGCCTTTCAGTTTGCCTTCGGCGGGGTGGGGGCCGTATTGGTGGCGGTCCTGCTCATCGTCACGGCGGCCCTGTGCGCCCTGCGCCTCACCCCCATGGACATCGTCAGCTATGTCAAAGAGCGGCGGGAGCGGCGGCCGAAATACGATCCCGACGACTACCGCCAGCCCGTTCGCCCCGCCAAACCCGAACAGCCCGCCCGCCAGGGGACCGGCCGGGAGCGCAGGCCGGTCATCGACATCCCGGTGGACGACGGGCCCCTGACCGCCAAACAGCCCACCGTCCCCGTGACCACCGTCCGGCGGAAGAACCTGTTCGACAAGGTGCCGGGGGTGGAGCCCCCCGACCGGCTCCTCACCGGCCGAAAGGCCCAGCCGGCGGCGGAGCCGCCCGAGTATGAGGACGTGCCCGAACTGGTCCCCGCCGCGGACCCTGTCCGGCCCCCCCGGCCGGAACCCGCGCCCGCGCCGGAGCCGGACCCGG
>CAYPEE010000058.1:0-10172 GCA_964409665.1 uncultured Oscillospiraceae bacterium
CGGGCTCCTGGTTCTCCATGGGGGAGACCCGGGTGGGCCAGGGCCGGGATGCGGTGAAGGCATACCTCCAGAACCACCCGGAGATTGCCGAGAAGGTGGAGGCCGAGATCCGGGCCAACTCCTTCCAGCTCATGTCCAGGCAGTCCCAGATCGCCGCCCGCGCCGCCGGACGGGCCGTGGACGTGTCCGCCGACGAGTTTGAGGGGTAGACCGCAGGGCTGTATGGTCATTCAAAAACTGGAGCCCTCCCGGAACAGGGAGGGCCGCTGGCTGGTCTGGTTCGAGGACGGATCCCTGCTCCGGGTGGGGGAGGGGGACGTGGTGTCCCTGTCCCTCTACGCCGGAAAGGAACTGACCCAGGAGGAGGCCGCCGCCCTCACCGCCGCCGCCCAGCGGGGGAGGCTCATGGAACGGGCGGTGGACCTGCTCTCCCAACGGCCCCTGTCCCGGCGGGAACTGCTGGACAGGCTCACCGCGCCTCCCCGGCGCCGGCAAAGGCCCAACGCAAAGACCGCGGAGCCGCCGCCCCCCGACCCGGAGACCCTCCGGCGGCAGTCGGAGGCCCTCCGGGAGAGCGCTGAGTCGGTGGCCGACCGGCTGGAGGAACTGGGCCTGCTGGACGACAGGGAATACGCCAGGACCGTGGCGCGGCACTACTCCGACCGGGGCTACGGCGTCCGCAGGCTGCGGGACGAACTCTACCGCCGGGGGGTGCCCCGCGAACTGTGGGACGAGGCTTTGGATGAGGCCCGGCCCCGCGGGGACGAGGTCCTGCGGCTGGCCCGGAAAAAGCTGCGGGACGAGGAGCCCACCCGGGAAAATCTGAAAAAGGTGTCCGACTATCTGGCCCGGAGGGGATTCGGGTGGGAGGAGATCTCGGCGGCGCTGGAGAGGCTGAGGGGGGATCAGCGCTCGTGATCCAGCAACGCCAGCATCAGACGGGCCCCGGTGTGCGCCCCCGCGTGGAATGTTTCCGCCTGCCGGTGTTCCAGAAGGGCGAACAGGTCCCGGTACAGTTTGTCGTAGAACTCCTGGCCCATGGCGGATTTTACCTGGTCCAGCCGCCGGAGCAGAGCGCGGTCGGTGGACTCGCCGGGGTGTTCCAGCGGCGAATCAGGTCGGAGCGGGAAACTTTCGCCGTAATAGATGGCGGAGAGATAATCAAACATGGCACGGCCTTCTTTCGATTAAATCTAAGTACAGTATATTAGATTAAATCTAAAAGGTCAAGGGGGAATATGGTGTTTGACCAAAAAAAATTTGGGGAGCGCCTTCGGCTCTTGCGAAAAGGAAAGGAACTTGTCATGGCGGATATAAGTGACCTTCTGCATGTTTCCGGCGCGCAGGTCAGCGACATGGAAAACGGCAAAACAGGCACGACGCTGACCCGGCTGGTGGCGCTGGCCGATTTTTACGGCGTGTCCACCGATTATCTGCTGGGCCGCACCGACGACCCGGCATGGCGCGGCAAGGAGGATGCGGAGTGAGACCCTATACCGTGGCGTTTATCTCCCTCGGCTGCGCCAAAAACCTCGTCAACACCGAGCAGATGATGGCCCTGTGCCGGGACGCGGGGTACGCCGTCACCGGCGATCCCGCCGGCGCCGACGTGGCGGTGCTGAACACCTGCGGTTTCATCGAGGCCGCCAAGAGCGAGGCCATCGACAATATCCTGGAACTGGCCCGGCTGAAAGCCCGGGGGAAGCTGAAGAAACTGCTGGTGGCGGGGTGCCTGTCCCAGAGGTATCGGGAGGAGATCAGGTCCGAACTGCCAGAGGTGGACGGCCTGCTGGGCACCGGCAGCTATCACGACGTGGTGCCCGCGATCCAGGAACTGATGGCGGGCGGGCGGCCGGAGTACTTCGGTGATCTCCGCCGCGCCTGTGACGGCGGAGACCGCTGGATCACCACGCCGCCCTATACCGCCTATCTGAAGATCGCTGAGGGCTGCTCCAACGGCTGCGCGTTCTGCGTCATCCCCCGCATCCGGGGCGGATACCGCAGCCGCCCCATGGAGGAACTGCGCGCCGAGGCGGAGGGCCTGGCCCGGCGGGGGGTAAAAGAGCTGATCGTCATCGCCCAGGACATCACCCGGTACGGCGAGGATCTGAAGAACGGCGCCTCGCTGGCGGGGCTGCTGCGGGAATTGTGTAAATTGGACTTCCACTGGATCCGGCTCCACTACCTCTATCCCGAGGCGGTGACCGATGAACTCATCGATTTGATCGCGTCGGAGAAGAAGATCGTCCACTACCTGGACATCCCCATCCAGCACGCCAACGACGGCATCCTGAAGGCCATGCGCCGCCGGACCTCCAAGGAGGAACTGCGGGCCCTGTTCGCCAGGCTCCGCGCCGCCATGCCCGACGTGGTCATCCGCACCTCCCTGATCTGCGGCCTGCCGGGGGAGGGGGAGGCGGAGTTCGAGGAGTTGTGCGACTTCCTCCGGGAGCAGAAGCTCCAGCGGGTGGGGGCCTTTCAGTTCTCCCCGGAGGAGGGCACACCGGCCGCCGCCATGGAGGATCAGGTGGACCCCGAGACCGCCGCCCGGCGGGTGGAACTGGTCACGGACCTTCAGTCCAGGATCATGGACGAGTATAACGAGGCCCGGCTGGGCACCTGTATGGAGGTGCTGTGCGAGGGCTTTGACGCCGGCGGCGGCTGCTATGTGGGCCGCACCTATGCCGACTCGGTGGACATTGACGGGCGGGTGTGGTTTACCGCCCCGGCGCCGGTGCCCGCCGGGGAATTTGTACGGGTGCGGATCACCGGCGTGTCCGACGGGGACCTGACCGGAGAGGCGGACGCGGACGGGGCGGGGGAGCGGCCCGCCCGCCGCCGGAGAGAGGAGGGGTCATGATGAATACGGCCAACAAACTGACCATGCTGCGGGTGATCCTGATCCCCGTGTATGTGGCGCTGTGGCACCTGAATTTCCCGGGGAACAACTACGTCGCCCTGGCGGTCTTTGTCATCGCCAGCCTCACCGACCTTTTGGACGGCTACATCGCCCGGCACCGCAACCAGATCACCGACTTCGGCAAGTTCATGGACCCCCTGGCGGACAAGGTGCTGGTGGTCACCGCCATGATCTGTTTCTGCGCCCGCGGCCGTATGCCCGACTGGGCGGTGGCCATCGTCATCCTGCGGGAATTCGCCGTGTCCGGCCTGCGGCTGGTGGCGGTGGACAACGGACGGGTGATGGCCGCTGGCTGGTCCGGCAAGGTCAAGACCGCCTCCACCATGGTGTGCCTGTGCGTCATGCACTTTCCCATTCCCCCGGCGCTGAACTGGGTGTGCGTGGCCGTCATCGCCGCCGTCACCCTGTACTCCGGGGTGGAGTATTTCGTGAAGAACCGGGACGTGCTCAACTGGAACAAGTGATACGCCGGATGCGACAAGGCGTAAAAGAAGGCCCGCCGCCGGCGGGCCTTCTTTTATGCGGATCTGATCACACCAGACACTTGAGGATGTAAACGCCGTCGTGCATGGCGTTCAGGAAGATGTAGCCGCGGTCGTCCACCACTACGTCCTCGGCGGTGCCCAGGGGCTTGTTGGCCATCTTCACGTCGAAGGCCAGCTTTTCGGGGTCGGGCGGGATGAAGTAGGCGATCTCCTTGGGGACGTAGGGGTCGGACACGTCGTAGACGCGCAGGCCCGCGTGGAAGTAGCAGTCGTAGACGCGGTCGGAGCGGTCCTCGATCCAGGGCTTGTGGGTCATGGGCTCGTGGAGGTTGTGGGGACCCATGGGGCCGGGATACGGCAGATTGGCGTAATTGAAGTTCTTGTAGGGGAAGTTCTCCGGGATCTCGGGATAGGGGAAGATGGAGACCATGACGGGGTCTTTGGGGTCGGCCACGTCGAAGATCTCGATGCCGCAGTAGGAGTGGGTGCCGAACTGCTCGTAGGTCTTGCGGTCGTAAGTCCAGAACCGCTCGCCCTCCTGCATCCCGACGGCGTAGTGGGTGCCGTGGATGGGCATGAAGGTGTGGCAGAGGGCTCCGCCGAACTTGGTGCAGAAGGGGGGCGTCATCTTCACCTCGCCCAGCACCTGGGGGACCTGGGGATCGGAGATGTCCAGGATCTTGAAGCCGCCGCCCGCGCAGCTGATGTAGGTGAGGTTTTGATCCGTCTCGGCAAAGGGATAGTGGACGAAGCCGGGATAGGTGTTGTAGCCCTGCCAGCCGTGCCACTCCTTCTCGCGGGTCTTCTCGGTCTGGTTGCCGAAGAACTGGCCGGGATTCCACCAGCGGCCGGCCTCCACGGGGTGTTCGGGGTCGGAGATGTCCACAATGCGGTAGATGTAGTCTTTGAAACCGGGGGCGGTGGCGGAGAGATGGACGTAGCGGCCGCCGTTATAGGTGAAGCGGTGGACGCCGGCGCCCGGGTTGCCCTCGTCGCCGGTGGCCCAGAAGGAGAGCTTTTTGGGGTGTTCCGGGTCGTCTTTCAGGCTGAAGATGTGTACGCCGCCGGGGGCGGGGGTGTAGTGCGCGGGGGCGGGGCCGTGGAGGAATTCCAGACAGTTGCCGTTGGATACGATCATCAGATCGTCGCAGACCTGGATCTTCGGGGTGGACATATAGGTGTACTTTTCCGGGTCCATCACGGGCATATACTGGACATGGCGGGGATTCGCGGGATCGGTGACGTCCAGGATCTCCACGCCGTTGCCGAAGAAACAGCCGCCGTAGAGATAGTACCTGCCCTCCCTGGTTTTGTAGAGCTGGGACTGGAACAGGTAGTGATTGGCGCAGTCGTGGTGGGCCAGCACCTCCATGTTCCTGATATAGCCCTGGTTCGTCTCGCTTTTGGCATAGAAGGGAATCGACATAAAGTTACCTCCTCTGTATGTGATTGCTCCCTATCAAATTACTCCTAACGGGGGAAAATGTCAATTCGCAATCGACCGAAAAAGAGGATGATTTTTTGGAGGATTTTCATAACGCGGCGGCTATAGCATGAGTTTGGTGAACAGATACGCCAGCCCTCCGCACGCCGGGAAGGTGAGCGCCCAGGCACCCGCCATCTCCCCCGCGACTCTGGGGCTGATCCTCCGGCCCGCCCCGCATACGGCGGCCACCTTGGCGTGGGTGGTGGACACCGGCAGCCCCAGCAGGGAGCAGGCCAGCAGCACGGCCCCCGCCCCCAGATCGGCGCACAGCCCGTCCGCGGGGGAGAGGTCCGCCAGTTCCTCCCCCACCTTCTTCACGATGGGCTTTCCCCCGCAGGCGGTGCCCAGGGCCATCACCCCGGCGGTGAGCAGGGCCAGAGGGATAGTCCGCCCCCCGTCCTCCACCGTCCCTCCCTCCGCCAGGAGGAGCAGGGCCAGAAATTTCTGGCCGTCCTGGGCGCCGTGGAGGAGGGACATCAGCGCCGCCGCGCCCCGCTGCCACCGCTGGGGCCGCCGGAGGCGCCCCCCCAGGAGACGGCGGAACAGCCGGGCGCTGACCGCCCCCGCCGGAAGGGACAGGGCCAGCGCCGCCAGAGTCCTGGCCCACGCCGCCCCGTTGAGAGCGGTCAGACCTCCCCCCAGGGCGATGGCCCCGCCGGACAGCCCCGCCAGCAGGGCGTGGCTCTCGCTGGTGGGTAGGCCGAACCGCCACGCCAGCGCCGCCCACAGCACGATGGCCAGCATGGCCGCCCGCAGGGCCGCCACGCCCCCGGCGTGGGAGGGAAAGGACGCCAGTTCCTCCACGGTGGCGGCCACGGCGGGAAACAGCAGGCAGGAGACGGCCGCGCCGATGAAATTGCACACCGCCGCCAGCCCCACCGCCCGCCGGAAGGACATGGCCCCGGAGCCCACGGCGGTGGCGATGGCGTTGGGTGCGTCGGTCCAGCCGTTGACGAAGATCACCGCCAGCGCCAGCAGGCGGGGCAAAGCGCTCTCCATGGGCATACCCCCTCGGCCAAGGGTATGGGCCGCCTGTCCGGATTAGAACGGACGGGCGTTTTTTCTGAAAATTTTTTGAGAAAAAAAGAGGGGTTTTGCCCACGGACGGCGTAATTGTAAGAGACAACGACTTTGCGCGCTGAAGGAGGTCATGTGATGAACGTTCGTGAACGCACGGAGGAACTGGAGCGCCGGACCCTTTCGCCCCGGGCCTGCCTGTCGGAACAATCCAGGGGCCGGGCCGTTCCCATTCCCGACGACCCCATGCGCACCTGTTTCCAGCGGGATGTGGACCGGGTGGTCCACAGCAAGGCTTTCCGCCGCTTAAAACACAAGACCCAGGTGTTCCTCCAGCCCGAGGGGGACCACTACCGCACCCGCATGACCCATACGCTGGAGGTCTCCCGCATCGCCCGGACCATGGCGCGGGGCCTGCGGCTCAACGAGGATTTGACCGAGGCGGCCGCCTTGGGCCATGACCTGGGCCACACGCCCTTTGGCCACGCCGGGGAGCGGGCGCTGGCCAGGATGGTATCCGGCGGTTTCAAGCACTATGAGCAGTCCCTGCGGGTGGTGGACCGCCTGGAGAACGACGGGGCCGGCCTCAACCTGTGCCGGGAGGTCCGCAGCGGCATCCTCTGCCACACCAGGGGCCCCGTGGCCGACACATTGGAGGGACAGCTGGTCCGCGTTGCGGACAAGATCGCCTACATCAATCACGACATCGACGACGCCCTCCGGGGCGGGGTCATCTTTCCCACGGACATTCCGGCGGCCGTCTCCCAGGTGCTGGGCTACACCCACGGGGAGCGCATCGCCACCCTGGTGCAGGACGTGGTGGACTCCAGCGCCGAGGGCGGCGCCATCCGCCAGTCCGACAGGGTGGGCCGGGCCATGGCCGATCTGGAGCGGTTCATGTTCGACGCCGTCTATACCAACCCCCTGGCCAAGGGGGAGGAGGGCAAGGCGGAGCATATGGTCTGCCTGCTGTTCGAGTATTACAGCAAACACACGGACAAGCTCCCCCCGGAGTATCAGGAGATCCTGATTCAGGAGGGGACCGAGCGGGCGGTGACCGATTACATCGCCGGCATGACCGATACCTACGCGGTGGAGACGTTCGGCCGGCTGTTCATCCCAACGGGCTGGATGGTGAAGTGACGTGACGGAATACCTCGTTCCCGCCAGAGCGGCCTCGGCGGAGTTCACCGAAAAGCGCTCCGTTTTTCTCGGCCAGGTGTGGCCGGTGGACAGCGAGGAGCAGGCCCGCGCCTGCGTCGAGGGCGCCAGAAAGCGGCATCACGACGCCCGGCACAACTGCTGGTGCTATCTCATTCAGGACGGCCCGGCGCGCTGCTCCGACGACGGGGAGCCACAGGGCACCGCCGGCCGGCCCATGCTGGCGGTGTTCCAGAGGGAGGGGGTCACCGGCGTGTGCTGCGTGGTGACCCGGTACTTCGGCGGGGTGCTGTTGGGAACCGGCGGGCTGATCCGGGCCTACACCCGGGCCGCCAGGGACGCTCTGGCCGCGGCGGGGATCTCCGCCGTGCGCCGGTGGGCGGAACTGGCGGTGCGCTGCCCCTATCGGTTCCTGGAGCGGGTGAAAAGCGAGTGCGCCGCTCTGGGAGGCGTGGTGGGCGAGATCGAATACGCCGCCGCCGTCACCGTCCGCGCCCTGTTGCCCGAGGAGCGGGCGGAGGCGTTTTCCGGGCGGATGACCGAACTTTCCGCCGGGGGGATCGAGGCCGTGAAACTGGGGGAGACCCTGAGAGCCGTGCCCATTTCCGGGTAAATGCGGAAAATTGTGATAAAACGGGCCCGTTTTGGCTAATATGCAGGAGGGTGAGACCGTGCCCATTCCAGACAGCTTCCTGGACCAACTGAACGACAGGCTGGACATCGTGGACGTGGTCTCGGCCTATGTGCCCCTGAAAAAGCGGGGGACCAACTACTGGGGCCTGTGCCCCTTCCACCATGAGAAGACGCCGTCCTTTTCCGTCAGCGAGGCCAAACAGATCTTCCACTGTTTCGGCTGCGGCAAGGGGGGCGGGGCCATCTCCTTTGTGATGGAGATCGAGAACCTGACCTTTCCCGACGCCGTCCGGAAACTGGCGGAGCAGGCGGGGATGACCGTGCCGGAGGAGGACGCCTCCGACGGCCGCCGGCGGGGGCAGCGCAGGCGCCTCCTGGAGCTGAACAGGGAGGCCGCCCGGTTCTACCGGGAGACGCTCTCCACGCCGGAGGGGGCGGCGGTGTGCGCCTATACCCGGGACAAACGGGGCATCAGTCCCAGATTTTCCGCCCGGTTCGGCCTGGGGGCCGCCCCCGACGCCTGGGACGCCCTCATCCGGGCCATGGCGGAGAAGGGCTACGACAAAAAGGACCTGATCGACGCAGGTCTGGCGGTGGCGGGCAAAAACGGCGGCGTCTACGACAAATTCCGGAACCGGCTGATGCTCCCCGTCATCGACGCCCGGGGGGACGTGATCGGTTTCACCAGCCGGGTGATGGACGACTCCGCCCCCAAATACCTGAACACCCCGGAGACCGCCGTCTTCAAAAAACGCTCTGTCCTCTACGGACTGAACTACGCCAAAAATACCAAACGGCCCAACTTCATCCTCGTGGAGGGCAACATCGACGTGATCACCATGCACCAGGCAGGTTTCGACAACACCGTGGCCACCATGGGCACCGCCCTCACCGAGGAGCACATCCGCATAGTGGCGAAGTACACCCGGGAACTGGTACTCTGTCTGGACAACGACGCCGCCGGCGAGGACGCCACCCAGCGGGCCGTCGCCCTGCTGAAAAACGCGGACATCGCTGTAAAGGTCCTGCGCCTGCCCCGCCGCAGGACGGAGGACGGGGAACTGGTCAAACAGGACCCGGACGACTACATCAGGAACTGCGGCGCCGAGGCGTTTCAAGGCCTGCTGGAGCGGAGCGCCAACTCGGTGGAGTACCGTCTGGCCGCCCTGGAGGGGCAGTTCGATCTCGGGCGGGACGACCAGCGGGCCCGCTACCTTCAGGCGGCGGCGGAGGTGGTGGCGTCCCTCGCCAGCCCGGTGGAGCGGGAGATCTACGGCGGCCGGGCCGCCGGCGTCGCCGGCGTCAGCCGGGAGGCGATGGCCCAGGAGGTGGACCGCCTCCGCCGGCGGAAACGCTGGCAGGCCAAAAAGGACGAGGAGCGCCAGAGCATGACGCCCGCCCGCCAGCTCCAGCCCAAAGAGCGGGAACTGCGCTACACCGACGTCCGCTCCGCCCGGGCGGAGGAGGGGGTGCTCCGGGTGGTGCTGCTGGACGGGGACTTCTTCGCTCAGCTGGACGGACTGGCCCCCGAGGACTTCTCCTCGCCGCTGCTGGGGAAGGCCTACGGTATTTTACAGCGGCGGTGGCGGGAGGGACGGCGGCTGTCGCTCTCCGCCCTGGAGGGGGAGTGTTCCCCGGCGGAACTGGACCAGCTGGCCGCCGTCCTCCAGGAGCCCCAGCCGCGGAACACCGCCCAGGCAGCCCTGGAGGATTTTAAGAGCGCCATCCTGGCGCGGAGGGACCGTGAAGACATCACAGACGCCCAGGGGCTGAACGCCCTGAAGGACGCGCTGAGGCAGAAAAAAGGGTTGGGAGGATAAAGGGCCATGAGCGAGAAGAAAAAGAACGGCAGGAGACCGGAGACGGTGGACATCCAGGTGAGCCCGGAAAAGCTGGAGGCCGCCAAGCAGGAACTGTCCAGGATGATGGAGGGGGTGGCCGGCGGAGAGAAGCTGCTGGAACTGGTGGACGCCGGCTACAAAAAGGGCAAGCTGTCCTCCGGCGAACTGATGGAGGCCATGGACTCCCTGAACCTGGAGACCGAGCAGTTCGACAGGATCTACGACGTACTGGAGAACCTGGGGGTGGACACCGCCGTCGAGGAGGACTTTCCCTCCGCGCTGGAGGACGAACTGACCCCTCCCGCGGGCGAACTGGAGGAACTGCCCGAGGAGGAGATCGTAGACCCCAACGCCATGCTGGACGCCTTCGCCATCGACGACCCGGTGCGGATGTACCTGAAGGAGATCGGCAAGGTGGATCTGCTCACCCCCGAGCGGGAGGTGGAACTGGCCCAGATCATGGACGCCGGCAACGCCGCGAAGGGGCAGCTGGAGGAACTTTCCAAACAGGGGGAGGAGATCCCGGAGGAGGTCAAAGCCGAACTCGACAGGGCCGTCAAGGCCGGCGAGCGGGATATTAAAAGTAGACAAACAAAGGCTCTAACTCCAGGAATAGATTTATTAGAAAC